>JBQCDV010000213.1:0-11826 GCA_051960855.1 Actinomycetales bacterium
GTGTAGGCGCCGCGGATCTTGAACGAGCCGCCGCGCTGGAGGTTCTCGCACTTGAGATGCACCGGGCCGCCGACGAGCTGCGACAACGGCCGGGACCCCTCGACGGGGGTCACTCGCGAGACGCCAGCGAGCAGCTCGCGTGCCGCCTGGACCTCCGCGAGGGTCACCGGGACGTCGGCCGGCAGACGCACACCATTCGTCACACGCGCATCATCACACCCGCAGCCGGATCACACCCGCAGCCAGGTGCGGGCGCCAGCGCATCGCCGACGTTCGAGCTGATTGCCGAACGGCGCTGTCGTCACGCCCCGGCGCGTTCGGCGTCCCCGGCGTCGGTGGCTTCGGCGGTCTCGGCCGCCTGTCTGTGCACCGAGGTCGAGGACAGGTAGTGCCCGACCGCGTTGGCGACCGAGATGATCGGGACCGCGAGCAGGGCGCCGACGATGCCGGCCAGGAAGCTGCCCACGCCGATCGCGAGGATGACCGCCAGCGGATGCACCGACACCAGCCGCCCGAGCAGGAACGGCTGCAGCACGTGCGCTTCGAGCTGCTGCACCGCCAGCACGCCGAGCAGCATCAGCAGCGCCGCGAGTGGGCCCTTCGCCACGAGTGCGACAGCGATCGCGACGGCACCGCTGACGGTCGCGCCGACGATTGGCACGAACGAGCCGAGGAAGACCAGGGCGGTGATGGGCGCGACGAGAGGCAGCCCGAGCAGCAGCGCGACGAAGCCGATCCCGAGCGCGTCGACGAGCGCGACGATCGCGGTCGCACGGGTGTAGGACTCGAGCACCAGCCAGGCGCGGCGGCCGGCGCCGTCGGTGCGCTCCCGGGCAGCCGCGGGCAGCAGGCGCACCAGCCAGAGCCAGATGTTCCTGCCGTCGTAGAGGAAGAAGAAGAGGGTGAACAGCATGATGAAGACGCCGGCCAGCACGTGGCCCGCGGTCACCGTCGCCGACAGCACCCCCTTGGTCAGGCCGCTGTGGCCGTTGCCGCCGATGAACTCCTGACGCAGCTGCGTCACGGCCTGCTGCAGCTGGTCCTGGGAGAGCCCGAACCGTGTCAGGAAGCTCTGCAGCTGGTCGATGCTGGTCTGCACCTGGGTGGCAAGGTCGTTGAAGCCCACCACCACCTGGTGGGTGACGAACGCGACGATGCCGCCCACGATGGCGATGCCCAGCACGATGACGAGCAGCGCGGCCGGACCGCGGTGGACGCCCCAGGACCGGAGCCGGGCGGCGGCGGGGGCGCCGAGTGCCGCGAGCAGCAGCGCGACGACCACGGGGATGACGACCACCGTCAGCGACGTGAGCACGAAGAACAGCAGCGCGACCCCGGCGGCGATGACGATCGAGCGCCACGACCAGGCCGCCGACAGCCGCACCCCGTAGGGGATCTCGATCCCGTCGAACGGGCGCCGCGGAGAGCCCGGCCGCTGCGCACGGACCACGTGGTCGGCCACGTCGGCAGGGTCGGCGTGCGCCGAGCCGGGCTCGAGACCGAGCTGCTCGGGGGTGGCAGGCGCCACCGCGTCCTCCGCGGCAGCCCCCGCCTCCTGGGAGCTCTCGCGGTCGGCGTCCTCGTGGCGTCGGCGCATGCGCATGAGGCACTTCCTACCCGGCGAGCCCCGCCCACACCAAGAATCGCGGCCCACCTCCGCTCTCGCGCCCGCCCGAGCCGCGACGTACGGTCAGGTCGTGACACCTGCTGCCGCCGCTGGTTCCCCTGACTCGTCCTCTGACTCGTCCGCTGTCTCGTCTGCTGGCTCGTCCGCTGTCTCCTCACCCCTGTCGTCCGCCACCTCCCCTCGCTCGTCCCGTCCCGACGACACGACCCTGGCCGGTCTCGTGGACCAGGGCTACGTGCCGCGCACCGTCAAGGACGAGCTGCGCACCAACCTGACCGAGCGCATGCGCGCCGGGCTGTCGACCGACCAGCGGTTCCCGGGCATCGTCGGCTTCGACACCACGGTCCTGCCGCACCTCGAGCGCGCGCTGCTCGCCGGTCACGACGTCGTCCTGCTCGGTGAGCGCGGTCAGGGGAAGACCCGACTGCTGCGCACGCTCGTCGCGCTGCTCGACGAGTGGCAGCCGGTGGTGGCCGGCTGCGAAATCAACGACTCCCCCCTCGACCCGGTCTGCGGGCGCTGCCGCGCCCTGGCATCGGAGGTCGGTGACCAGCTGCCCGTGACGTGGCGCCACCGCAGCGAGCGGTACGGCGAGAAGCTCGCCACGCCGGACACCAGCGTCGGTGACCTGATCGGCGACGTCGACCCGGTGAAGGTCGCCGAAGGCAGGTCGCTCGGCGACCCCGACACCGTGCACTACGGGCTGGTGCCGCGCAGCAACCGCGGGATCTTCGCCGTCAACGAGCTGCCGGACCTCGCCGAGCGCATCCAGGTCGCGCTGCTCAACGTGCTGGAGGAGCGCGACATCCAGGTGCGCGGTTACCAGCTGCGGCTGCCCCTGGACCTGCTGCTCGTGGCCTCCGCGAACCCCGAGGACTACACCAACCGCGGCCGCATCATCACGCCGCTGAAGGACCGCTTCGGTGCGGAGATCCGCACTCACTACCCTTTGCGTCTTGCTGACGAGATCGACCTCATCACGCAGGAGGCTCAGCTCGTCGCCGATGTCCCCCGGCACCTGCTGGAGGCGGTCGCACGCTTCACGCGCATGGTGCGCGAGTCCTCCGCGGTCGACGCGCGCAGCGGCGTGTCAGCCCGCTTCGCCGTTGCTGCCGCGGAGACGGTGTCGGCGTCGGCGCTGCGGCGCGCTGCGCTGACAGGTGAGGACGCCCCCGTTGCCCGGGTGTGCGACCTGCCGGCCGTCGTGCCAACACTGCGGGGCAAGGTCGAGTTCGAGGCGAGCGAGGAGGGTCGCGAGGAGGAGATCCTCGGTCACCTGCTGCGCCGGGCGATCGCCGAGACCTTCCGGCTCCGCCTGGGCAGCACCGACCTGTCGCCGCTGCTGCAGCGCTTCGAGGAAGGCGCCACCGTCGAGACCGGTGATCTCGTCCCGGCACGCGACCTGCTGGGCCGCATCGGACAGGTCGAGGGCCTGTCCGCCCTGCTGCAGCGGCTGGACGGCAACGACGGCTCCGACGACCCGGTGCGCGCTCCGGGGCGCGCGGCCGCCGCTTTGGAGCTGGCTCTCGAGGGGCTCTACCTGACCCGGAAGATCAGCAAGGACGAGGTGCCGGGCCGCACGGTGTACGGCGGATGAGTGACGAACGGCAGGTCCCGCCTGGCGACTGGTACGACCTACCGAGCGGCGGGACCAACGGGCGGTTCCGGTATGGGGTGTGGCACGAGGGGTCGGACCCGCTGGCAGAGCCGTTCGACACGCGCAGGGCGATGGACGAGATCGGCGACCGCGTGCTCGCCGGGCAGAGCCCGTCGCAGGCGCTGCGCGACCTGCTGCGACGGGGCAGCGACAACGTGCGCGGTCTCGACGCGCTGCGACGGGAGGCCCGTCGCCGCCGAGAGGAGCTGCGCGAACGGGGGCGGCTCGACGGCACGTTGGAGGAGGTGCGACGTCTGCTCGATACCGCTGTCGGGCAGGAGCGGGCAGCACTGTTCCCCGACCCCAGCGACGACGCGAGGTTCCGCGAGGCGCAACTGGACGCACTGCCCCAGGACACCGCCCGCGCCGTTCGGCAATTAAGCGACTATGACTGGCAGTCGCCGCAGGCGCGCCAGACCTTCGAGCAGCTGCGCGACCTGCTGCGCCGTGAGGTGCTGGACAGCCAGTTCCGTGGGCTGAAGGACGCGCTGGAGTCGCCAGACCCGCAGGCCATGCAGCGGCTCAAGGACATGATGGGCGACCTCAACGCGATGCTCGAGGCCGACGAGCGCGGCGAGCACACGCAGGAGCAGTTTGACGAGTTCATGGAGAAGTACGGCGACCTCTTCCCCGAGCAGCCGCAGAACCTCGAGGAGCTCGTCGACTCCCTGGCCAGGCGTGCGGCTGCCGGCGCCCGATTGATGGCCTCGCTCACTCCTGAGCAGCGCGAGGAGCTGGCCAACCTGATGGCCGCGGCGATGGAGGACATGGACCTGGCACGGGAGATGTCGGCCCTGTCGGGGGCACTGCGCTCGCGGCGCCCGGACCTCGACTGGAGCGGTCGCGAGAGCATGCGGGGCGAGCAGGGTCTCGGCCTCGGGGACGCCACCAGCGCCCTGCAGGACCTCGCCGACCTCGACGAGATCGAGGCGGCGCTGCGGCAGGACTACCCGGGCGCGTCTCTGGAGGACGTCGACGAGGAGGCGGTGCGACGTGCCCTCGGTCGCGGAGCCGTCGACGACCTCGAGCAGTTGCGCCGTATCGAGCGGGAGCTCGAGGAGCAGGGCTACCTGACCCGGCAGGGCGGTCGGCTGGAGCTGACGGCCAAGGCGGTACGACGGCTGGGCGACACGGCGCTGCGTCGCGTCTTCTCCGACCTGTCGACCGGACGCCGGGGCGACCACGACATCGCCGATGCCGGTGCCTCCGGTGAGCTGACCGGGGCGAGCCGCCCGTGGCAGTTCGGCGACGAGCAGCCGCTCGACGTCGTTCGGACTGTGGTCAACGCGGTGCGCCGCGGCGGCGCCTTCGACGGACGGGTGCGGCTGACGGTGGACGACTTCGAGGTCGCCGAGACCGAGCGCCGTTCGAGCGCCGCGGTCTGCCTGCTCGTCGACATGAGCTACTCGATGGTGCTCCGCGACACCTGGACCGCCGCCAAGTCGACGGCCCTGGCCCTGCACTCCCTCGCCACCACCCGCTTCCCGCAGGACGCGGTGCAGATCATCGGGTTCTCCGCCTACGCCCAGGTGATCGATGCGACCGAGCTCGCGGGCCTGGAGGCCGAGACTCGGCAGGGCACCAACCTTCAGCACGCGCTGATGCTGGCCGGGCGCTTCCTCGACAGGCACCGCGACGCCGAACCGGTCGTGCTGGTGGTCACCGACGGAGAGCCGACAGCTCACCTGCTCTCGGACGGGCAGGCGTGGTTCTCCTGGCCCCCGGATCCTGAGACGCTGACCGAGACCCTCGCCGAGGTGGACCGCATGACCCGCCGCGGCGCGACGATCAACGTGTTCCAGCTCGACGAGGACCCGTCGCTGACCGCGTTCGTCGAGGAGATCGCCCGGCGCAACGGCGGTCGGGTGTTCGTGCCCTCGCAGGGTGAGCTGGGGCGCTACGTCGTCAGTGACTACCTGCGGCGGCGCAAGGGCGGTCGGGGCCGAGCCGCCTGAGGGGTTAGTCCTCGTTCTCCCACTCCCGCACGAGCCGCGCGCGCAGCAGGTCGGTGTGCTCGATCAGAGCACCGAGGAGCTCCTGGCGGTTGGGGCGGTGAGTGGTGCGAAAGCACCAGGCCGGCTCGCCTTCGTCATCCAGGCACTTGATGAGCACGAGCGCCTCCAGCGGAGTCCAGCCGTCGGGCAGGGCGTGCAGACCCATGCCGGGCATGACCCGGTCGATGGCGATCCGGTCGTCCTCGTTCACGTCGCCCCGCTCAATGTCCCTCGGTCAGGTCTCACCCTTGGTGGGCGAAGCCATTCCGCTGCCAGTCCCTCGGTCTCGTTGAGGGTAGGGGCGCAGAAAGATCGTCCGCAGGGTTTGTCAAACAACGCCCAGCTCAGCTCGGAAGCCGGGTTGACAGGGGCGCCCGGCCAGGAGGCTGCGGCGGACGAGGCAGCAGCGGCTTGCGCCGCGAAACCCGCCGGCGCACGGGCTTGCCGACTTCCAGCTCGAGGCGCTCGCCACCGAGTCGCACCGCCACCACGCCGCCCTCACCCGCGTCCTCGCTCCGGCCGCCATCAGCGCGGGTGCCCTCACCACCGTCATCACTCCGGCCGCCATCCCCACCGTCGCCGTCAGCACCGCCGCTGTTACCGTCGAGCCGTTCGAGCACGACGTCGTCGTGGGTGACGCGGACGCGGACGCGGGCCCCCCGCCACCGCACGGTGAACGTCAGCGCGTCCAGCGCCGCCGGCAGCGAGGGGGCGAAGCACAGCTCGTCCGGTCTCGGCCGCATCCCGCCAAAACCGGAGACGAGGGCGATCCACGCCCCGGCCAACGAGGCCATGTGCAGACCGTCGCCGCTGTTGTGGTGCAGGTCGCGCAGGTCGATGAACGCGGCCTCGCGGGCGTAGTCGTAGGCCAGGTCGAGATGCCCGGCCTCGGCGGCCACCACTGACTGGATGCACGCGGACAACGACGAGTCGCGGACGGTACGGCGTTCGTAGTAGTCGACCGCGCGAGCGACGTCGGCGGGGTCGAAGCGGTCGGGGTACCAGTAGATCGCCAGCTCGAGGTCGGCCTGCTTGACCACCTGGGACCGGTAGAGCGCGAAGTACGGCGCGTGCAGCAGCAGCGGATAGCGGTCGCGGTAGGCCTCGAAGTCCCACTCCGGCAGCCGCGTGAAGCCCTCGTCCTGGGCCGGCACGCGCAGCTCCTCGTCATAGGGCAGGTGGACGTGCTCGGCCGCGTGCAGCCACGCTGCCGTCTCCTCCTCGGTGACCCCGAGCTCGCGGGCGAGGTCAGGGCATCGACGAACGGCGTCCGCAGCTGCCTGCAGGTTCTGCGTGGCAACGAGATTGGTGAAGGTGTTGTCATCGACCACGGCGGTGTATTCGTCGGGCCCGGTCACCCCCGGCAGATGCCAGTCGCCGTCGAGCCCGTGGTGACCGAGACAGTGCCAGAGGCGCGCGGTCTCGACGAGGACCGCGACGCCGCCGCGGTGTTCGAGGTCGCTGCTGCCGGTCACCGTGCGGTAGAGGTCGAAGGCGCGGGAGATGTCGCCGTTGACGTGGACCGCGGCGGTGCCGGCGGGCCAGTAGCCGGAGCACTCCTGCCCTCGGATCGTGCGCCAGGGGAACATGGCGCCGGCGAAACCGAGCTCGCGGGCGTGCCGTCGAGCGACATCGAGCGTCGACGCCCGCCAGGCCAGTGCGTCGGCGGCTGCCTCGGGCCGGGTGTAGGTGAGCAACGGGACGACGAACGCCTCGGTATCCCAGAAGGTGTGGCCGTCGTAGCCGGGGCCGGACAGGCCTTTGGCAGGGATGCCGCGACGTTCAGCGCGTGCCCCGGCCTGCAGCACGTGGAAGAGGCCGAAGCGCACCGCCTGCTGCAGCGACGGGTCGCCCTCGACGACCACGTCGGCCGACTCCCAGAAGTCGCGGAGGAACTCAGCCTGCTCGGCGACGAGACCCTCCCAGCCGGTGCGCTGGGCGCTGGCGATCGCGGCTAGCGCCTGGTCTCGCAGTGCCGGCCGGGAGCGGAGGCTGGACCAGCCGTAGGCGAGGTACTTGACCAGGCGCAGGCTCTCACCGGGCTGCAGCGTCGCCGTGACGGTCGTGCGGGCGACGTCCTCGAAGGCCTCCGTCTCGGCCTGCACCGCGATCGGCTGCTCGCGGTCGTCGTTTGACTCGGCGAGACCGTCGACCTCGTGCTTCATGGCGGCGGCCATCGTCAGGTCGCTGATGCGGGTGCGGTGCATCAGCACGGCCGCGTCGTCCCACGCCTGGTGCTCGAGAGGCTCCAGCGGGCGCTCGAGCGCAGCGGCGACGCGGGGGTCGCCAGACTGCGCTGGCAGGGTCTCGTTGGCGACGAGCTCGGACTGCACGACGACGCGCATCGGGTCGTCGACAGCGGTGACGACGTACTCGATCGCGGCGACCCCCCGGTGGGTGAGCGACACCAGTCGGCGGGACCGCAGATGCATGCGCTGCCGGGCCGGTGACTCCCAGTCGACGTCGCGGGTCAGGAGGCCGGCGCGGAGGTCGAGCACGCGCTCATGGGAGTGCAGCGTGCCGTAACGGACGTCGAAGGGCTCGTCGTCGACGAGCAGCCGGATGAGCTTGCCGTTGGTGACGTTGACGATCGTCTGCCCTGACTCCGGATAGCCGTAGCCGCTCTCGGCGTAGGGCAGGGGGCGCTCCTCGTAGAACGAGTTGAGATAGGTGCCGGGCAGCCCGTGCGGCTCGCCCTCGTCGAGGTTGCCCCGCAGTCCGAGGTGACCGTTGCTCAGTGCGAAGACCGACTCCGAGGCCGCCAGCAGGTCGAGGTTGAGCGCCGTCTCGCGCACACACCAGGGCTCGACGGGGAACGTGCCTTCGGAGATCACCGCAGCAGCTCCTCGAGGCTCCTGACCACGGCCGTCGCGCCGTGGGATCGCAGCTCCTCCCCGTGGCCGTGCCCGACGCGGTCAACGCCGACGACGGCGCCGAAGCCTCCGGCGTGGCCCGCCTCGACGCCAGCCAGGGCGTCCTCGAAGACCGCCGCCTCGGCTGGACGGACCTCGACGCACTCCGCGCCGGCCAGGAAAGTGTCGGGGGCAGGCTTGCCCCGCAACCCCCGGTCGCGGATCGTGAGCCCGTCGATGACGCCCTCCACCAGCGGCGCCAGCCCGGTGACCTCGAGCACCTGATGGGTGTTGGCACTGCTCGACACCACCGCGCGTCGCAGCCCCGCGTCCCGTGCGGCCTCCAGATAGCGCCGGGCGTCGTCGAAGACCTCGACGCCGTCCTGCTCGATCCGACGCAGCAGCGCCACGTTCTTGCGGTTGCCCAGCCCGTGGACAGTTTCGGCCGTCGGCGGGTCCTCGTCGTCGCCCTCGGGCAGGGTGATGCCCCGGCTGGCCAAGAAGTCCCGAACGCCGTCCGCGCGGGGCTTGCCATCGACGTAGTCCGCGTAGTCCTGGTCGGGATCGAACGGCACGAACTCCGCCCCGTCGCGGTCAGCACGGCGTCGGAGGAACTCGTCGAACATCTCCGCCCACGCCTTGTCGTGGACCGCCGCGGTATTGGTGAGCACGCCGTCGAGGTCGAAGAGGCAGGCACGGATGCTGTCGGGGAGACCGAGCTTCGCTGCAGTGGTCACGCCGCAGTCCTACCCCGAAGCCGCCGCCACCGTCACCCTCCCGCGGCGTCCGCTGCTCGTCTATGGGTGTGCGAGCGGTGGCGCGACCAGCTGGTTGTGCAGGAGCCGTGCGGCCGCGACCGGATGCGACTCGGCCAGCAGCCCGGCGGCAGCGAGCACGTACCGGGCATCGGCGGTCACTCGCGCCCGCTCCGGCACCTTCCAGCCGCCGGCGTGGTCGCTCACGGCGGGCGCGAGCACCAGCGATCGCAGCTCGTCGCTGCCGTGCCGCAACACGCCACCGCTGCCGACCACTAGTGCGGTGCGACGCAGGTCGCGGCCGTGGCTGCCGGGACCGGTCGGACGCGCGTGTCGACGCAGCGCCACGGTCACTGCGAGCTCGGCCAGCCGCACTTCGTCCGCGCGTTCGTCGTCCGTCTGCGGCAGCCAGGAAGGATCGCCCGCACGGATGGCTGCGGCCGCCGACAGCCGCTCCTCCTCCCCGGGTCCCAGCAGGCGCTCGCTCGCCGCGGCCTCGACGACACCAGGCGCGCTCCAGCGCATGCCGAGATCGCCTTCGACCGTCCTGGCCCGCCACAGCGGACCGACGACCTCGCGGCGGAGGACGGCGTCCTCGCCCTCGGGGGTGATGACGGAGTAGACGTCGGTGGTCGCGCCGCCGACGTCGACGACCAGGACGTCCCCGGCACCGTCGATCCCGGCGACCGCGCCCGCTCGGGCCGGTACACCGTCGGCGAGCAGCTCGACACCGCGGAGGACCGCGTCAGGCGTAGCCGCCTGCACGAGGGAGGAGAAGCGTTTCCCGCGGGACAGCCCCTTGCCTCCGATGACGTGCTGGAGGAAGGCTGCGCGGATCGCCTCACGGGCCGGTCGTGGCTCCAGCGAGCCGATGGTCGGCAGCACGTTGGCAGTTACCGTCACCTTGACGCGAGATCGGCGGAGTCGCTCCTCCACCTCGGGAGCGGCATCGGCGTTGCCGGCCAGGACGACCGGGACCTTGAGCCGGGCCCGGGCCAGCGCGTCAGCGTTGTGCAGCAGCACATCGGCATTGCCCCCGTCGGTCCCACCGACGAGCAGGATGACGTCCGCGCTCGCCTGCCGCAGTTCCTCCAGGCTCCCGGCGTCGAGCTTGCCAGCTGAGACGTGACAGACCCGGCCGCCCGCGGACAGCGCCACGCGGAACCCGGCCTCCGCGGTGACGGCCCGCTCGTAGCCCACCACGGCGAGACGCAGGCCGCCTCCGGCGCTGCTGCACACCCAAGGGTCGCGGTCGGTCAGCGTCGGGCAGCCACTGCGCTCGGCCAGCTCCGCGAGGACCGTGTCCAGCCCTTGCAGCACGTCGGTGTCACTGGTCGTCGGCGAGCTGGCGGTCGCGAGCAGGGCACCCGTCGCGAGGTCGACGGCGACGCCCTTGGTCCAGGTCGAGCCGACGTCGATGCACGCCGCCGCGTCCGCAGACGACGACGCGACATCGGGTGTCGCAGCGGCGTTCGGGAAGGTCATGGGGTTAGCGTCGCGATGACGTAAAGCAGCTCAGCCGAGAGCCTGGCGGAGGTCAGCGAGCAGGTCGTCGACGGTCTCGATCCCGACGGAGAGTCGCACGAGGTCCGACGGCACCTCGAGCTGGGAGCCCGCAGCGCTCATGTGCGTCATGCGGCCGGGGTGCTCGATGAGCGACTCGACCCCACCGAGGGACTCCCCCAGGGTGAAGACCTGCGCGCGGTTGCAGATCTCGACGGCGGCCTCCTCCCCACCGTCGACGCGGAAGGAGACCATGCCGCCGAAGCGCTTCATCTGCTTCAGCGCCGCCTCGTGCCCCCGGTTGGACGGCAGCCCGGGGTAGAGCACCTCGGTCACCCGGGGGTGGGACTGGAGCAGCTCGACGATGGCTTCGGCGTTGTCGCAGTGGCGCTCCATCCGCACGGCCAGGGTCTTGATGCCGCGCAGCGTGAGCCAGGAGTCGAACGGGCCGGGAACCGCCCCGGCGGCGTTCTGCAGGAAGGCGGCTTCTGCGGCGAGATCGGCGTCGGCGAAGGCCAGGGCTCCCCCGACGACGTCGCTGTGACCGCCGACGTACTTGGTCGTGGAGTGCACGACGACATCGGCGCCGAGGGTCAGCGGCTGCTGCAGGTAGGGCGAGGCGAAGGTGTTGTCGACCGCGAGCCGCGCTCCGGCGTCGTGGGCGATTCCGGCGAGAGCGGCGATGTCGGCGACGGTGAGCAGCGGGTTGGTCGGTGTCTCGCACCACACAACCTTGGTGCGGCCGGGCTGGACCGCGGCGCGCACCGCGTCAAGGTCGTCGAGCGGAGCCGGCGTGAAGTCCACTCCCCACTGCTGCAGCACCTTCGCAAAGAGCCGATAGGTGCCGCCGTAGGCGTCATCCGGGATGACGACGTGGTCGCCGGCCTTGCACAGCGTCCGCAGCAGCACGTCCTCGGCGGCCAGGCCGCTGGCGAGCGCCAGGGCGCGCGGCGCGAACTCGATCGCCGCCAGGCACTCCTCCAGTGCCGCCCGGGTCGGGTTGGCTGAGCGGCTGTACTCGTAGCCGTTGCGCAGCCCCCCGACGCCGTCCTGCTTGTAGGTCGACACCTGGTAGATCGGCGGCACGACAGCACCCGTCGTCGGGTCCGGCGCCTGCCCAGCGTGGATCGCCAGCGTCTCGAAGCCGAAGCGGTGGAGGTCAGGGTCCCGCTCGGGCTCGGCCATCGGTGCGCTCATGGCCGCGAGGCTACCCAGATCCCCGAACGCCGTCCGCCCCGCATCCCGCCGTCGCCGCCTCCCTGCTGCGAGCACCAACAGCTCCTCGGTGGGGGCTAGCGGGGACGCGCGGCGACGTCGAAGCGGGGCAGCAGCGGCTGGACCAGCGGGCCGATGCCGAGGGCGTAGACCACTGTGCCGATGCCGACGGTGCCCCCGAGGAACCAGCCGACCACGAGCACGGTGACCTCGATGCTCGTGC
>JBQCDV010000214.1:0-7674 GCA_051960855.1 Actinomycetales bacterium
CGGTGTCGTCGTCCAGCACGTTCGTCTCACGCAGCGTGTCGAGCACCTTGGTGTTGCGACGCAGGTAGTCGAGGAGCTCGCGCTCGAAGCGCAGCACGTCCTCCACCTCGAGCGTGTCGAGCTTGCCCTTGGTTCCGGCCCAGATCGAGACGACCTGCTCCTCGACGGGGTACGGCGAGTACTGGGGCTGCTTGAGCAGCTCGGTCAGACGCGCACCACGCGAGAGCTGACGACGCGAAGCCGCGTCGAGGTCCGATGCGAACATCGCGAACGCCTCGAGGGAGCGGTACTGCGCGAGCTCCAGCTTCAACGTTCCGGAGACCTTCTTGATCGACTTGACCTGAGCGTCACCACCGACTCGCGAGACCGAGATACCCACATCGACCGCGGGACGCTGGTTGGCGTTGAAGAGGTCGGACTGGAGGAAGATCTGGCCGTCCGTGATCGAGATCACGTTGGTCGGGATGTACGCCGAGACGTCGTTCGCCTTGGTCTCGATGATCGGGAGACCCGTCATCGAACCGGCGCCCAGGTCGTCCGACAGCTTCGCGCAACGCTCCAGCAGGCGGGAGTGCAGGTAGAAGACGTCGCCCGGGTAGGCCTCGCGTCCCGGCGGACGGCGGAGGAGGAGCGACACGGCGCGGTACGCCTCGGCCTGCTTCGACAGGTCGTCGAAGACGATGAGGACGTGCTTGCCGTCGTACATCCAGTGCTGGCCAATGGCCGAGCCGGTGTAGGGCGCGAGGTACTTGAAGCCGGCCGGGTCAGACGCTGGGGCGGCCACGATGGTCGTGTACTCCATCGCACCCGCCTCTTCGAGAGCGCCGCGGACGCCCGCGATGGTCGAGCCCTTCTGGCCGATGGCGACGTAGATGCAGCGCACCTGCTTCTTGGGGTCGCCGGACTCCCAGTTGGCCTTCTGGTTGATGATCGTGTCGATCGCCACCGCAGTCTTGCCGGTGTGGCGGTCGCCGATGATCAGCTGGCGCTGGCCCCGGCCGATCGGGGTCATGGCGTCGATGGCCTTGATACCGGTCTGCAGCGGCTCCTTGACGGGCTGCCGCTGGACGACGGTCGGCGCCTGCAGCTCGAGGGCGCGGCGAGCGGCCACGGGAGTGATCTCGCCCTTGCCGTCGATCGGCTGACCGAGCGGGTCCACGACGCGGCCGAGGAAGCCGTCGCCCACCGGCACCGAGAGGATCTCGCCGGTGCGGCGCACCGTCTGACCCTCCTCGATACCGCTGAACTCACCCAGGATGACGACACCGATCTCGGTGACGTCGAGGTTCAGCGCCAGCCCGAGCGTGCCGTCTTCGAACTCCAGCAGCTCGTTGGCCATGGCCGAGGGCAGGCCCTCGACTCGCGCGATGCCGTCACCGGCCTCGCTGACACGCCCGACCTCTTCGCGCGCGGCCGCGTCCGGCTCGTAGGAGGTGACGAAACGCTCGAGGGCGTCCCGGATCTCCTCCGGACGGATCGTGAGCTCCGCCATGGTTCCCTGCTCTCCTTGTCGGATCCGAGGCTGTCGGACCGGAATCGTGCGACCGGACTGACCGGGCGCGGGACAAACGACGCTGTGTGGCTGCGGCGATCTCAGCCAGCTTTTTCGGGCTGCTCTTCTTCGGGCTGCTGTTCTGCGACCCCGTCAGGGTCAACCAACGAGTTGGCGCCTGGCTTCCGCCAGCCGCTCCGCGACCGTGCCCTCGACGACCTCGTCACCGATGCGCACCTCGACGCCACCGAGGACGCGAGGGTCGAGCTCGACGTTGAGGTGGACCGCGCGACCGTAGGCGCGGGCGAGGATGGCAGCAAGGCGCTCCCGCTGCTCACCCGTCAGAGCGACCGCGCAGCGCACCAGCGCGACGAGCCGCTGCTGACGGGCCGCGAGGACGCGCCCGTAGTGATCGAGCAGCGCCTCGACGTTGCGAGTCGCCCCGCGGGCCACGGCCCGCTGCACGACACGCACGGTCACATCGGTGGCCCGACCGGACAGCAGAGCGTTGATCACCTCGTGCTTGCGCTCGGCCGGCAGCTGACGGTCGCTCAGGGCGGCCCGCAGCTGCGGCGACGAGGCGATCAGGCGGCCGAACCGAAAGAGCTCGTCCTCGGCGTCCGAGCCCGCACCGGCACGTGAGGCGGCATCGGCGAGCGCCTCGACTCCGACTTCGTCGAGGGCCTCGACAAGGTCGCGGGCCGACGACCACCGGGCGCCGGCAGCGGCGACGGCGACCTCGACGACGGGCTCGGCCACCCGGCCGCCCAGCACGGCGCGGGCAAGTCCCTGCCGCGCCTCTACCTGCCGCGAGGGGTCGGCGAGGGCCCGGCGGAGCGCTGGCTGGTCGGAGAGCAGGTCGCTGACGGCAAACAGGCCGTCCGCCACCTGCGTCGGGTCGGTCCCGTCACCGCGCAGGACCTCGTCGAGGCGCTGCCGGACGGCGCGCAGAGCCTCGCGGGTGGTGCCGTGATCGAGCATCAGACGCCCGTCCCCGCCTGCTCCCGCTCCTGACTGCCTGCGTTGGCATCCAGGTCGTCGAGGAACCGGTCCACCACGCGGCGCTGACGCGCCTCGTCCTCGAGGGACTCCCCAACGATGCGGCTGGCCAGCTCGACGGCCAGGCCGCCCAGCTCGGCTCGCAGCGCGGCGAGCACGCGTGCGCGCTCGGCTTCCACCTGCTCGTGCGCCGCGGTGGTGATGCGAGCCGCCTCGGCCTGCGCCTGCTGGCGCATCTCGGCGACGATCGCGGCGCCCTGCTCGCGGGCCTCCTCGCGGATGCGGTTGGCCTCGCCACGGGCATCGCTGAGCTGCTTGCGGTAGTCCTCGAGCGCGGCCTGCGCCTCGGCCTGGGCACGCTCGGCGCGCTCCATACCGCCCTGGATCGCCTCGCGACGCTCTGCGAAGACCGCCTCGAAACGCGGCATCACGAAACGCTGCAGGACGACGAGCAGCAGGATGAAGGCGATGCCTCCGACGACCACCTCTGCCAGGTGCGGCAGCAGCGGGTTGGGCGCGTCCTCACCAGCCGCGGCAAGACTGCCGCGCGCGAGGACGGAGATCCCGGTCACCATCGCTGGTCCCTTCGACGACGGGGTGAGGGCGTCACGGACGTGACGGCAGACGTCACTTGATGACGAAGGCGAGCACCAGGCCGAACAGCGCCAGCGCCTCGGCGAGGGCGAAGCCGAGGAACGCGATGGTCTGGAGCATGCCGCGGGTCTCAGGCTGGCGCGCCACACCGTTGATGTAGGCAGCGAAGATCAGGCCGATACCGATACCGGGGCCGATGGCGGACAGGCCGTAACCGACCATGTTGAGGGAGCCGCTCATGGAACCTTCCGTGTCCTTTCTCGATGTGGCCCGTTGTGGTCCACAACTGGTCGACGCGCCGAGCTGGCGCGCCTTTCTTCCGGCCCGCGGCCGGTCGGCTAGTGCTCGTCGGCGAGGGCGCCGGCGATGTAGAGCGCGGTGAGAAGCGTGAAGATGTAGGCCTGCAGGAACTCGACCAGGGCCTCGAAGAACGTCAGGACGATCGCGAGCACCCAGGACAGCACGCCAGCGGGCTTGAGCGCGGCCGACGAGTGCAGCAGCAGGTACTCACCCCCGGTCACGAAGACCAGCAGGATCAGGTGGCCGGCGAACATGTTCGCGAAGAGTCGCAGCGACAGCGTCAACGGGCGCACGATGACGGTCGAGAAGAACTCGATCACCGCGATGAGGGGCTTGACCCAGCCCGGGATGCCCGGGGGCAGCGTCATCTGCTTGAGGTAGCCGCCGAAGCCGTGCTTGCGGATGCCGACGACGTTGAAGATCGCCCACGTGATGATCGCCAGCAGGTAGGGAGTCCCCGGCTTCGACATCGTCGGGAACTGCAGCACCGGGATGACGCCATAGATGTTGTTGACGAGCAGGAAGTAGAACAGCGCGAAGAGGTAGGGCAGGAACTTCAGGAAGTCGTGCGAGCCGATGACGTCGCGCGCGATGCCGTTGCGGACGAAGCCGTAGGCCTCCTCGCCGGCGAACTGCAACTTGCCTGGCACCACGCTCATGCGCCGCGTCGCGGCGACGAAGAAGGCGATGACGATCAGGCTCGAGAGGACGAGCAGCAGGGTCGGCTTGGTGAACCACTCCCCCGATCCAGCGATCGCGGGGAAGAAGAAGTCCTTGACGCTGGGCGGCTGGTAGTCCTGCGAGGCAAGCACCGACAAGGAGCCGACCGAGTGCTCGACTGCCGCGTGTCCGGCTGCCGAGAAGAGCGGGTTCACCGGGCGTCCTCCGAGCTAGGGGTCGAGAAGCGGGTGGAGCAGCGATGACGGGAAGCCACGGCGGTCACTGCTTGAGCCTGCCCCAGATCAGGACATAGGCCAGCACCGTGCCGAGGACGAGCCCTATCACCACGAGGAACGACGTGTGCAACCAGCGGTCCAGCAGCCACCCGGCCCCGCCCCAGATGATCATCCCCGACAGCAGGTAGGACATGATCGACCAGGCGTCGAGGCGCCGCGAGGGCGGGCCGCTGGTGCCGGACGGGTCGGGAGGACCGGAGTCCGGGGACCTCGGGCCCATCGGCTGGCTCATCGCGACGGGGAGCGTAGCAGCGGCCGGGGCTCAAGGTCATGCCGGGGTAAAGGCGCCTCATGCACGAGCTCCGGCCGAACCCTGCGCCGCAGTCCCAGTGGCAGTGCCAGAGCCAGTGCCATTGCCAGCGCCAGGGTCAGCAACAGTGCCAGTGCCAGCATCGACAAGCGGCACCCGCGCGCGGGCGAAGCCCAGCACCTCCCCCAGCAGCCAGACCGTGCCGACGGCAAAGGCGCCGAGAGCGAAGACAGTGCGGTCGAGGGCGTCAACGTCCTTGAGCAGGCCCAGGGCGATGGCGAGGAGGATGACCTTGCCGGCGTAGCTGGCCAACGCGGCGAGCATCGCCACCTGCGGGGAGAGACCGGCAGTCGCTCGCATGACCCACAGCCCGGCCCCGAAGAACAGGAAGACGAGGACACTCCCGACCGCACCGCCCACGGCGCCCGCCGTGCCGGCGCGGAGCGCACCGAGGGCCACGACCAGGACCGCGGTGACCGCTGCCGGGAGCATGGCGGCCAGCAGGATGCGGCGGTGGGACGTGCGCAAGGCCTCGACCACCGAGGGAGAGGTCGCGGCGGGGCTGGCGGGGGCAGTCGTCACAGGGGACCGTCCTCGTCTGGAGCGGCTCGTCTGGAAGCGGGATACGCGGGCAGATAGTCGGAGCTTCCGCGCTTGTGAAAACTAGCACAAGCGCCAGAGTCGCCCCTAACGTCGCAGGTCAGCAGGGGTGACGGCCTCACGCTCGGGTCCGGGGGCTCGACCAGGAGGCTCCCGCTTGAAGAGGGTGGGAAGCTTGATGGTCGCGAGGATCGCCAGGGCGAACAGGCCCAGCACGACGGCGGCGAGGACGGGGCCTCGCAGGAACGCTCCGGCCGTCGTACTGAAAGCGACCGCAGCTGACCAGAAGTAGAGGATCACGACAGCGCGCCGGTGCGAGTGCCCGAGGGTGAGCAGCCGGTGGTGCAGGTGCAGCTTGTCCGGTGCCCAGGGCGCGCGTCCGGCCCGCAGCCGGCGCAGCACGGCGAGCACGAGGTCGAAGAGCGGCACGAGGATGACGGCGAAGGGCAGGAACAGCGGGAGCACGGCGGGTGCGCTCGTGAGCAGCTCGGGCTGCAGCTGCCCGGTCAGCGAGATGGCCTCGGCGGAGAGCAGCAGCCCGATGAGCATGCTGCCGGTGTCGCCCATGAAGACGCGCGCGGGGTGGAAGTTGTGCGGCAGGAAGCCCGCGCACATCCCCACGAGGACGGCGGCCGTCAGCGTCGGGGCCATCGCGTAGTCCAGCGCCTGGACCACGGACAGGATGTAGGAGTAGGCGAAGAAGGCGAAGCCGGCCAATCCGACGATGCCGGCGGCCAGACCGTCGAGACCGTCGACGAAGTTCACGGCGTTGATCGTCACCACGACGATCAGGACCGTCAGCAGGATCCCCTCGTTGGTACCGAGCAGGACCGTGGCGCCGGGGATGGGCAGGAAGAGCAGCTGGATGCCCTGCAGCGCCATCACGACAGCGACCAGCACCTGTCCGGCGAGCTTGGTGAGCGCATCGAGGCTGTAGCGGTCGTCGAGGACGCCGAGCAGGCAGATGAGCACGGCGCCGGTCATCAGCGCGATGGGGTCGTGTGAGTCCGCGAAGACGCTCTGCAGCAGCGGCATCCGGCTGGCGGCGACGAGCGCCGCGAGCATCCCCAGCAGCATCGCGAGACCGCCCAGGCGCGGCACCGGGGCGGTGTGGACGTCACGGTCGCGCACCGGCGTCATCGCGCCGACACGCAGCGCGCCCCATCGCACCAGCGGGACGCTCAGGTAGGTGACCGCGGCGGCGACGAGGGCGGTGAGGAGGTACTCACGCACTCCGCGTCGCCGGCTCAGCCGTGCGGATAGGCCGGGTGCGCGGTGACCAGCTCCGTCACCGTGCCGCGGATCTCCGCCGCCTGCGACCCGTCCGCGTCACGGACGGCCCGCGAGATGAGGTCGGCGATCACGCGCATCTCCTGCTCCCCCATGCCCTGCGTCGTCACCGACGGTGAGCCGACGCGGATGCCGGAGGGGGTGCTCGGTGGCTGCGGGTCGTTAGGGATCGCGTTCTTGTTCAGCACGATCCCGGCCGCGTCGCAGCGGGCCTCGGCCTCGGCGCCGTTGACGCCGATGGGCTGCAGGTCCAGCAGGGCGAGATGGGTGTCGGTGCCGCCGCTCACCGGGCGCATGCCGTGCTCGGCGAGGCCGGCGGTCAGCGCTTGGGCGTTGGCGATGACCTGCCGCG
Source organism: Actinomycetales bacterium (assembly GCA_051960855.1). GTDB lineage: Bacteria > Actinomycetota > Actinomycetes > JAJZTN01 > JAJZTN01 > JBQCDV01. The sequence goes on from JBQCDV010000214.1 coordinate 6,834, forward strand.
CATACGCCTGGTACTCCGGCGTCATGCACTCCTTGAGGTTGACCGCCTTGGCGGCCACGGCGTGCATCAGCGGGCCGCCCTGCATCATCGGGAACACGGCCTTGTCCAGCTTGGCCGCGTGCTCCGCCTTGCAGACCAGCGCGCCACCCCGTGGTCCGCGCAGCACCTTGTGCGTCGTGAACGTGACGACGTCGGCGTAGGGCACCGGGCTGGGAATCGCTTTGCCAGCGACCAGCCCGATGAAGTGCGCCGCGTCCACCATGAGGATGGCCCCGACCTCGTCGGCGATCTCGCGGAAGGCGGCGAAGTCGATCAGCCGCGGGATCGCCGAGCCGCCGCAGACGATCAGCTTGGGGCTGTGCTGGCGGGCGAGGTCGCGGACCTGGTCGTAGTCGATGTGCTCCGTCGCCGGGTCGACGCCGTAGTGCACCGCGTTGAACCACTTGCCGGAGAAGGAGACCTTGGCACCGTGGGTGAGGTGGCCACCGTGAGGCAGGCTCATCGCCAGCACGGTGTCGCCGGGCTGGCAGAACGCCCCGTAGACGGCGAGGTTGGCGCTGGCGCCGGAGTGCGGCTGCAGGTTGGCGTGCTCGGCGCCGAACAGCTGCTTGGCCCGCTCGATGCCGATCGTCTCCGCGCGGTCCACCTCCGAGCAGCCGCCGTAGTACCGCCGACCGGGGTAGCCCTCGGCGTACTTGTTGGACAGTGTCGAGCCCAGTGCCGCGAGGACCGCCGGCGAGGTGAAGTTCTCGCTGGCGATCAGCTGCAGGCCCGAGCGCAGGCGGTCGAGCTCGCTCAGGACCACGTCCGCGATCTCGGGATCCTCGCGTTGGAGGGCATC
>JBQCDV010000215.1:0-13468 GCA_051960855.1 Actinomycetales bacterium
CGGCCTCGTACGTGATGCCCCAGAGCAGCAGGTCGCTGTCGAGGTGACCGTTCTTCTCCTCGTGCCAGACCGCCCACGGCAGCTCCCGGCCTCGCCAACGTTCGGGGTCAAGGGAGTCGGCTGCTCCCGAGGACGGCTCGAGCAGAAACGCGCGGAGTTCCACCGCGGCGTGGCCTGCGCTGTCGAAGTTGCAGCCCTGGTTCATCATCCTGCCCTTGCTGTGCGGTCGGCTCTGAGGGGCGAGAGCCGACGGTGTCGGCTCCCCTGCCGATGACGGTCCGGGCCCCCAGCCAGCCGTCAACCATCCGCCAGCTGAGGACCCAAGGTGGCGCTCCGCCGCCCAGCACCGACCCTCACCGGGACCGCGCGGTCCTTGTGTCCATGCCTCGCCTTGATGCGCGGAAGGACGACGGGACTGCGCCGGAGGGGCCCGAGCCGGTCGGCCGAAGCTGTTCGTCAGCGAGCGTCGGCGAGATGCAGCGGTGCTGGGGCCCCGGGCGTGGGGCGTGAGGGAGGGGTGTCAACCGGACCACGCTCACCCTCACGACGTCCTCGTCGTCCCCCAGACGCGCCGAGACCGCACTCCCGCCGCGGCCCCGCCTTTCACCCCGGCGGCTCACCACGAGCCAGCGGGCGGTCGAGCCGCCGTCACCGGGGCGGCAGGCGCGCTCGGCACCGGGCCGCTCACCGCGCCCCGGGGGCTGGCCGGTCACGTGTATTTGTCGGTGGTTCCATCCATGTCCCACCTGCGCGAACTCGTCGCCGCGGCGGCGCCGACCCGATCATGCCGGGCTTGGGGACAAGACCCGGGTTGTCGGGCGAGAAGCGCTACTCTGATCACTAGGACTGGTAGTTACACGGGTGTAAGACCACAACCCCTTGACTACTGAGCCACGGTGAGAACAGCAAGTCCCGACCGTCGGGACGAGCCGACGACCGGGACCTGCCAACAAGTGGGCGCTTGTGCGGGGAACGTAGCACTGGGCTGGACTGCCGCCACAGACGGGGGCAGGTCCTGCGCTTCACCAGCAGTGACGGCTCAACCGCTGCTCACCGGAAAGGAGCAGCCATGACTGAGCCAGTGCACCACCACCACCGGGTGCGAGCCAAGGTTCACTGCCGAGCAGGGCACATGCACGACCTCTGCATCCTCATCGATCGCGACGTTGCACCGGAACTCCGGTGCGCGCCGGACCAGGCTCCCGGCTACGCGGTCGGTGGCGGCGGCGGCGGGTGCACCTTGCCCCCAGACCTCGACGTCCGCGCCGAGCGGGAACTGCGGGAGCACTATCAGGAATCACGCCGCCGCGGCTGGATCGAGATCGACGCCGCCTGACGTACTAAACGAGCGGGGGTGCCCCGGCCTGCTCCCGGCAACCGGGGCACCCCAGCACAAGGTCGGCATTGCGACGCGGGGGCAGTCAGGCGACCTCGACCTCGACGGCCGGCCGCCCTATGACGTGGCGTTCCGTCACGTACGTTGTGGCGCGCCAACCCATGCACGTCGTGCCTCGTGGCCGGGTTGGCGTGCGACAACAGGTCTGGAAAGGCAGTGGTTGCGCGGGCGGAGTACCTCGGCACCGTCCTGGTCACCTTCGACCAGGGAGACCACGATGAGCCGGGACGTCCGCAAGAGCATCGACCGCATCTTCATCCTCCGTGTGAGCGGCAAGGGTGACCAGAAGGGCAGCGCCAACCAGCTGCACGTTCTCGAGCAGTACCGCCGCTTCACTGACGTCGTGTCCTTCCTGGACACCTTTGACGTCGAGATGATGAGCGCCTCCAGCCGGGCCGGCGAGGTCCTCCGCCGGACGTGGCAGCGCGAACACGGCCTGAAGGTCCTCTACCGGGAGGGCAGCCAGTACTTCCTCGGCGTGAGCGTGGTCATCGGCCGGTCACGGTTCATCGTCTACGCCGAGTCCGCGGCGAAGATGGACGAGGCCAGCGGGAACGCGTTCACCCGGCACGTCTGTGCAGCCATCGCCGATCCCGAGTTCAACGGCCTCGGGGACCGCGAGTTCATGGCAGCGCGCGACGCCGGCGCCTACGACAGGACCGAGCACCCCAGCCTGGTCTACGCCTTCGACCCCACGAGGTTCTGCCGGTCAACCAGCTCGGCCACCCAGCTCTACGACGCCGCCGAACGCGACCTCGTCGCCTTCGAAGCCCAGGACCTGCACATTGACCCCGCCCAGGGCAGCCACATGCGGATGATGTGGACCTTCATCGCCTTCGGCTCGGAAGTCGAGGCCACGGTCGGGAAGCTGCGCCGCTTCGTCGGGCGCCTGAACAAGGCCCGCAGCGGCTGCTTCCCCTACCCGGCAGGGATGGCGCCGCTGGGCAGCCGGCGCGTCGCGGTCGCGGACGCCCTGGAGACCTACCAGCTGGATGTCGACGAGGATCACGTCACCTCTGTGGCCCGCCTCCTCGAGTTAGGGCTGGACCGGAGCAACACCTACTCGCAGATCCTCGACGTCCTCGGCAAGCAGTGCGGAGTCACCTCCGGCGACATGAAGACCCCCGGCATGCCGGTTCACGAGCTCGACCCGGCTGCCGCCAAGCGGTTCTTCGTGCGCCGGAAGCTGGAGGCCTACCGAGACGGCGAGCTGGAACTGGTCTTCACCGGAGTGATGGAAAACCAGCTGCGCCCGGGGTCCGGGCACATCCTGACCCGGCGATGGGAGGGCCTCAACGCCGCCGGCGAACCCGACCGTCTCGGCGCCGTCAGCTACCGCATCCGCATGCCCAAGCCCACCGTTGCGGGCCCCGACGGCTCGCCGCGGCAGGGGTGGATCGCCGGACTGAGCGACGAGGAGGAACGCGCTGCGTGGGACCGCCTCATCGCCCTACGCGGCGTCGACGACAGCGGCCGCCGGCCCGTCGAGGAACTCGACCAGGAGCTGCTCGACACGCTCTCCCCCGACGACCTCGCCCAGATCCAGCAGGACGCCGCCGCCTCCAGGCGCACCGCCCGTGGCGGCAGGACGCCCGACCGCGCCGTGACCGTGGTCTTCACCCCCTCCGGCGAGGAGGGGTCACGCGTCTTCCTGCGCGCCCGTGGCACCAGGTCCCGGCTGGACGGCCGCGGCGGCCTGCAGTGGGAGCTGCGGCACGAGACCGGTCACGCTGGACCGGGCGGCGGCCTGAGCCGCAGGCCCGGGGCGACTGCCCTGGACACCGGCTTCGCCGAGCGGGACCTCACCGCCGCGCTCGCCACCTTGATCACCGAGGCGGTGCGTGTCCTCACTGACTCTGGCCACGCCGTCGGGCCCCACCAGATCGTGCTGTCCCCCGCGCTGGCTGAGCAAGCAGCTACTGCCAGCCCCGCGGAAGCACGTGCCGCCGCCGAACGCGAGCTGACCGAGCACATCGCCGCGGCACGCCAGTTCGCCGGCGGTTGCGACCGGAACGTGGCGGCACTGCTCGCCGACGGCATCCCGGAGAACCACCCCCGCGTGCTCGACGCCAAGACCACCGCCGAGAACGCGTGGGCAGCCTGGCAGCAGGCAGTAGACGACCTCGACAAGCTCCAGCAGCTCCCGGTCCCGGCGCCCGCACCGGTCGAGCTTCCGCAGCTCGACGTCACCGACCCCCGGGACCTCGTGGTCGGCCTGCGGGGGGTCTACGCAACCGGCAAGGTGCCCCCCGGCTTCGCCCAGGCCCTGCGCCACACCATCCCCGTACCACCGCAGTTCGCGCCGCTGCGCGACTCCCTGCAGTGGGAGATCCGGGGCGACGTCACCCTGACCACCACCACCGGTGAGACCGTCACCGTCGCCGATGTCCGGACCACCGTCACCACCATCCACGGCCGCAGCGGCTCCCGCACCGCCTCAGACCGGGCAGCAGAGTTCGCCGCCCGGCGGATGCGCGACGGGCAACTACTCGAGGAGATCGCCGACGCCTCCGGCATGGAGCGCGCGAGCGTGTCGCGGTTGCTGATCGCGCATCTGCGCGGCACCGGGGCCTTCCCAGACGATGCCCGCCTCGCCCAGGCCGTCGACTGCCCCATCCCGGACACCACCGCCATCCTCTGGGGCCACGCCACCGGACAGGCCGTCGCGCGAACCGATCGCTTCGCCCAGCACGTCCTGACCGTGTTCACCCAAGCAGCCGACGAGCACGCCGCCACCCGCACGGGACGCGGCACCGTGTGGGCTTACGACCTCGACGTCGACCGCCGACGCGATCAGCTCACCATCCTCAGCCACGCCCTCAACCCCGCCGCCGGCATCCGCGCCGACGGACTGCTCGCCGCCCTCGACAGGAACGACGTCAAGCCTCGGCGGGTACTCGACGCCTCCACCAACACCGTCAAGGTCAACGCCGTCTACCCGCCGGTGCTACGCCGCGTCCCGGCCCCCGGCTACCCCGCCGGCTGGTACGGCCGCAACGCGGCCGCAGTCAGCGCCGAGCACAAGTGGCTCAGCTTCACACTCTGCCCACACGCGGACTGCCCGGAGACCTACGCCACCGTCCTCGTTCCCGCCGTCGAGGTCCTCGCGCTCGGGGCGATGATGCTCTGCCGCCGCTGCCGCCGCGCCGCCACGCCCACCGACCACCCCCTGCACGCCACCGCCGCCGGTATCCGCTTCCCGCAGGCCTACATCACCTGGTTCGACGCCCAACCCCACCGCACCGGAAACATCAGCGCCTGCGCCCGCCCCGGCTGCTCCTCCGACATCGGCTTCGGGGCCGGGAACACCTGGCAGTGGGACGACGAGCCGAGCCCCGTGTGGCATGACGACGACTGCCGCGCCGGACAGACCACCGGTATCCACACCCGCTGCCGCTACCTCCACTGCACCCTCGACGAGGGCGCGGGCCCGGGCAGCATCCGACAGGAAGGCAGGGGCAGGCGGACCTGGCACACGCGCGACTGCGAGAACGCCGAACGGCGCCGCGTCACGGCCGCCAAGGTCGAGTACGTCATCTGCCGCCTCGAGGGCTGCACTCTCGATGAGGGTGGCGGGCCGGGCAGTATCCGCAGGAACGGCAAGCACCGCACCGTCCACAACGAGACCTGTCGACAGGCAGTCAAGAACGGCACAGACGCCACCGTCATCCGCCGTTGGGCCCGCGCCCGCGGACACCACGTCCCCGACGTCGGTCGGCTCCCCCAGTCGATCCTCACCGCCTACCGCGCCGCACAGGCCGAGACCTAGGCCCTTGTCCAGGCCGTCACCGCGCCCAGCTGTGACGGCATGGAGCACTTCCACGAGTTCGAGACCGCCGTCGACGTGCTGCTGGCCCTGACACCAGACCAGCAGCGCGTCTACCTCCAGCAGCGCTTCGCCGCCACCGACCCCCTTCAGCCGCAGCAACGACTCACGCTGCCGTGGGGTCCGGCCACCCTGGCCGCCGCCGTAGAGGCGCAGCATTAGGCCGGAACCGCGCGGACCATGCGCCGGGGTAGGTCGTGGCACCCGCGCGGTCGCCCTTGGGCAACGACGGCTGCACTAAGGGACAAGGTGTCGCCTCGCGCGCCGCCTCGGTAAGGGCGGCTTCAGCGGGTCGAGGGCCGGCGAGATCCTGCCGGGCGCCGTCCTGCTCCCCCCCCGCGACCTGCTACCGGTAACGGCCCCGACGCCGGGTTATCCGAGGCGTGAAACGCGCCTCGCCCCAGGCTGGAGGTCTTGTTCCAACCGCGCGCTAGTGATAGGACGTCGGTCAGGCGGGGACCTTGGGGACGGGGGATGCGCAATGGTTCAGCGGCGCTAGCCAAGCGGCGTTCAGGCATTTCTGGTGGCGTTGGTGACGCTAGCCGCGTTGCTATCGCCGGTGGCGGCGACCGCAGCGAACGCCACGGCGTGCGGGGGTGGAGCGGTGGCCGGTGAAGACCGGCAGCGACGCCGACGCCCCCGCAGTCGATCTGCAGGCCACAACGGCCACGACGATGGCGGACCTGTCCGCGTTGCCGGCACCGGCCAGCTACCCCGGCAGCAACCGGGTCGCCCCGACCGAGACCACCGTGTTCTCGGTGTCGGCACGGCTGACCGGGTTCAAGCTCGAAGACGACGGTGACATCCACCTGATCCTCACCGACCCGGCCGCGGCCACGATGATCTCCGAGATCCCCGACGCGGCTTGTGTCGCCTCGACCAGCCCCTTCCTGACCGCGATCGGGCAGGCGAGGGCCTACTTCACCTCCCGCTACACCCCCTCCACGTCGTCGTTCACGACCGTCAACGTCGCTGTGAAGGTCCGCGGTGTCGGGTTCTTCGACGTGCTGCACGGCCAGGACGGGGTCGCACCCAACGGGATCGAGCTGCACCCGGCCCTGTCGATCTTCTTCGGTCCCGCCGCGCGCCACCACCTTGGACCGCGAGGCCGGCGACACCCGGTACGCCACCTCCGCGGCGATCTCCCGCACCAACTACGCCCCCGGCGTCCCCGTGGCGTTCGTCGCCACCGGGGAAGCCTTCCCCGACGGGCTGACCGCCGGTGCCGCAGCAGCCAAGCTCGGTGGGCCGGTGCTGCTGTCCCCACCCGGGTCCGTGGGTCCCGACGCGACCGGTGATCTCGACCGGCTGCACCCGGGACGGATCGTGGTGCTCGGCGGCCCTGCAGTGTTTCCCGACACCACCCTGGCCGCGTTGCGGTCCCGCTACCCGGCCGCGACGGTGACCCGGTGGGCCGGCGCCGACCGGTACGCCACCGCCGCCGCGGTCAGCTCCCACACCTTCACCCCGGGCGTGCCGGACGTGTTCGTCGCCACCGGCGCGAACTTCCCCGACGCCCTGGCCGCGACCGCCGCCGCCGGCGCCGCCGGCGCACCGGTGCTGATCACCCCACCGGCCGGGCTCCCGACCGCGGTGAAGACCGAACTAGCCCGGCTCAAGCCCGCCCGCATCACCATCGCCGGCGGGGCCACCGTGGTCCCCAATGCCATCGCCACCGCCCTGCAGGGCTACACCACCGGAACCGTCCGCCGCCTCTACGGGCAAGACCGCGACGGCACCGCCGCAGCGATCGCCGCCACCTTCGCCGCCCCGGTCGGGCGGGCGATGCTGGCCACGGGTCTGAACTTCCCCGACGCCCTCGCCGGTGCCGCCGTCGCCGGACGCGACCACGCGCCCGTGCTGCTCACCGACCGCGCCTGCCTCAGCAGCGTCATCGTCAACCAGCTCAACCGGCTCACCCCCACCCAGGCGAGCATCCTCGGCGGCGTCGGAGCCGTCGGCGCACCCGTCGACGCGTTCGCCCCCTGCTCCAACTACACCCCCGCCCCGCCACCACCCCCACCGGCACCGGCACCGGCACCGGCACCGGTCAGCGTGCGGATTTCGAAAGTCCAGTACGACTCACCCGGCGCCGACGACGGGTCCAACACCAGCCTCAACGCCGAATACGTCGTCGTCTCCAACACCGGCTCCGGGACCGCCACCCTCACCGGCTGGACGCTGCACGACGCCCAATCCCACGTCTACGACTTCCCGACCTTCACCCTGCCCGCCGGGACCAGCGTGACCGTGCACACCGGGGCCGGTACCGACACCTCCGCCAACCTGTACTGGGGCTCCGGCTCCTACATCTGGAACAACACCGGCGACACCGCCACCCTGAGCAACGCCAGCGGCACCGTCGTCGACACCTGCACCTGGACCAGCACCGGCAGCACTAGCTGCTAGGAGCCCCCGCAGGGTGGCGGGAGGCCCCTAGCAGTTGGCCTGACATCGGTAGTACCGGCTGTCAGCGCCGCGACGGCCGGGGCTTGATGGGCTGGGAAGCCGCGCGCTGAGGACGGCCGCCACGCGCACCGGGCAGGTCCGGCGGAGCCGTGGCGAGGTGGAAGTTGAGGAAGACGGCGTCGGCGAGGGCGGGCCACGCCGCCCGCTCCTGCGCGTCGGCCTCGGCATAGGCCTCAAGCGGCCGGAGTCCCTTGGTGGTGACCGCTGCATGGAGGTGGACGTAGGTCCGGTCGGCAGCCAGCTGGACGAGATCCGGGTGGTCGAGCAGGACGTGCAGGACCTCGCCGACGTACTCGAGCGTCCCGGGGGCGGTGCCAGGGGTGGCGTGACCTGTGTGCGGAGTCGGCATGGGTCGTGACCTTTCGCTGAAGCGTTGTGTGCTGTCTGCCGCAGACGATGCAACTGGCGTGATGGTTGGCGCAGCACCAGTTGCACGATCACGGCAGAGGCTCTGTCGGCTTCCGCGCCGATTGCTGAAGCAGCGGGACTCGAAAGGCCGCCAGAATCATGTGAATGCGTGACATCGACGTCATGTGAACACATGACATGGACGGGCGCCCTGGGCGCATGACCGGTTGCGGTACGCATCCGAGAGGCCGCGTCGGGATGACCGGGCACCGCAGGTCCGAGCGGGAGCGCCGCGACCTCCAACCACCAAGGCGGTCTGGAGGGCCAGGTCGTCACCACTGGCCGTAGCAGCCCAGGCGGAACCGACCCGTGGCCCCTGCGGGCAGCAACCCGAAGCCCCGATCCGGCGCTAATCGGCGTCCTTGCTGCCCTGCCGCTGCGTTCGTGAAGGCGGCCCGGATCGCCGGCCTCGCGGCCGGAGGCGCACGTGCCCCAGCTGCGCTCGCGCCCGCGCGAAGGCTGCCCATGTCCACAGCGGTGGCGCGCCGCGCCCCCGCAGCGTCCTGACCGTCCTCGAGCGCGGCAGCTCGGCTGGACGCCCTGGCGTTTCCCCGGACCGTCCCGGCGGTGCCCCGCCTCCCCCGGCCCACGGATGCCCCTCGACTCGGCGAACTCGAGCTCGCCGGTCGCCTCGCCGCGCGCCCCGACCGGCTGCGGGTAGCGCGAACACGCCACGGGGTCGTGCTGAACGACTACCGGGACCGGGCCTGGGACCACACGCGGCTGCCGGGACTGCCATACGCGGTCTACCTCGCCCGGCACGGTGCCTACTACCTCCTGGCGTTCGACCTCGACGCCTCCAAGGGCGACGTCGCGCGTGACGCCGGAGTGCTGCGGCAGCTGCTGAGCGAGGGCGGGATCCGGTTCCTCGAAGCCGTCTCCGGACCCACCGGTGGACGACACCTGCTCGCCCCGTTCCGCGACGGGCTGCCGGCTGGTCGGGTCGCGGCGCTGGCCCGGCACCTGCGCTTCGCGCACCTGCCGACCCTGGACCCCACCTGCCTGTCCAACCCGACCACCGGCTGCATCCGCCCACCGGGGTCGCCGCACCGCCACGGCGGCCGATCGGTGCTCGTCACCCCCGCCGCCACCGCAGCGGTGGTCCTCGGCGAGCGTAACGACGCAGCCAGCTTCGACCGGCTATGCGCCCTGGCCGGGCTGACCGCCAGCGCGGACACTCCCGCCCTGAGCCGGCTGCCGTCGGCGGTGCTGTCGCCGCGGCTGCGGCGGCTGCAACGGCAGGGCGACCTCGAGGGCCGCTATCGGGATCGGTCCTCGATGGCCGCGGCGGTCGCTCTGGGCTACGTCAACGCGGGCCTACGGTTCGAGCAGTTCGCGCTGGCAGCGCATGAGAGCGGCAACGTCGGCCTGGACCACCTCCGGCGGGTCCGTGTCGGTCCCGGGCGGTACCGGCCGCGCCGCGAGGCGGAGGTCCTGGCCGCGGCCGGCCGGATGTGGAAGGGCGCCCAGCGCTACGCCGACGAGCATCCCGCCACCCGCCCAGGCGGGGACCTCATGCCGGGGGTGAACGCCGCCGTGGTCGATGCGGTCATAGCCGCAGCGGACGCAGTCCCGCGTCGGTGGAGTGGGCAAGCCGGCCGCAGCGACCGCGCCGTCCTCGACGCGTTCCTTGACGATGCCTCCCGCTGGCAGTCCCCAGAGGTGCCGGCGAGTGTGCGCCGTCTGGCTGAGCGCAGCGGCCTGACCCGCTCTACCACCGCCCGCGCGCTGCAGCGGCTGGCAGCCAACGGGTGGCTCAAGGCCGCCGCGGTAGCCGACGGCCCGCATGCTGCGACCTACCGCCCCGCCGTACCAGCGACCGCGATCACCGCGCCGACCAACGCTGCTGATGCGCCTCACGCGAGCTCGGCCGTTGCGCCGGTGGGTGGGACTGGTTGGGACACTAGCCTGGCGCCCCACCGCAGTGACCGCCTCGCTCTGGTGGTGGCGACCCAGTCCCACGATGTGTTCACCTCCGACGGGCTGGGCCGCTACGCCGCGGCCGTCTACACCGCCCTGGTGACTGCAGACGCCACCCCGGCCGGTCTGGCTGCCGCCACCGGGCTGTCGACCCGCACCGTCCGCCGCCACCTGCAGCGCCTTGCCGCCGCTGGCCTGGCCGCCGAAGTTGCCGGGACCTGGCGCGCGCGATCCCTTGAGGCTCTCGACGAGGCCGCCGCCCGGCTCGGCGTGACCGGCACAGCCGCTCGCCGCGCCGGCACCCACGCCGCCGAACGGACCACGCACCACTGGCGGCTGGCGGAGAACGCCGCGCGCCGCGGCTGGACCACCCAACGGGGACTGCGCCACCCCGGCCGGCACAGCCTCACCGGCGCCGCGGCGCGCCCGGCCCCCTCGGTACCGTTCCCGAGCCGCCCTGACAGCCGCGACGACCCCGCCCAGGCGCTGCGCCTGGTCCTCGCCAGCCTCGGACCCGCCCCCGACAGCCTCACCCTCCCCCACCGCGCCCCTAGAGCCCGGGCCGCCAGCTGCGCTGGCAGCCGCCCGGCCCTTGCCGCGGCTGCCTGAGTCATCACCCGCACCCCCAACCGTCGGGCGTGGGCGCCGGCGCACGTCGTCGCCGAGCTCCCAGGCCGCCCCCTGCCGTTGAAGGGCGTGCATCCCCGGCGACGTCGACGCCGGTGGTGACCGGCGCGGAGCGCGCCAACCGCCCCCGGTAGCCCGCGGTGGCGGTGAATGCGCAACCCCGCTTGCCCCGCACCGTCCCCGCCATGGCAACCGGCCTTGACGAGCAGGAAACCTTGACACGCCTCGCTGCCCGCGTCGAGGAGGCCGAGGACGCCCTCGCCCAGCTCGCGGCGCTCCGAGCCCTCCACCTGGCCGTGCAGTCACGCATCGAGGCGTCCGTGCAGGACGCCCGCGGACAGCAGGTCTCCTGGGCGGCGATCGGTGACCGGCTCGGCTGCACCCGCCAGGCCGCCGCCCAGCGCTACACCCCGAGCACCCCCGCAGCTTCGCCGCCGCTGGCAGGCGGCGCGGCGGCCGACGGCGCGCCCGACGACCAGGCGGTGATCGCCGTTGAAGCTGCCGAGGACCGCGGCCGCGACGTCGACGCCACCTGTCCGCCGCCGCAGGGCTCTCGGCTGGCTCCCGAGTCGGAACCACCGTCCGGGCGTCGAGGCCGCCCGGTCGGCAGCCAACGGAGCGGGGGGCGTGAGGAGTGGATGGTGACCACCCCGGGCGGGCGGCTGCTGCTGCGCGCGACCCGGACGAAGGCGTCCCGCGGCAGCCGGGAGCCGCTGCCTCCCTCGACTCGGCGTGATAGGCGGGCCGGGTGACAGGCCGGGCTTCGGAGATTCACCCGATCGGCGTCCTTCCGCCGGGCGACGCGGCACCCAGGGGTGGGTGCGGGTCAGCACCTGACCCCGCGCGGACACCGCCCGGGGCGTAAGGGCCCCCGGTGACGCGCCCAACCGAAGGAGAGCTCCATGAGCTCGAGCCACGCGCTCACCCCCCCACCGCGCCCAGCCCGGCTGCGTCGGGTGGCACCACCACCGGCAGCACCGCCAACCCCGGCAGCAGCCGACATTGACGGGGACGGCAGCGCCACCACCACGCTGCACCCGAACGCCCACCGCCTCCTCCAGCTGTGCTGGGACCTCGGTCGCCGCGCCGCCATCGCCGCGGCACACGACCACGTCGACGCGATCGGCTTGCTGCACCAGCGACTCACCGTCGAAGAGGCCCTACGGGACCGCTACCCCGAGACGGCGGACCTGCTCGACGACCTCGCCGCGTGGGAAGCCGACGTCGTCCACATCGGAGACGGCCCCGCCCAGAACTGCCTGATCTGCCGGCGCATCCAACTGGACCTTCCCGACCTGCCCCTCCCGGGCCGGAACGGGAGTGCTCGGTGAGCGCAGCGGAACTGCCGGAGCTCCCGGCGCAGAAGACCACCGACCTCGTGGTCGTGGGCGACCACCACCAGAGCGCGGTGGAGGTGCGCGGCAACATCGTGCACCTGCGCGACGTGAGCGTCGCTCACGCCGAAGCCGCAGCCGTCCTCCGGGCCGCGCTGCGCGACGGGGGCGACGAAGCCGCACTCGACCTGATCCGTCGGGCGCTGCCCGTCGGGCTGGTCGCGGTCAGCCTCACCGCCGCAGCCAACGCCGCGGTCGACACCGGCGCGGTGGAACGGACCCTCACCGCCTTCCAGGAAGGCCTGCAGGCCCGCTCCACGGCGGCCGTGGAAGCCCTCGACGCCGCCGTCGCGCAGCTCAGCAGCGCCGACACCCAGCTAGCCGGGGTGGCCGCGCAGGCGCTCAACCAGCTCCCCGCCCAGCTCGAGCGGCTGCTAGCAGGGGAAGCGGTGGGGGTCCGCGAGGCCGTCCGCGACGCGGCAAGCGCCGTGCAGAGTGCGGGTCTGGCCGACCTCAGGTCGGCGTTGAGCCAGCATTCGGAACTGGTCCGGGCGGTGCTCACGGACCAGAACGGGCCACTGTCCGGGCTCCGCCGAGACGTCCTCACCCAGCTCGACACCACCCGGCGGGAACTTCTCGACCAGGTGACCGGCGTCCGCGGCCTGCTCGCGGCCATCGAGGCCGGCCGGGCGGCCACCACGACCCGGCGCACCACCCGGGCCGCCGGCGCGGAATGGGAAAGCCACGTCAACGCGCTGGTCAACGAGATCGCCAGCGGCGCAGGCGACTACTACACCTCCACCGGTGACACCCCCGCCGCCGGCGGCACCCGACGGAACGGCGACGGTGTCGTGACCCTCGGCGCCCGCCCCGGACATGGGGAGGTCAGGATTGTCGTCGAGGCGAAAACCCGCGCCAAGCCAATGACGGCCGCGGCCTGGGCGCGCGAACTCGCCCAGAGCATGCAACTACGTCAGGCGGCCGCGGCGATCGCGCTGGTGCCGGACAGCTCGCAGCTACCCGCCGGCGCGCACCTCTTTTGCCGGGTCGCACCGAACGCCTACGTCGTCGTCGCCGACGACGGCGGAACCGCGGCACGGCTGGTCTACATGACGGTGAAGGAGGTCATCCTGCTCACCATGGCGGCCGCGCACCGAGGCAGCGAAATCAACCGGGAGACGGTCGGTGCCCTGATCACCCAGGCGGTCGACTCCCTGACGGGTTTCGACGAGATGGCCAAGCACGTCAACACCGCCCGCGCCAGCCTGGAGAAAAGCCTGCAACACGGGCTCGCCTCGCGGAAGGGCATCCACGAGAACCTCACCCGGGCACTAGCTGCCTTGAACCCGCACTAGCGGACACCGGAGGGGGGGGGGGCCGCCCTGCCAGGCCCCCCCACCACGAGCGGCCCCCCCGCCCCGCCCCCCCACCACGACCCGGACACACCCCCCCGCCCCCCCCGCCCCCCCCCCCCCCGAGCCCGCCCAC
>JBQCDV010000216.1:0-38499 GCA_051960855.1 Actinomycetales bacterium
ACCTGCAGCGGTGCGTCTTCCACATCCAGTGGCGCGGCGACGACGTCGTGCACCAGGCCCACGCCGCGATGCGGGTGACGACCCGAGGTGGGCAGGTCGTCCGCATCGAGGAGTACGCCGACTCCGCACAGGGCGGCGAGCCCGTGGGCGACTCGGGCGGCGAGCCCGTGGGCGACTCGGGTGGCAAGACTGCCATTGGTGCCATCGGTGCCAGCGGTGCACTGGCCCACGTCGACTCTGCCTCGTCGCGGTACCGCGACGGGTCGGGCTGGGAGCAGGCCGCCGGCTACTCCCGAGCGGCCCGCGTCGGGCGGCTCGTTGCCGTCAGCGGTACGACTGCCCACGCGGACATCGCGGACCTGCCAGCTGGCGACACCTACGAGCAGACGCGGGCGAGCCTGCGTCGCGCGCTCGCCGCACTCGGGCCGCTGGGCGCCCGCCGCGAGGACGTCGTTCGAAGCCGGGTCCTGCTGGTGCCTGGCTCGGACTGGGAGGCGGCCGCGAGGGCGCACGCCGAGCTGCTTGGCGATGTCGCTCCGGCCAATACGACGCTGTTTGTCGCGGGGCTCGTAGGCCCGGAGTTCCTCGTCGAGGTGGAACTCGACGCGGTGGTCCATGACGCGGTGGTCGATGACGCGGTGGTCCACGACGACGTGACCGGGGGGACCAGCCGATGACGTTCTCGTTGCGGCTCAACAATGACCTCGATGCCGCCACTCTCACCGCGATTGCACAGCGGGCAGAGGCGTACGGTTTCGACCAGTTGTGGGTTTCGAACGACCTGTTCCTGAGGTCGGCACCGGTGCTGATGGGGACCCTTGCAGCCCGGACGTCGACGATCCGCCTCGGCATCGGCATCCTCAACCCCTACTCGATCCATCCCAGCGAGATCGCGATGGCGGCGGCGACGCTGCAGGAGGTGTCTGACGGACGCTTCCTGCTCGGTCTCGCCGCCGGGTCGGCTGAGTTCCTCGGGTGGGCCGGGATCGAGCGACCCCGCCCACTGACCCGGACCGCCGAGGCGGTCCGGGTCGTGCGCGCGCTCCTGACGGGGGAGGGCGATGTGGCGGACCTGCCGGAGTGGTGGGGGCCCGCGTCTCACCTGCGGTTCCCGACAACCCAGGTGCCGATCTACGTCGGAGGGATGAGCCCCCGGATGCTGGAGATGGCCGGCGAGCTGGCCGACGGCGTTCTCGCTCTCCTCTACCCACCCGAGCACTTCTGCGAAGCGCGGGACCAGGTGCACCGCGGCGCCAAGGCCGCTGGCCGCTCGATCGCCGACATCGACTTCCCCGCGTGTGTGTGGGTGTCGGTGGATCCAGACCGCGACCTGGCGCGGCGAGCGTTGGCTGAGAAGATCGCCTACTACGGAGCTTCCTTCGCGCCCTACCTCCTGGAGCGGGCGGGGCTGCGCGTCGAGGACTTCGACGGCGTGGCTCAGGCGCTGCAGGAGTCGGGACTGTCGGCAGCGGTCGAGCTGATCGATGAGCGCATGCTGTCGCTGGGCATCGCCGGAGACGTCGACGAGGTGGTCTCGCGCTGCCGCCAGCTGCAGTCCTGGGGGGCCGAGCACTTGTCCTTCGGCCCGCCCCTGGGGCCCGACGTCCTGGAGGCTGTGGACCTGCTCGGCTCGCAGGTGCTGCCCGCTCTCGCCCGCTGAGCGCCGGGAAGGCGGGGACACCCGGGATCATGCAGAAGGCCCCCGGGCCGCGTGACCGCGTCCAGAGGGCCTTTCCACCAGTGCGCCGCGAGGGACTCGAACCGCGAACCCGCGGATTAAGAATTCTGGCGGGTCCGTCCCGGCTCGTGACGGTTCGTCATGACAGGGCCGGTGACGTGCGCTAGGCCGTCTACGCCGACCTGCGGGCATGGAACCAGGAAGCCGCCGGGCAGAGGTCGGCTCAGCCGCTGCGGTGAGCGGGGCAGCGCGCCGGTCGTTGCATCCCCCGACGACGATCAGCGCCTCGTCCCGTTGGCGCCACACGCACGAAGAGGGGCGGTTCACCCAACACGGGTAGACCGCCCCCCTTCGACGTTCGTCTGTCAGCAGACAAGAACCTTCTGCTCGATGACCTGCTCGATCCTGCGTGTCTCCTGGATCTTTACCGCCGCGGGGCTGTTGCCAGCCGAAAGGTAGAGGCCGATCGCTTCCTCCAGCGATTCCCGCAACTCGTCCTCGTTGAACCCGGACGCGAAGAGTCCCGGGAGCTCGTCGACTTCCGCCCAGCGCGAGCCGTCGTCGTCCTCGTGGATGTGCACCGTGTACGTGATCTGACCCTGCGTTTCCATCTAGTCACCGTCCTCAGAGCCAGGTCCGGCAAGAGCCGCTTGCCTCAGTATCGCCGCAGTAAGCCCAGCGCCGTACTCCTGGCCCTGGTGCTTGGGGAGGGTGATGGGTCTGTACCCAGCCTTCTCCATCTTGACCACGTGCTTGCCGCCCCGCGCCTCAGCCCATCCGTGCTGCTCGAGGAGCGCCTTCGCTGTCTTCTGGCTCAGCCTCTTGGGTAACCCTGATCGGTCGCCCAAAGATCCCCCTGGTACTTGTGAACGGCGTCACCGTAGCCCACGCGCGTGGGCATCAGAGACGCATTTTGAGCATCGACAGGCGGTCGGGGCAACTTGAGCGGTCCCGGCCCGAGCTCGCTTGATTGAAACCAGGCAGCGGGGGGAGGTCCGATCACACCTGCAGCTGCATCGAGTTGGCCTTGACCCCGAGCAGCGCCATCGGGCTGCTGAGAGCCGTGACGGCGACGGTGCCGCGCTTGAAGCCGGTGACCATCCACGACGTGACGGTGCTCGACGCCTTCCGGAGGGAGAAGAGCTGCGGGTGCCGGCTTCGGTGTCCTGCTTGAACATCCGGAATCCGACTGAGGAGTCCCGCGGCACGCCTCACCAGTCGCCTTGGCTTCAGCGTTGATCATCCGCAGCTTTGGGGATGCCTCGTCACGAAGTGAGACCCGGACGGCGGCCTCTTCAAGCGCGCTCACGACAGCCCGGCTTCCTCGACGGCCTCACGCGCCGCCCACAGCACGCTCTCGGACCCCGCCGACGGCAACGCCTGATCCACCGCCGACGCGCGCGCGTCCGTGACCAGGGTCAGGAGCCGTGTGACCAAGATGTGACCAGTGAGCCGCTCAGCCCGGACATGCAGAAGGCCCCCGGGCCGCGTGACCGCGGCCAGAGGGCCTTTCCACCAGTGCGCCGCCAGGGACTCGAACCCCGAACCCGCGGATTAAGAGTCCGCTGCTCTGCCAGTTGAGCTAGCGGCGCGTGGTGCGGGAAGAACAGTATCAGCGCTCGCTTGAGCCGGAGAAATCGGCCTGTCGGCAACCGGGTTCCCGCACGTCTACCAGCCACCACGACGTGTCAGGGTGGCCCTCGGAGGCGAGCAGCTCGCGGGAGTCGATGGGTGGTTCGGCGGCGAGATCGACCAGCAGCGCCAGCGGGATGTGCGCGCCCAGGAGCTGCATCGCCCGGTCGCTCGGCGTCTGCGTAGCCTCCGTCGCTGCCTCGGCGAGGCACACGCCACTGGCGTTGCCGTGGGTCCCGCCGATCGCGTTGCCGACTGTCCTCATCCGGCCTCCTTCCCGTCGACCGCTGTCCATCGTGCTACCGGTGCATCGGTGCCGCCGGAGGCCGCCTTGACGGCCATCTGGGGGAATCCGAGCGGTTCGTGGAGCGGAGGGACGTGCGGTGTGGTGCCGCGTCCAGGATGCCCCCGATGGGTGGGGGACAGGCTGCGCCGTTCGGGCGAATTGCCCGGCTCGCGGCGCTAGACGATGCGCCGGCGCTGCAACGCCGTCCAGCAGATCCAGCCGGGCAGCAGCGGCAGCCAGAACGACATGATCCGGAAGAGCAGCACTGTCGGCACGGCCGAAGCGGCCGGCACCCCGATGGCCGTGAGGCCCGCAGTGAGGACGGCCTCGACTGCCCCGAGGCCGCCCGGGGTGGGCAGTGCAGACCCGACGGTGTTGCCGGTCAGGAACACGATGGCGATGAGGGCGACGGACTGCTCGACTCCGAAGGCGCGAGCGCTGGCCGCCAGGCAGGCGACGTAGCCGGCGGTGATCAGGACGGTCCCACCCAGGCCCTGCGCCAGCTTCGCCGGTTGCTGGGCCACCTCGGCCAGACGCGGCAGGGCCGTGGTGGTGAAGTTGCGTAGCAGCCGCAGGGCCCGGGTGCGCAGGGGCGACCAGGCGGCGACGAGCGCGATCGCGACGGCGAGGACGGCGAGGACACCGACAACGACGGCAGCGCCAGGCGTCGGGTGGTGCACGCCCTGGCCGGTGAGAGTGCCGAGCACGGGCAGCAGGACCAGGCCGACGACGAGGCCGACGAGCTGACTCGCCGCCATGCTGGCGCCGGCTCCAGCGGGCGACACACCTGACCTCACGAGATAGCGCGCATTGACGGCCACGGCCCCGACGGCGGGCGGCGCGACGAGGCGGACGAAACTCAGGCCCACCTGAACGGCGATGGTGCGCAGCAGCGGGATCGGCTCGGGGACGAAGCCGATGACCGCGAGGGCGGCGCCGACCCACGTGCACACCATGGCCACCGCGGCGGCAGCGACCCAGCCCGGCGTCGCGCTGCGCAGGACGGCGACGACGTCGACTCCCGCCAGTGAGCTGGCGACCAGGTAGAGGGCGACGGCGAGCGCGGCACCGGTGATGATCGTGCGCGGTCGCAGCTTCTCGAGCCGCGGGGTGGCCGTCGGCAGCTCGACGGTGTCACCGACGGCGGACCGCAGCTGCGGCAGCACCTCACGTCGGCCGCGCAGCAGCGTGCGGGTCTCGCGGGTCAGTAGCACGGGCTGGAGGAGACCGCCGGCCTGGGCCACGGGCTCGGGTCCGAGAGCGATCAGCGCGGTCCGGACGGCCCGGTCGACGCCGGCGAGCAGGGCCAGCTCCACGAGGGCCTGCGCCACATCGAGGTTGAGGGCTACGGGGTCGGCGGCGATCTCGCCCTGTCCGCCGCCGACGATCCACACCCGGCGTTCGGCGTCGACGCGCAGGGCCCGACTTGTGAGGCGTCGGTGCGCGATCCCGGCCCGTCGCAGTTGCAGCAGCTGTCGCCAGGCGTCGTCCAGAACGGCGTCGTCGATGTCCTCGGGCGCGAGGTCGGCAAGCGGGCGTGTGGCAACGTGCTCGACGACGAGGGCGACCGCGTCGGGGGCATCGACGGTGGGAGGAGCGGCCGGCGCGCCGGGACCCCGGCCGCGGATCGGCAGCGAGGCGACCAGCTGGGGCGCTCGGGCGCCGCTGGCCGTGATGGCATAGGCCAACAGGGACTCCCGCTCCACCGAACGTCGCAGCGAGAACCGCACGGGAGGCTGCACCTCCCCGCGCAGCCGGAGACGTCGCCACGCGCGGTAGAGCAAGCCGGAGCCGATCCGGTCGCGCGTGAGGACGACGACGTCCAGCCGCTCGTCCACCCGGTAGGCGTCGTGGGCCTCCACTACCCCGACGCGGTCGAGAGCGTCGGCGTCGCCGCTGATCGGGGCAGACGGCAGGTCAGCCTCGGCCAGCACCCGCGACACGGTGGCCTCGTCCACTGGAACCGCGGGAAGGCCGGCGACGAAGGCGGTCCCGTTGACCGCCGTCGCGGCGAGAAGCACCGAGACCACGACACTTGCGACCGTCGTGCTCCCGTCGAGGATCGCAATCACCGCGTAGAGGCCGACCATCCAGCGGACGAGCCGGGCGATGCGGCTGCGCTCGGAGAAGCGGGGGACGGCGAGGACGGCGATGAGGAAGGCCAGGAACGGCCACGTGTCGGGAAGGCCTCCGCGGCCGGCGGTGAAGGCCAGTTGCAGGTCGCGGTCGACGAGGTTGCGCAGGACGGTGCCCGCGACCACGCACAGCCCCGCCCCGACGGCGGCGGCGGCGAGGGTCAGCAGCGCGACGCGCGCCTGCGCCCGGATCAGCAGGACGAGGAACACCGCTGGCGCGGCGAGCAGGCTGACGATGGCCGAGGCAACGGTGAGCGGGCCGACGATGACGCCGGGCAGAGCGTCTCCCAGTCCGGCGAGGTCCTCACCGACGCCGGTCAGGGTCTGGCTGGTGACTGCCGCCAGGGCGATCACGGCCACGGCGACGACAAAGGTCCCTACGGCCCACGCTGCGTCAAGCGGCCGGTGGACGTAGGGCTGCGGCGGTGACGCAGCGTGGCTCATCGGTCCGTCATCCTCCCAGAGCATCGGTCGAGGCCCGGGATTTCGGCCGGTTCGGCGCCCCCGGCGTCCGGGTAACGAGGCGGGGTGAGCATCTCGAGCCTGCGGGCCAGCGCTGCCGGCGCTGCACGGGAGGCGCAGAGCCGGTACAGCGACGGCTCACCGCGCCCCCGCAAGGCCTATCTCGGCCTGATGGCGACGTACCTGGGGCTCGTGGGAGCCCTCTCCGCGGCCGTCCGGCAGCGGCGCGCACCACTGCCGACCCGGCTCAGCGCGGCCGACCTCGCCTTGGTCGCCGTCGCGACGCACAAGGCGGCCCGCATGGTGACCAAGGAGACGGTGACGAGCCCGCTGCGGGCGCCGTTCACGACCTTCCGTGGGGCCGCGGGCGACGCCGAGCTGCACGAGGACGTGACCGCCGCCGGCGCGAAGCACGCCGTCGGCGAGCTGCTCACCTGCCCGTTCTGCGCGGGGCACTGGATCGCCACCGTCTTCGTCTTCGGTCTGGTGCTCGCCCCACGTGCCACTCGGCTCGTCTGCGGGATCCTCGCCGCCGTGGCTGGCAGCGACGCACTCCAGCTCGGCTACGCCGTCGCCCAGCATCTCGAGCACCGCGCCGCCCCCTGATCCACGCCTGTGCACCTTCCCGGTGGCTACCATCAACCGGTCAGGCTCAGACAGGGGAGGTCGACCGATGGCGGCTGCGCCGGGCTTCCCCGGTCCCCCCGAGGAGGCCTGTGAGGTCGGCGGCGTCGACTGGGACCTGCGCACCGGCCAGCTGCGGTGGGACACCGTCGCGGAGCAGATGCTCCTGTCGGCCGCGGCCTGTGTGCCGGGGACGGCCGACGAGCTGCGGGCGCTCGTGCTACCCGAGGACCGCGACCATCTCGATGAGGCACTGCGCCAGGCGCTGAAGCGCGGAGCCGAGGAGCACGTCGCCGCCGCGTATGAGGCGGACTGCCGCATCCTCCGTGACGGGTTGGTCCGCTGCCTGCGGCTCCACGGGCGTGTTGCGTTCGACGACGACGGGGAGGCCGTGGGCCTGCTGGGCGTCGTGCGCGACGTCACGCGGCAGGAGGGTGAGCAGCGCCTCGTTGCTCGCGCCCTGGACCACCTGCCCGATCCGTTCGCCCTGCTGTCGCCTGAGGGCCTGGTGACGTACCTCAATCCCGAGGCTGCCGCACTGCTGCAGGTGACTGTCGAGGAGGGGGTCGGGCACCGGCTGTCCGAGGTCGCCGGGGGTCTCGCTGCGCGGGGTGCTCTGGAGCCGCTGGAGCACGCGGTGGAGTCCGGTGAGCCCACCGCCGTGCATCTCTACGCACCCATCAGCGAGCGATGGTTCGAGATCCGGCTGCTCCCCTCGACTGAGGGTGCCGTGGTGCTCGCGCACCAGGTGCCCGCCCCCGGAGGTACCCCCGCGGGCGGCGGTACAGCGCGGTCGCTGGCCGTGGACCTTGCCCGCCAGGTGTTCAGCTACAGCACGGCCCTGTCGCAGGCCGACGACGTCTCTTCGGTGGCGGACGTGGTGGCGACCATGGTGCTGCCGACGTTCGGCGCGACGGGGATGATCGTCGCTCTTGCTGAGTCGGGCCGGATGCGGATCCGCGGCCACGCCGGCTATGACCCCGAGATCGTCGATGGGCTCGACGGGCACAGCCTCGAGTCGCACACCCCCATCGCCGAAGCGATGCGCACGGCGACTCCGCTGTTCGTCCCTGATCTGGAGACCTACACGGCCGCGTGGCCGGCCATGCGTCCGCTGGTGGCGCGCAGCGGGAAGCAGGCGTGGGCCTTTCTTCCGCTGCTGGTCGGCAACGAGGCCATCGGGAGCCTGACCGTCAGCTTCGGCCAGCCGCGAGTGCTGAACTCCGACGAGCGCTCACTGATGGTGAGCCTTGCCGCCCAGCTCGCCCAGACCCTGGCGCGGGTGCGCTTGCGGGCGGCCGAGCACGAGCTCGCGGCGACGCTGCAGCAGGGCCTGCTGCCCCGACGACTCTCCCAGCCGCAGGGCGTGCGGATTGCCGCCCGCTACCTGCCCGCGACGCGCGGCGTCGAGGTGGGCGGCGACTGGTACGACGCTGTCGCGCTGCCGACCGGCGGTGTCGCGCTCGTCATCGGCGACGTCCAGGGGCACAGCGTCGCGGCGGCGGCCACCATGGGACAGCTGCGCAACGCCCTGCGCGCCTACGCCGCCGAGGGGCACGATCCGGTGACCGTCATGTCGCGCACCAACCGCGTCATGGCGGACATCGCTCCCGACACCTTCGCCACGTGCTGCTACCTGTTGGTCGACGCCCTGGCCGAGCGGGTCACGATCGTCTCCGCCGGTCATCCTGCTCCGCTGATCCGCCACCGCGACGGGCGGGTGGAGCAGCTCCCGGTCGCCACGGGGGCGCCGTTCGGGGTGACGACCGATGAGGTCTACCGCGCCACCTCCGCACCGCTGCGAGAGGGCGACTTGCTCCTGCTGTTCACCGATGGCCTCGTCGAGGACAGCGCCACCCCGATCGATGCGGGCATCGCGCGAGTGTCCGCCGTGCTCGCCACGATGGACGCCGACGACCTGACCGCGGGAGCCGACGAGGTCGTGGCCGGCGCGCTCGGGGCCGAGCACCGCGGCGACGACGTGGCTGTACTGCTGGCGCACATGGTCGGGTTGTCCGAGGCCGAGCGGCCGCTGACCGCTACACGTGGCTTCGAGGGCCGGACGCCCGGAATCGTCGCCGAGTGCCGCACATTCGTGCGGCGGCGCCTGGAAGCCTGGCCGCTGCCCACGGGCAGCGAGGCCATCATCGCGACAGCCGTCCTGCTCACCAGCGAGCTGGTGACGAACGCCATCCGCTACGCCCCCGGTCCGCTCGAGCTCGAGGTCCGCCTGACGCACGGCCGGCTGCGCATCCACGTCCGGGACGAGCTGCCCGCTATCCCGGCGCCCCGACGACCGGGCGCGTACGCCGAGTCGGGGCGGGGGCTGCAGATCGTCGAGGAGCTGTCCTCGCGCTGGGGCACGATCCCGCACGGGCACGGCAAGACGGTGTGGTTCGAGCTCGACGTCTTCGGCGCCTGAGGGGGATGCGGTGTCCTCCCTCCGGCCCTGCCGGTCGCGAGGAAGGCGACGGCGCCCAGCCGGTGCGGACGACGTTCGGGCCGCTAGTCCTCCGACGCCCGCTGCCGCCGCCAGCTGATGCCGTGCGCCTGGTCGGTCGCCTGCGCGTAGTCGAGCACCGAGTTGATCAGTGCGAGGTGGCTGAGGCCCTGCGGCAGGTTCCCCAGGAAGCTGCCGTCCTTGGGGTCGGCCTCCTCCGACAGGATGCCGACGTCGTTGGGCAGCTCCATCGCCGACTTCAGCAGCTGCTCGGCCTCCTCGAACCGCTTGAGCACGACGAGGGCGTCCGCGAGCCAGAAGGTGCAGGCGATGAAGGCGCCCTCCTCCTTGTCGGCGCCGGTGTAGCGGTAGACGTAGGGGCCGGTGGCGAGCCGGCGAGAGACAGCGTCGACCGTGCCCGCGAGGCGCTCGCCGCGGTCGAAGCCGGTACGTCCGGCGAGCAGCACGGCGGCGTCGAGCTTGTCGGTGCCCGCATACATCGTGTAGCTGCGCTGGTGCTCATCCCAGCAGTGCTCGTTGACCCAGCGGTGCACGTCGTCGCGCTCCATCGCCCAGCGCCCCGCGTGCCGTCCGTCGATCTGGTGCTGGTCGGCCAGCCGCACGGCGCGGTCGAGCGCGACCCAGCACCCGATCTTCGAGATCGTGTAGTGCTCGCGCTGGTGCAGCTCCCAGATGCCGGCATCCTTGACCTGCCAGATGTCGGCGCAGCGGTCGGCGATGTCGGCGAGCAACCGGGCCGTGTTGGCGTCGACGGCGTGCCCCTCCTGCACGTAGCGCCAGACCGTGTCGAAGAGGTCGCCGAACGTCCCCAGCTGTGTCTGGCCCGCCGCGTCGTTCCCGGACCGCACCGGCTGCGAGTCCTGGTAGCCGCGTGAGGACAGCTCGACCTGCTCGTCGGGCAGGTCGCCGTCGAGCTTGTAGAAGACGTGCAGGTCGGGGCTCGTCCGTCGCAGCACATCGAGGAAGCTCGAGATGCACTCGTGGACCTCCTCATCGAGGCCCAGCCGGATGAGGGCGTCGAGAGTGAAGGAGGAGTCGCGGATCCAGGTGTAGCGATAGTCGTAGTTCTTCGGGCCGCCGATGCGCTCCGGCAGACTCGTCGTGGCGGCGGCGGCGATCGCGCCGTGCGGGCGGTACAGCAGGGTGTCCAGGGCGAGGGCGCTGCGCTTGACCTGCTCGGCCCACGGACCCTCGTAGGTCATGCGCTCCGACCACGACTGCCACCGCGAGATCGTCCGCGCCAGGCGCCGCTCGAGGTGGTCGCGTCGGGGCAGGAACAGCGGCTCGTTGTCGGTGCTCGCGATGGCCAGCATCGACGACGCTCCCGCCTTCGCGGTGAAGCGGCCCCACGCGCGGTGGCCGTCGTCGTCGGCTTGGCCGACGTCGAAGCACATCACCGCCATGTGCTGGTCGCCGAGGTGCAGCAGCAGGGTCCCGTCGCGGTGCTCCGACCACGGCCGCGCGCTCTCGAACCGCGATCCGGGGGCGACCATCCACCGCATCTCCACCTCGCCTTCGAGTCCCTCGACGTGGCGGATCAGCTCGTTCCACGGCAGCAGTCCGCTGGCGCCGAACGAGAGACAGTCGAGCACCCTGACCCGTCCGGTGTCGGTGGTGAAGGTCGTCTCCAGCACGTTCGTGCCAGGCACATACCTGCGTGTGGTCCGGAACTCGTCCACCGGGCACATCACCAGGTGCCCCCCCTCGTGGGGGTCGAGAATCGCGGCGAAGGCGGGCGGCGCGTCCATCGTCGGCACCGGCCACCAGTCGATGCAGCCGTCGGTGGTCACCAGCGCCACCGTGCGACCGTCCCCGATGACGGCGTAGTCGGCCAGCGGTGCGTACCCGCCGTCGAGGCAGTGCGCCGGCAGACCCGACTCCCGAACGTCGCCCGATTGCCTTCTGGTCACTGAAAATCCTTTCCGCGTCGCGGGTGGGGGTCCGCCGCGACATCGTCGGCGGTGGCATCGTCGCCGGCGGTCGCCACCTGACGACGCACGTCGTCCAACCGGTCGCGGGCGGCGTTGACCATCGGAGACGGCGGCATCTGGTCAATGAGGGGCTTGGCAAGGTCGAGGTCGCGCTCCATGCGGCGCGCGACGTCCTCCGGCGCCCGAGGCAGCAGCGATGCGTAGGCATCGAGCACCCACGAGGTCAGATGGTGCTGATGCGACTCGTGCGCGCTCACGAGCAGCCCGTAGATGACATCGAGGACGCGGTCGAGGTCGTTGTCCTCATAAACGACGGGCAGCACCTCGTCGGTCGCGCCGATCTGCTCCTGCAGCGCAGGCAGACCGCCCGCGTCCCCAAGCCAGCGAGAGGCGATGTCTGTCAGGGCGTTGAGGCCCTGGCGCGCGATCTCCGGATTGTGCTTGGAGGTCGACCCGCTGGTCCAGGCGATGTTGCCGATCTCGCTGATGCCTGTGGTCGCGTCCGAGGACAGGTCAGGCTCCGGGCCGAGCTCGATGGCGTGCGCCACCTGCGTGGCGATCTGCTTCGCGACGTCCGCGTCGCCGTCCCGCACGCTCGCCACCAGGTCGCCATAGCCGACGTGGGTGCCCACCGTCACATGGAGCTCGACCTCGACGTCGTCGCGGGACTCCAGGTGACGGGCGAGGGAATGCACATCAATGGTCGACACGTAACCGTCAGCACGTGACACGTAGCGAGCCTGGATGGGATGCCGGCTCTCGCTGGTCCTGCGCGTCCGGCGCACGAGGTCCAGCTCGCGATGCCGGGCCTGAAGGGTGCGGTCGTGGATAGCGCGCAGCACGCTGGTCGGGCGCATCTGCACGACGGTGGAGTAGACGAGGATGAGCAGAATCGCCAGGGCGACCAGAGTCAGGACCACGGCGACAGCCGCGCCGATGATCGGGGGCATGGAGTCCTGGACGGCCGCCATGACGACATACGAGTAGAGCGCCAGCCCGACGAAGAAGCCGAGGTAGACCTGGTTGCTCCGACGTTGCAGAAACTGATTGAAGACAACCGGCGAGAGATTCGACGCCGTCTGCTGCACGGCGAGCAGGAGCACCGAGAACGTGATGGACGTGACGGTCAGCAGGCCGGTCGCCACGGCCTGTAGAGCAGCGTTCGCCGCCTTGGCGCCCATGATGTTGGACACCGCCTTGCGCAGGCCGTCAAGGAACGGCAGCGTCTGCGTCTGGTCGGCGAGGATCGACAGGGTGGCGAGGGCTGCGAAGCCGAGGACGACGAGCGCGGGGACGAGCGCGACCTCTCGCAGAGTCCTCCGAATGCGTCGCCACCGGCCCGACCGGTCAGCCCGCGGGGACGTGACGACGGCTGGCCGGGTCATCGCAGTCCCTGCGATGCCGCGCTCTCGTGGCGCCTCGCGTCGCCCCGCGATGTCGACGGTGGCTCGAATCCCTCGTCGGCAAGCCGCACCAGCAGCCGCTGGCGCACCTCGCGCAGGTCGTGCCAGCGCCGTTCGAGCAGGGCCCGGTCGACGTCGAGTCCCGCTGACTCGAGCTCCTGCGTCGTGGGTGGGCCGGCCGTGGCCACCTCACGACGTGCGCCGGAGGACGGTGCCGCCTGGAGGAAGCCCTGTGCGCTCGATCGCGTCGAGCGGAGCAGAGCGAGAGGAGTCCGCGCCGCGGAGTCGCGCAGGCACGACGTGAGGACACCGACGTCGAGGAGCAGGAGGACTGCGGCGTTTGTGGAGAACTCCCGCTCGCGTGGCTGGAATGCGTGCAGGAGCGGGTAGGCGCGGTGCTGTTGCGACAGCGTCGAGAGTGCGCCTGACAAGGAGCCGAGCATCGTGACAGTGGTGCCGGCGCCTCCCGAGCTGGTCAGGGCGGCGACCGCGTCGACGGCATTGTCGCCGAGGGCGAGCACCTGGGCGGCGAAGCTGCGCTTGGCCACGACCGCCCCGATCAGCGAGGCGAGGTAAGAGATCGCGAGGGTGATGAGCAGCATTCCCGTGAAGGTCGCCGCGACGGTGGCGGCCTCGTAGGGCGTCGACCCGGGTCGGTAGGCGCCGTTCCCGAGCGTGGTCATGGAGTAGCCGACGAAGTACAGACGCGCGGCGACGCCCGCGCCGAGGTGCGCCTCGGAAGTGACGACGGCGTCCGGAGAGGACACGAAGACGAGGCACCAGCCCAGGAAGGCGAGCACGATCCACGCCAGCATCGTGGTGCCGACGATGACCACGCCCCAGCCGCCAAGAGCCCGCGACACCGGGTTGTGGCTCACCGAGTCATGCCGCCCGAGTCGGACCAACGCGCGCGTCGTGCTCCGTGTGAGGACGCCTGGACCGGTCGTCATCGCGAGCACGGTGCGGAACTGGTCCCCCAGCGTGAGCACGACGAGGGCGATACCGAGCACCGCGCCGACTGCCGCGAGGACATCTCTCACGTGGGCCGTCCCGGTCCGCCGCTCCCCGGCCGGCTCGGCGCAGCCAGATGCTCGCTGTTCGGCATGTAACTGAAATGCCCGAGCCGTCCCTTGCTACACCCCGTGCGGTTGTGCTCACGTCCACGGCCTGACCGTGCATGCTCTCGCCGACATGCGAAGGCGCCCCGGTCGGACGTGCGACCGAGGCGCCTGCTTACTGGGGTGAGTGACGGGACTCGAACCCGCGACATCTCGGACCACAACCGAGTGCTCTACCAGCTGAGCTACACCCACCATGGGTCGACGTCGTCGACCTCACCTGCGCGACACCGCGGACCGGGCACGCGCCGTCACCCACCGCGGCGAGTGCCGGGCAAGCATATCGGAGGGGAAGAGCGCTCCCAACCGGGTTGGCGAGGCGGGACCGGCCTCGTTCAGACCGTGCTGCCGGACGCGGGGATCACGTGCTCGGCGGCGATGCGCTTGGCAGTCTCGGAGTCCGGCCCGGGCTGCGGGACGAAGATCGCCTGCCGGTAGTACCGCAGCTCGGCGATGCTCTCCCGGATGTCCGCCAGTGCCCGGTGGCCGCCGTGCTTCTGCGGCGACTGGTAGTAGGCCCGGGGGTACCAGCGGCGGGCCAGCTCCTTGACCGATGACACGTCGATGATGCGGTAGTGCAGGTGATTGTCGAGGTCGGGCATGTCGCGGGCGAGGAAGCCGCGGTCGGTGCCCACCGAGTTGCCCGCCAGGGGGGCCTTGCGCGGCTCCGGCACCCACTGGCGCACGTACGCGAGCACCTGCTGCTGGGCGTTGGCCAGGGTCGTCCCCTGCGGCAGCTCCTCGAGGAGACCGGAGGCCGTGTGCATCTCCCGGACGACGTCGGGCATCGACGCGAGGGCGGAGTCCGGCGGCCGGATCACGACGTCGACGCCGTCGCCGAGGACGGTCAGCTCGGAGTCGGTGACGAGCACCGCGACCTCGACCAGCGCGTCGGTGTCGAGGTCGAGCCCCGTCATCTCGCAGTCGATCCAGACGATCCGATCACCGCTGTCGCTCATGCTCGATCACCGCTGTCGCTCATGGGGCGTCAGCCTAGGGGGAAGCAGCGCCGCACTCGCGCTGGCAGGCGGTGCGCTGGCGTCGCACTCGTGACGCCAGCCAGGGGCAAGGGGGCCAGTACTGTCATCCCGTGAACGACGGGGAGCGTGACCCCTTCGCGGTCGCCGACCTGACCGACGTGCTCGACGACGAACGCCGCTCGCGCGCACCCGGGCCGCCGCCGCTGGCATCGGCCGGTCCATGGCGGATCCGTCGCCGCCGTCGGCCGGGAATCTGGGCTGGCTTGGGCGTGGCCATGCTCGCGCTCGTGATGGTGGGCGCCGGAATGCTGCTGCTGGGCGTCCTCACCGCTGACACCGGAACGGTCGGGTTCCTGGCCGGGCTGTCCTGCGCGCTCGTCCCGGTCGTGCCCGTGCTCGCCGCCCTGATGTGGCTCGACCGCTACGAGCCCGAGCCGACAGGGCTGCTCGTCATCTGCTTCGGCTGGGGTGCGACCATCGCCGCACTCGTGGCCCTCATCATCAACAGCAGCGCTCAGGCGGTGCTGCTGGCCGCCCAGCAGGGGTCGGCCTTCACGACGACAGCAACCGTCGTGGCGCCGTTCGTGGAGGAGGCGGCGAAGGGCATCATCATCCTGCTGCTGGCGCGCTACCGGCGGCAGGAGTTCGACGGCGTCGTCGATGGCATTGTCCTCGCCGGCGTGACCGCGCTGGGCTTCGCCTTCACCGAGAACATCCTCTACTTCGGCCACGCCCTGCTCGGGTCGGACGGCGCTCCCGGCGGCCTGTTCGCCCTCGGGATCACCTTCCTGCTCAGAGGTGTCCTGGGGCCGTTCGCCCACCCGTTCTTCACCGCCTGCACGGGCGTCGGCGTCGGAATCGCCCTCACGACGCGTCATCGCTGGCTGCGGCTGGTGGCGCCGGTCGGTGGCTACCTCGTCGCGGTGGCCCTGCACTCGGCCTGGAACACCGTCGCCTCGCTCGGCCTCGGCGGCTTCGTCCAGGCGTACGCCCTGCTGATGGTGCCGCTGTTCTGCGTCGCGGCACTGGTCGCGGTGGCCGCGCGGCGCCGAGAGGGCCGAGCCATCCTGCGTCACCTGCCCATGTACGTCGACGCGGGCTGGCTGACGCCGCGGGAGGTGGTGACGCTGGCCAATCTGCACGCGCGACGAGCAGCGCGCTCGCTGGCCCGGCACGCGGCCGGGCGGCCGGGGGAGCGGCTGGTCGTGCAGTACCAGTCCGCGGCCACGGAGCTCGCCTTCCTCCGGGAGCGCGCGGCGCGCCGAGGGCCGGCGCCGGACTTCGCGCAACGCGAGCTGCAGTTGCTGGCGGAGCTGCGGTCGGCTCGCGCTGCGCTGGCAGCCACGCCGTCGGCTGCCGTCTGACCCATGAAGGGAACTGCCGACCGGACCGAGGGAGGGCCGGATACTCGGCTGTCTCCGAAGGCGCGCCCGGCAGGATTCGAACCTGCGACCGGCTGCTTAGAAGGCAGATGCTCTTCCGCTGAGCTACGGGCGCCTGGGTCTCCAGCGTAGTGGCGCGCCCGCCTGCCGCCCGGTCAGCGCGAGCCTCTTCCACAGCACGTTCTGCGCCGCCGTCCTGTCCACAGCGGCACCGCTGCGGCTGTCGCCCCCGACGTCGTGCGGTGACAGTCAGGTCAACGCGACCGTGACCACGTCGGACCCCGACGCTCCGTCCGGCGCCTCGACCCAAGGAGTGCCCATGGCTGAGACGACCGTCTCCATCGCCGGCAACATCGTCAACGACGTCGAGCTCAAGCACGCCGAGACCGGGCCGTGGATGCGCCTGCGTATCGCCGTGAACAACCGCCGCTTCGACCGCGAGCGCAATGACTGGGTCGACGGCAAGTCCAGCTTCTTCACGGTCGTGGTCTGGCGCGAGCTGGCCGAGAACTGCTTCCACTCGCTGCGGAAGGGTCAGACCGTGATGGTCATGGGACGGCTGGAGACCAACGAGTACACGACCGGCGACGGCGACGTCCGCCGTGAGGAGGCACGCATCGTCGCCACGCACGTGGGGCCGACCCTGCGCTGGGGAGTGTCGAAGTTCCAGAAGACGCGCCGGCCGGAGGCCGAGGGGGCGGAGGAGTCCGTCGCGGTCGACGGCGTTGGGGCCGTGGACCCGCTCACCGGCGAGGTCCGGACTGCGGCGGCGCAGCGGGGGATGGACGACGTGCCCAGCCAGAGGGACAGCCAGCAGCCGGTGTCGGTCTGAGCGGGCGAGGGCACCTGGCTCGCAGGCAGGTGACCTGTCGGGCGCACCGTAGGCTTGTGCCTCATGGCGGAGTTCATCTACACGATGCGCAAGGCGCGCAAGGCGCATGGCGACAAGGTCATCCTCGACGACGTCACGTTGTCGTTCTACCCGGGGGCCAAGATCGGTGTCGTCGGCCCCAACGGCGCGGGCAAGTCGACCGTCCTGAAGATCATGGCGGGTCTCGACACTCCGTCCAACGGCGATGCCCTGCTCAGCCCCGGCTACACGGTGGGGATCCTGGAGCAGGAGCCTCATCTCGACGAGTCGAAGAACGTGCTGGAGAACGTCCAGGACGGCGTGGCCGGGATCAAGGGCAAGCTCGACCGGTACAACGAGATCGCCGAGCTCATGGCCACCGACTACAGCGACGAGCTGATGGAGGAGATGGGCCAGCTGCAGACCGAGATCGACGCGGCCAACGCGTGGGACCTCGACTCGCAGCTCGAGCAGGCCATGGACGCCCTGCGCTGCCCGCCCCCCGACGCAGACGTCACCGTCCTGTCCGGTGGTGAGCGTCGCCGCGTCGCCCTGTGCCGCCTGCTGCTGTCTGCTCCGGACCTGCTCCTGCTCGACGAGCCCACCAACCACCTCGACGCCGAGAGTGTGCAGTGGCTGGAGCAGCACCTGGAGAAGTACCCCGGCACCGTCGTGGCCGTCACCCACGACCGGTACTTCCTCGACAACGTGGCGCAGTGGATCCTCGAGCTCGACCGCGGCCGCGCCTACCCCTACGAGGGCAACTACTCCACCTACCTCGAGACCAAGCAGGCCCGCCTGAAGGTCGAGGGGCAGAAGGACGCGAAGCTACGCAAGCGGCTGCAGGACGAGCTGGAGTGGGTCCGCTCCAACGCCAAGGGCCGCCAGGCCAAGAGCCGTGCCCGGCTGCAGCGCTACGAGGAGATGGCCGCCGAGGCCGACCGCATGCGCAAGCTCGACTTCGAGGAGATCCAGATCCCGCCGGGTCCGCGCCTGGGCAGCGTGGTCGTCGAGGTCAAGGACCTCATCAAGGGCTTCGGCGAGCGCGTGCTCATCGACGACCTCAGCTTCTCGCTCCCGCGCAACGGCATCGTCGGCGTGATCGGCCCCAACGGCGTCGGCAAGACCACGCTGTTCAAGATGCTGGTCGATGAGGAGAAGCCCGACGAGGGCGACGTCAAGGTCGGTGAGACCGTCAAGATCTCCTACGTCGACCAGAGCCGGGCGGGGCTCGACCCCAAGAAGACGCTGTGGGAGGTCGTCTCCGACGGGCTGGACTACATCAAGGTCGGGCAGGTCGAGATGCCCAGCCGTGCCTACGTCTCTGCGTTCGGGTTCAAGGGCCCGGACCAGCAGAAGCCGGCCGGCGTGCTCTCCGGCGGTGAGCGCAACCGCCTGAACCTCGCACTGACACTCAAGCAGGGCGGCAACCTGCTGCTGCTCGACGAGCCGACCAACGACCTCGACGTCGAGACGCTGAGCTCGCTGGAGAACGCGCTGCTCGAGTTCCCTGGCTGCGCCGTGGTCGTCAGCCACGACCGGTGGTTCCTCGACCGGGTCGCGACGCACATCCTCGCCTACGAGGGCGATGCAAACTGGTTCTGGTTCGAGGGCAACTTCGAGGCCTACGAGAAGAACAAGGTGGAGCGCCTCGGCCCGGAGGCGGCCCGGCCGCACCGGGCGACCTACCGCAAGCTCACCCGCGACTGACGCTTCTCTAGGCTGCGGACTATGGCGCGGCACACCTACCTCTGCCCGATGCGCTGGTCGGACATGGACGCCTACGGGCACGTCAACAACGTCCGCTTCCTCACCTACCTCGAGGAGGCGCGCATCGACATGTTTAACGAGCTCGCCGAGCTCAACGAGCACGCCAACCTGGTGGGCACCGGCGTGGTCGTCGCACGGCACGAGATCAACTACAAGCGTCCGCTGGTCCACCGCAACGCCCCGGTGCCCATCGACACCTGGGTCACCGACGTCGGCGGCGCGTCGTTCGACCTGTCCTACGAGGTGCATGACGAGGACGGGACGGTCTACGCGACGGCTGCGTCGGTGATGGTCCCCTACGACTTCCAGCACGCGCGTCCGCGGCGTCTGAGCAGCCTTGAGCGCGACTACCTGGCACGCTTTCGCGATGAGAGTGGCCGCGACCACCGCGTCCGCGCCCGCTGACCGCAGGAGACGGAAAGGTCCGCATGCGCCGCACCATCTTCGAGCCCGAGCACGAGGCCTTCCGCGAGAGCGCGCGGGAGTTCGTCGACCGCCAGGTCGCGCCCTACCTGCCGCAGTGGATCGAGCAGAAGGGCATCGACCGGTCGCTGTGGCTCGAGGCGGGCAAGCAGGGGCTGCTCGGGCTGCAGATCCCTGAGGAGTACGGCGGCGGGGGCGCCGACGACTACCGCTTCACGGCGATCCTCGGCGAGGAGCTCGTCCGGGTCAGCGCTGCCGTCGGGTCGTGCCTCGGGATCCACGCGGACGTGTGCGCGCCGTATCTTGTCGAGCTGACCACGGAGGAGCAGAAGCAGCGGTGGCTGCCACGCTTCTGCACGGGCGAGCTGACGACCGCCATCGCGATGACCGAGCCCAGCGGTGGCTCCGACCTCGCCGCCCTGCGCACCACCGCTGTCCGCGACGGCGACGACTGGGTCCTCAACGGCTCCAAGACCTTCATCACCAACGGCTGGTCGGCCGACCTGGTCATCGTCGCCGCACGCACCGACCCCTCCAAGGGCGCCCGGGGCATCACGCTCTTCGGGCTCGAGACCGGCATGCCGGGCTTCACTCGTGGCCGCAAGCTCGACAAGGTCGGTCAGCCCGAATCTGACACTGCCGAGCTCTTCTTCTCCGACGTGCGGGTGCCGGACGCCAACCGCATCGGCGAGGAGGGGCAGGGCTTCATCGCGATGATGCAGCGACTGCCCCAGGAGCGGCTGGGGTCCGCAGTCAACAACCTCGCGCACTGCCGGGCGGTGCTCGACGAGACGCTGGACTACATCAAGCAGCGCCAAGCCTTCGGTCAGCCCATCGGGTCCTTCCAGCACAACAAGTTCCTGGCCGCCGAGCTCGTCACCCAGGTCGAGGTCAGCCAGGCCTTCGTCGACCAGTGCATCCTCGCCCACAACGACCACGAGCTGTCCGCGGTCGACGCGGCGAAGGCGAAGTGGTGGACAGCCCAGGTGCAGAACGACGTCCTCGACGCCTGCGTCCAGCTGCACGGCGGCTACGGGTTCATGCGGGAGTACCGGGTCGCGCAGGCCTGGATGGACGCCCGCGTGACGAAGATCTGGGCGGGCTCCAACGAGATCATGAAGGAGCTCATCGGGCGGGACCTCGGGCTGTGACGGGGGGCGGCCGCTTCGCCGGCAAGACTGCGATCATCACCGGCGCCAGCCGTGGCATCGGCCTGGCCATCGCGCGGCGACTGGTGGACGAGGGCGCACGGGTCGTCATCACGGCCCGCAAGCCCGAACCGCTCGCCGAGGCAGCCACCCTGCTCGGCGGTGAGGCCGTGGCCCGCGCTGTCGCTGGCCGCGCCGACGACGTCGAGCACCAGCGGCAGACGGTGCGGGAGGCGCTCACGGCGTTCGGGACGGTCGATGTCCTCGTCAACAACACCGGCATCAACCCGACCTACGGCCCTGTGATCGACACCGACCTCGACGTCGCCCGCAAGATCATCGACGTCAACGTGCTTGCCGCCGTGAGCTGGGTGCGCGAGATTCGAACGGCGCAGCCCGGGCCGCTGGCCGTCGTCAACATCGCCAGCGTTGCCGGGCTTCGTCCCGCGGGCGGCATCGGCGTCTACGGGGTCAGCAAGGCCGCGCTGCTCCAGCTGACCGCTCAGCTGGCAGTCGAGCTCGCCCCCGAGGTGCGGGTCAACGCAGTGGCTCCGGCGGTCGTGCGGACGCGGTTCGCGACGGCGCTGTTCGAGGGCCGGGAGGAGCAGGTGGCAGCGACGTACCCGCTGCGGCGGCTGGGGGAGCCGCAGGACGTCGCGGGAGCGGTGGCCTTCCTGGCCTCCGACGACGCCGCCTGGATCACCGGTCAGACCCTCGTCATTGACGGCGGCCTGCTGCTCGCCGGCGGGGTGTGAGCCGCCCCGTGGCTGGGGCAGAGCATGGGGCAGAGGCTGGGGCAGAGCGTGGGGCAGAGCTTGGTCTGGCCGCCGGTTCGCCGCGCGGTCTCGACCTCGGCGCACTGCAGCGCTGGCTCGCGGAGGCGGCACCGGGACTGCTCGCACCGCCCGACGGCGAGCCGCTGCGCGGCAGCCTGATCGCTGGCGGCCGGTCCAACCTCACCTATGTGGTGACCGACGGGCGCCGCGACGTGGTGGTGCGGCGCCCCCCGCTGGGCCACGTGCTGGCCACCGCGCACGACATGGCGCGCGAGTACCGCGTCATCAGCGCGCTGCGCGGCACCGACGTTCCCGTGCCGGAGGGCTACGCGCTGTGCGAGGACGCCGCGGTCGTGGGGGCGCCGTTCTACGTGATGCAGCGGGTGTCCGGCCAGGTGGTGCGCACCGCGGAGCAGGCGGCCGCGCTGGGCGGCGAGGTCCGCGACCGGCTCGCCACGGAGCTCATGCGGGTGCTCGCGCGGCTGCACCGGGTCGACCCCCATGCCGTCGGGCTCGGCGACTTCGGGCGTCCGGAGGGCTACCTGGAGCGACAGGTGCGCCGGTGGGGCCAGCAGCTCGACCGGTCCCGGACGCGGGAGCTGCCCGACCTTGACCGGCTGCGCACGGCATTGGGTCAGGACATGCCGGCCTCGTTGCGGTCAGGCATCGTGCACGGTGACTACCGCCTCGACAACGCGCTGGTGAGCACGGACAGGGGCGACATCAACGCCGTTCTGGACTGGGAGATGGCCACCCTCGGGGACCCGGCGGCCGACCTCGGCCTGCTGCTCGTCTACTGGGACGGGCTCAGCCGTCTCGACAACGCGGTGGCGACCGGTACCGGCGCCGCCAGCGGGTTCCCGACCGGGGGCGAGCTGGTCGAGCGATATGTGGGGTGCGTGCGCGACGAGGGCGGCCGCGTGGAGGCCGACCGTGTGGAGCGCAGCCTGGAGCGACTGGACTGGTACGTGGCGCTGGGCTACTTCAAGCTCGCCGTCGTGCTCGAGGGCATCCACGCGCGCTACCTGCAGGGCCAGACCCTCGGTGAGGGCTTCGACCGGATCGGGGAGGTGGTCGCGCCGCTGGCCGCCGCCGGTCTCGCCCGGCTGCGCGGCGACGACGGGAAGGACGGCTAGGCATGGACTTCGCTCCTGACGCACGCACCGACGAGCTCGTCGGGCGACTACGCGCCTTCCTCGACGAGCGCGTCCTGCCCGCCGAGCCGGTCTACGAGGAGCAAGCGGCGGAGCTCGCGGCCCAGGGTAGACCGTGGGACCAGCCGGCGGTGATGCGCGAGCTGACAGCGGAGGCGCGACGACGGGGGCTGTGGAACCTCTTCCTCCCCGAGCCCGAGCCACCGCATGGACACGGCGCTGGTCTCACGCAGGTGCAGTATGCGCCGCTGGCCGAGCTCACCGGCTGGTCGCCGATGCTGGCGCCGGAAGCCGTCAACTGCAACGCCCCCGACACCGGGAACATGGAGCTGCTGCACGAGTGGGGGACGCCGGAGCAGCAGCAGCGATGGCTGCGGCCGCTGCTGGACGGCGAGATCCGCTCGGCGTTCTGCATGACCGAGCCCGAGGTCGCCTCCTCCGACGCCACCAACATCCGGACCGAGATCCGGCGCGACGGCGACGACTACGTGATCACTGGGCGCAAGTGGTGGTCGACCGGTGCCATGAGCCCGCGCTGCGCCGTCTTCGTCGTGATGGGCAAGACCGACCCTCACGCCGAGCGCCACCGTCAGCAGTCGATGGTCCTCGTCCCGCGCGACACCCCCGGCGTCGAGGTGCGACGGGGCCTGCGGACGTTCGGCTTCGACGACGGACCGCACGGCGGCCACGCCGAGGTGATTTTCCATGAGGTGCGGGTCCCCGCGACGCACCTGATCGGGGAGGAGGGGCAGGGCTTCGCCATCGCCCAGGCGCGGCTCGGCCCCGGCCGCATCCATCACTGCATGCGGCTGATCGGGATGGCCGAGCGCGCGCTGGACCTGATGTGCCGTCGGGTGCAGACCCGCGAGGCTTTCGGAACGGCGCTGTCACGGCAGGGCGTCGTGCAGGAGCGCATCGCCAACGCGCGGGTGGCCATCGAGCAGGCCAGACTCCTCGTGCTGAAGACCGCGTGGCTGATGGACACCGTCGGCAACCGCGGGGCGCACACCGAGATCCAGGCCATCAAGATCGCCGTGCCGTTGATGGCGCAGCAGGTCATCGACGATGCCATCCAGGCCTTCGGTGGGGCGGGGGTCTGCCAGGACACGCCGCTGCCGATGCTGTGGGTGCAGGCGCGCACGCTGCGACTGGCCGACGGACCCGACGAGGTGCACCGGGCCTCGCTGGCGCGGGCGGAGCTCAAGCGCCACCCCGTCTGAGCGCCACCCGATCTCAGCGCCGGTGGCTGGCCTCCAGTGTGGACAACTACCCCTCACCGTCGCCGATGCATCGGATCACCCACCTTCTAGGGGGGTAACCCGATGCACCGGGTGAGACGTCAGCGGCGCAGCCAGACCGCGGTGTCCTGGGGGAGCTTGCCGCCCTCCAGGTCCCCGCTGGCCAGCAGGACGGTCCCTTCGGGCAGCTCCAGAGGTGCGTCGCCGAAGTTGACGACACACACCAGGCCCGTGTCGCGGCGGAAGCCGAGCGCGACGGCCGGGTCGACGTCGGGAAGCCACTCCAGGCTGCCGTCGCCGCCGAGCTCGTGCCGCAGCCGCAGCGCCTCCTGGTAGAGCCGCAGCATCGAGTCCTGCGTGCCGGTCTCGACGTCGCGTGCGTGCGACGCCCAGTCGTCCGGCTGCGGCAGCCACGACCCACCCGGACCGAAGCCGTAGGACGAGCCACCATCAGCAGACTCCGAGGCGTCCCACGGCAGGGGCACCCGGCAGCCGTCGCGCCCCTTGCGGGTGTGCCCGGTGCGCTCCCAGACCGGGTCCTGCAGCACCTCGTGCGGCAGCTCCGCGACCTCCCGCAGCCCGAGCTCCTCGCCCTGGTAGACGTAGGCCGAGCCGGGCAGCGCCAGCATCAGCAGAGCCGCGGCCCGGGCGCGGCGAGTGCCGAGCTCGAGGTCCGGGCGCGGGTCCTGGCCGTCGGTCATCAGCCAGGCCTCCTCGTCCGCGTCCTGAGGCAGCGCATAGCGCGTGAGGTGCCGGATCACGTCGTGGTTGCTCAGCACCCAGGTCGTCGCCGCGCCGACTGCGTCGGTGGCGGACAGGGAGCCGTCGATGACGTCGCGCAGCTGGGTGACGTTCCACTTCGAGCGCAGGAAGTCGAAGTTGAACGCCTGCTGCAGCTCGTCGGGACGGACGTACATGCCGCGGCGGCTCGGCGAGTCCACCCACGCCTCCGCGACCGCCATCCGGGGCGGGGAGTAGCCGGCCAGGACCCGATGCCAGGCGCGGTACACGTCGTGGACGCCGTCCCGGTCCCAGTAGGGGTGGTCGTGACCGCCCGTGGCCGAGAGCAGCTTCTCCTCGTGCTCGTCGCTACCCACGTCGCGCAACGGCTCGGAGAGGTCCTTGACGAGACCGTGCGCGACGTCGATGCGGAAGCCGTCCACGCCGCGGTCCAGCCAGAACCGCAGGATCGCCTCGAACTCCGCCCGCACCTCGGGGTTGTCCCAGTTGAGGTCCGGCTGCTTGACGTCGAACAGGTGCAGGTACCACTGGCCGTCGGGAACCCGCTCCCACGCGGTACCGCCGAAGACGGAGCGCCAGTCCGACGGCGGCTGGTCGCCGTTCGGGCCCTTGCCGTTGCGGAAGACGTAGCGGTCGCGCGCGGGCGAACCCGGTGGGGAGGCCAACGCCTCCTGGAACCAGCGGTGCTCGTCCGAGGTGTGGTTGGGCACGATGTCGACGATGACCTTCAGCCCGAGGTCGTGGGCGCGCGCGATGAGGGCGTCGGCGTCCGCGAGAGCGCCGAAGCGCGGGTCGACGTCGCGGTAGTTCGCGACGTCGTAGCCGCCGTCAGCCAGGGGCGAAGGGTAGAAAGGCGTCAGCCACACCGCGTCGACTCCCAGCTCGCGCAGGCTTCCCAGCCGCGCCGTGATGCCGGGGAGGTCTCCCTCGCCGTCGCCGTTGGCATCAGCGAAACTGCGGACGTAGATCTGGTAGATGACGGCGGAACGCCACCAGGCGCTGCTGGACGCGGGGGAGGGACTCACCCCGAGAGTCTGTCAGGTTATCCGAGGGTCTCACTCGAGGGTGTTGACGAGGCTGTGCGCCGCCGAGACGAGGTAGTCCCACAGCATCTGCTCGGCCGGCTCCGGCAGGTCGAGAGAGTCGACCCCGTCGCGCATGTGCTGCAGCCAGTGGTCGCGGGCCTCCGGTGTGACCCGGAACGGCACGTGCCGCATCCGCAGCCGCGGATGGCCGCGCTGCTCGGAGTAGGTCCGCGGGCCGCCCCAGTACTGCTCGAGGAACATCCGCAGCCGCTCCCGCGCGCCGCTGAGGTCCTCCTCCGGGTACATCGGGCGCAGCACGGGGTCCTCGGCGACTCCGTCGTAGAAGCGGTCCACCAGCTTCTCGAACGTCGCCCGCCCGCCCACCGCCTCGTAGAACGTGACGGCAGGGAGGTGGCTGGCGTCCTCACCCCTGTCCGAAGGTGCGGGGGTCAGGGGGATGCTCATAGGTTCATCGTGACATCTGTGTGCAGACGACATCCGAGTCGACGGAAAGGACGGGTCCCATGGCGACCATCCGCAACGCGAGCACTCACTGGGAGGGGTCGTTGCGCGACGGCCTCGGCCGGGTCACCTTCGAGACGTCCAGCATCGGCACCTACGAGGTGACCTGGCCCTCCCGCGCGGAGGACCCCAACGGGCGCACCAGCCCCGAGGAGCTGATCGCAGCGGCCCACTCGGCGTGCTACTCGATGGCGCTCGCTCACGCGCTGACCGAGGCCGGGACGCCGCCGCGGGCGCTCGACACCCGCGCCGAGGTCGCCTTCACCCCGGGCAAGGGCATCACCGGGATCGTGCTGCACGTGATGGCGGACGTCCCGGGCATCGACCCCGAGGCCTTCGACGTCAAGGCGGGCGAGGCGAAAAACGGCTGCCCCGTCAGCCAGGCGCTGGCTGGCACGCACATCACCCTCGAGGCGAAGCTCGTCGCCTGAGCCCGCTAGTCACCGCGCTGCTCGTTGCGCGGCCCGGGCACGTCGGTCACCGGCGTGTCCGGTGTGCGGATGTAGACGGTCCGCTGGGAGGTGGGGGCGCCGATGCCCGCGCGGTCGAGAGCGGTCCGCAGCCGCGCCCGCAGCTCCCGCGCCACACCCCACTGCTGCAGGGGACGGGTCTTGACCGCGACCCGCAGCGTCAGCCCCTCGGGTGTCATCGCCTCCACCCCCCACACCTCGGGGGGCTCGATGATGAGGTCGCGCCACGCGTCCTCGTCGGCCAGCTCAGTGGCCGTGTCGAGCAGGATCTGCTTCACCGCCTCGACGTCCTCGCCGTAGGCGACGGTCACGTCGACGACTGAGCGCGCCCACCCCTGGCTCTTGTTGCCGATCCGGGCGATGGTGCCGTTTGGCAGGTACCAGACGGTGCCGGAGACATCCCGCAGCCGGGTCACGCGCAGGCCGACCGCCTCGACGGTGCCGCTCGCCTCACCGGCGTCGACGACGTCTCCCACGCCGTACTGGTCCTCGAGGATCATGAAGACGCCGGACAGGAAGTCCTTGACGAGGCTCTGGGCGCCGAAGCCGAGCGCGACGCCGACGATGCCGGCGCTGGCGATGATCGGGGCGATGTTGATCCCGACCTCGGCCAGGATCATGACGAAGGCGATCGTCGCCACGATCCCGGTCGTGATGCTGCGCAGGACCGACCCCATCGTCTCCGCGCGCTGCCGGCGCCGCTCGGAGAGGACCGGCCCCCCGAGGTCGGAGAAGGGCCCGCGCTGCAGGACACCGGGGACCGACCCCTCCGCAGCGCGACGGGCGATGTTGGTGATCGCGCGGTGCAGCAGCACGCGCGCGACGACGGCCACCACGATGATGACCAGCACCTTCACCGGAGTGGCGACGAACCAGTCCACCACCGCTGCCAGCCAGCGCACTCCGGTCTGCTCGTAGACCCAGTGGCAGATGCCTCCGGTCGGGCTGGTGGCGCAGCCGGCGCCGAGGTTCACGACGATCCTCCTGTCGGAGCGGATGGTGCGGTGGCGGTCTCGAGCGAGGGGGTGAGGCCGAGCTGCTGGGCGAGGAAGCCCAGGGTGTCCGCGGAGAGGTCCACCGTCCGGCTGAGGGAGCGTGCGCCGTGCCCGACCTGCGTCTCGAGCCGCACCAGCACGGGCGCCGCGGCGAGCGGCTGGCTCGTGGCGTGCTGCAGGGCGGCAGCCATCTTGCGGGCGTGCATGGTGTCCACCCGGGTGTCGCCGGCGAAGACCGTGAAGAGCACCGCCGGGTACGCGGTCCCCTCGCTGACGCGGTGGTAGGGCGAGTAGGACAGCAGCCACGCCAGCTGCTCGGGGTCGGCAGCGGTGCCGTACTCATCCGACCAGGTGGCTCCGAGCCCGAACTGCTCGTAGCGCACCATGTCGAGCAGGGGCGCCGAGCACACCACGGCGCGGAAGAGCTCAGGCCGCTGGGTGAGGGCCGCGCCGACGAGCAGCCCGCCGTTGCTGCCGCCGGAGATCCCGAGCTGGGCTGAGGTCGTGCGGCCGGAGCCGACGAGATGCTCGGCGCAGGCGAGGAAGTCGTCGAAGACGTGCTGCTTGCGCTCCCGCATCCCGTCGCGGTGCCACGTCTCGCCTTCCTCCGACCCGCCGCGGAGATTGGCGATCGCGTAGACGCCGCCGGCCGCGACCCAGGCCAGGGCGCCCGGGTTGTATCCGGGCGTCAGCGACAGTGCAAAGCCGCCGTAGCCGTAGAGGACCGTGGGGCGGGGCCGGTCCGGCTCCGCGGTCGGACTGAGCACGAGCAGTCGCACCGGCGTGCCGTCGGCCGACGTCGCCACCTCCTGACGGACCGAGACCTCGGGGACGGAGACGTCGCCGGGGGGCCGCGCCCACACCTGCGTCGTGCCACTGCGGCCATCGAGTTGCAGGACGCGTGGCGGCGTCAGCGTGTCGGTGTAACTGAACCAGAGGGTCGGGCCACCCTCCGGTCGCTCCACCAGTCCGCCGGCCGACCCGAGCCCGGGCAGAGGCACGGTGCCACGGAACTCGCCGGTGGCCAGGTCGTGCAGCGTGATCTCGCTGACCGCGTGGCGGGTCCAGGAGCACACGAGCAGCGGCGCGCCGAGCTCCTCGCCGTCGAGAACGGCGTAGTCCTCCAGCACCGGCCCGTCGGGCGTGCTGCCCACCAGCTCGCGCAACGGCGCTGAGGTGATCGGTGCTGAGGTGAACGGCGTTGGGGTTAACGGGGCTGGGGTTGACGGGGCTGAGGAGGCGGCAGCGAGGGCGGCAGGAACAGCGCCGTTCGGGGAGAGGTCGGCAGACTCGAGGAGCTGACGTGGGTCGCCGACCAGCAGCCGCCCGCGCGGAGCGTCGAGGTCGGTGAAGACGTAGGCGCGGCCGTCGCGCCCCACGGCCAGCGACGTCTGTGCGTCGACACCGACCTGCATCGGCCGCAGGTCGGGCCGCGTCGGGTCGGTGCGGACAAGGTCGGCGAGCCACAGGTCGCTGCGCGGTGCCGTGCCGAGGCTTGAGGACACCGTCAGCCAGCGCCCGTCGCGCGAGACGCCGACCCCGTAGTAGGCGGTCGGCTCGCCGTCCTCGCCCCAGACACGAACGTCGGTGTCCGTCGGCTGACCCACGCGGTGCAGGTAGACCCGGCGGTGGTACTGCTCCTCCCCGGGCGGGACGGCCTCGGGCGGCAGGCGCCCGACGTAGTAGAACGCCTCGCCGCCCGGCAGCCACGCGACCGGCGAGTAGCGCACCCGGTCGATCGGTCCGTCGACGACCTCCCCGGTCGCGACGTCGAGGACGCGCAGCTGCGACTCCTCGGTGCCGCCCTCGCTGAGCTGGTAGGCGAGCAGGGTGCCTTCCCTGCTCGGCGCCCAGCCATCGAGGGTCGTGGCTCCGGTCGGGTCGACCGCCATCGGGTCGAGTAGGACGCGTTCGCCGCCGTCGGCGGTCTGCTCGCCGTCTCGCACCACCAGCACGGCGTGCTCCTGGTCGCCGCGTCGCCGCTGGAAGAAGACGCGTCCCTCACGCCAGACCGGGATGCCGACCGTGCCCGCTGACAGCAGCTCGCGCAGCTGCCTCCGCCACCAGTCGCGGTCGGGGAGGGCGTCCAGCCACCGCCGGGCCAGCTCGTCCTGAGCTCGTGTCCAGGCCGCGGTCTCGGGGTCCTGCTCGTCCTCCAGCCACCGGTAGGGGTCGGCAACGGCGGCCACCGGGCGGTGCGCCGGCAGCTGCTCGACGAGCTCGAGTCGGCGGGCAGGGGGGTAGCCGAGGGCGCCGCTCTCCGGGGAGGCGACGTTCGTCGGGTCGGTCGGACGAGCCACGGTGGCGAGGGTAGTGACCGGCGCGGGCCTCCCACGTCCGCGGTGTGCCGTGGCTATGTCGACGCTGTGTCCTCGCTGCGTCCTCGCATGTCCTCGCTATGTCGTCGCTATGTCGTGGCATAGGAAGGCTGCGGAGGACACACTGGGGACATGAGAGCCCCACACGGCTCAGAGGACGGGCCGCCGGCGAGGCCACTGGCATGAGCGGAGCCCTCGTCCTCAACGCCACCTACGAGCCGATGTGCGTCGTGCCCCTGCGCCGGGCGGTCGTGCTCGTGCTCGCCGACAAGGCGATGGTGGTCGAGGCGGGAGCCGAGGTCCTGCATGCCGAGCATCTCTCGCTGCCCGCGCCCAGCGTCGTGCGGCTGCACCGTTACGTCCGCCTGCCGCGACGCCGGGTCGTGCCGCTGACGCGCAAAGCGGTCTTCGAGCGAGACCAGCACCGGTGCGCCTACTGCGGTGCTCGCGCGGACAGCGTCGACCACGTCGTTCCCCGGTCCCGCTCCGGGCCGCACGAGTGGAGCAATGTCGTCGCGGCGTGCCAACGGTGCAATTCCGCCAAGGCCGACTCGCTGCTCAGCGAGCTCGGCTGGGAGCTGTCGTTCACCCCCAAGGCGCCCACCTCCACGCTCGTGATGCTCTCGACGTCGCTGCGGCGGGAGCCGGCCTGGTTGCCCTACCTGCTGCCGTGGGCGCCGGGTGACGGATGGCTGCGCGAGGAGAACGCCGGCTGATAGCGCTTGCTGGTCCACTGAGTCCACAGCCTGCGACGGCTGGACGCCGGATCGCGGCCACCCGCTGCCGGAGTAACCCGAGGGTGGACTGGAAGGATGCTCGCGTGACGGAACCGGCCATGAGGGGACGCGCATGACCAGCGACGCTGCCGAGCGCGACGACCGGCCGATCGAGCCGGAGCTGGCCGAGCTGGCCGAGCTCTACGGGGT
Organism: Actinomycetales bacterium; assembly: GCA_051960855.1. Classification (GTDB taxonomy): domain Bacteria; phylum Actinomycetota; class Actinomycetes; order JAJZTN01; family JAJZTN01; genus JBQCDV01. The sequence continues at coordinate 30,449 of JBQCDV010000216.1, forward strand.
GGCCACGGACTTCTGGGACTGGCGCGGGCGCCATACGCCGGTCCCGCGAGGATCCGTCGTCGCCGTGCTGCGTGCGCTGGGAGCCGAGATCGAGACTCCCGAGCAGGTCCGGCACACCCTCGCCGAGGCCCGGCTGGCTCCCTGGCGCCGCACCCTTCCCCCCTGCGTGGTGACGCGCGAGTCGCGCGAGGTGACGCTCCCGGTGCACGTGCCCGACGGCGCCAGCGTCAGCGTCGTCGTTCGGCTCGAGGGGGGCGACGTCCGACCGCTGACGCAGGCGCAGGTATGGGTCGAACCGCGCGAGGTGGACGGCCGGCTCGTCGGGGAGGCGACCTTCGTGGTGCCGTCCGGACTGCCGGTGGGATGGCACGAGGTGGTAGCGAGCGTCGGCGGTGTGGACGTCGACGGTGTGGACGTCGAGGCTGGGGATGCTGCGCCGGCGGTCCTGGTGGTCACGCCCGACGTCGCCGAGCTTCCGGGGCCGTTGGCCGACCGCTCGTCGGCGCCGGTCTGGGGACTGATGGCCCAGCTCTACCAGGTCCGCTCGCGCCGGTCGTGGGGGTTGGGCGACCTCCAGGACCTCGGCGACCTTGCGGCCTGGGCGGGGAAGGAGCTCGGTGCGGGCTTCGTGCTCGTCAATCCCCTGCACGCGGCGGAGCCGGTGGGTCGGATGGAGCCCTCGCCGTACCTGCCGACGACCCGTCGCTTCGTCAACCCGATCTACATCAGCGTCGGCGATATCCCGGAGGTCGCGGGTCTCCCCGCCGCCCACCGCCGGCGGCTCGAGCAGCTCGCCGCCCCCCTGCAGCAGCTGACGGCCACGACCGCCGACCTCGACCGCGACGCCGTGTGGGCAGCGAAGCGGGAGGCGCTCGAGCTCGTGCACGCGGTGCGGCGGTCGGCGGAGCGCCAGGAGGCCTACGAGGCGTTCTGTCGGCGCGAGGGGGAGGGCCTGGCGGACTTCGCCACTTGGTGTGCGCTGGCCGAGAGCAACGGCGCCAACGAGGAGTGGCCCGCGGAGCTCTCCTCGCCCCAGGCTCCCGCGGTGCAGGAGGCGCGGAAGCGGCTGGCCGGCCGTGTCGACTTCTACCAGTGGCTGCAGTGGGTGGTCGACGAGCAGCTGTCGCGCGCGCAGAGCAGGGCCCAGGAGGCGGGGATGCCCCTGGGGGTCGTGCACGACCTCGCCGTCGGGGTCCACCCGACCGGTGCCGACACCTGGGCGCTGCAGGACGTCCTCGCCAGCGGCGTCACGGTCGGAGCTCCGCCCGACGCCTTCAACCAACAGGGGCAGGACTGGTCGCAGCCGCCCTGGCGCCCGGACCGCCTTGCCGAGACCGGCTATGCGCCCTACCGCGACATGCTGCGCACGGTGCTGCGGCATGCCGGCGGGATCCGCGTCGACCACGTCGTCGGGCTCTTCCGTCTGTGGTGGGTCCCAGCAGGTCGACCCGCGTCAGAGGGGACCTACGTCCGCTACGACCACGAGGCGCTCGTGGGCATCCTCGCCCTGGAGGCAGCCCGGGCCGGCGCCGTCGTCGTGGGGGAGGACCTCGGCACCGTCGAGCCGTGGGCGCGCGACTACCTGCGCGAGCGGGGGCTGTTGGGCACGAGCGTGCTCTGGTTCGAGCGAGATGGGGAGGGACGACCGCTGTCGCCCGACCGCTGGCGGGAGCTGTGCCTCGCGACCGTCACGACGCACGACCTTCCGCCCACGGCTGGATACCTCGCCGGAGAGCACGTCGAGCTGCGGGCGAACCTCGGGCTGCTCGAGCGCTCGGTGGAGGAGGAGCGGGAGGTGGACGCCCGCGAGCGGGAGGACTGGCTGCGCCTGCTGCGCGAGCAGGGCCTCCTCGACGACGGAGCCGGCGAGGAGCAGACGGTCGCGGCGCTGCACGCGATGCTGCGCCGGGCTCCCTCCCGCATGCTCGGCGTCAGCCTCGCCGACCTCGTCGGTGAGCACCGCACGGTCAACCAGCCCGGCACCAACAACGAGTACCCCAACTGGCGGGTCGCGTTGGCAGACGAGAACGGCGAGGCCGTCGTTCTCGACGACCTCGTGGCGGCGCCGTCAGCGCGGGTGCGCGCGGTCGCTCGGGCTCTCGGCGTCACCGTGCCGTCCGGCGAGAGCCCCGACGGGGGGTCCCGATAGCGTGAGTGCTGTGAAACAAGCGTCTCCCTCCCGCCCTCCGGCGGGTGCGCCCGTGCGTGCGCGTGCCCGCCACGGCCTCGCCGCCGCCACCGCTGTCGCTGTCTCGGTTGTCGGCACTCTGGTCGCCTCACCGGTCTTCGCGGCCACCGGCCCCGTCGGTCCGAAGCCGGCCCACAGCGCCGAGAACTCCGGCCCTGGCCTGTCGGTACTGCAGACCGTGCTCATCTACGTCGGCATCCCGCTCGCGCTCTTTGTCGTCATCGCGCTGCTCGCCTCCGCCGGCAGCATCCGACGCAGCGGGCGGCCCTACCGTCCCGGCGGTGCCTGGGAGGACCAGCCGCGCTGGTTCAACGGGCCAGCGTTCGGCGGCACCGGCCAGCCGGAGAACCGTCCCGGCCCGACAACTCTCGAGGGAGGTGGCGCGAGTGCCCGCTGGTAGCGGCCTCTCTCCGCGTCAGCAGGACGACATCGACCGCGCGATCCGCATCGGCGAGCAGCAGGGCCGGATGCGAATTGCGGTCTACGTCGGACCCCTGGAGGGCGGGACGGCCAGAGCTCGCGCCATGTCGATGCATGCCGCACTCGGCGACCAGGCCGACGGCGGCGTCCTGATCGCTGTCGACCCCCAGGCCCGCGCGGTCGAGATCGTGACCGGACGAGCCCTGGCTCGCCGCTTGTCGGACCGGGACTGCGCCCTCGCGACCGCGACGATGACGAGCAGTTTCGCTGCCGGAGACCTCGGCGGCGGCATCGTCGACGGCATCCGCAGCCTCGCCGAGCACGCCCGGGCACCGGAGACGCTCCACACCGACGAGGTCTGAGCGGACCGCGGGGTCCGGGGAACTTCCGCGTCCTGAGGCAGTCGGCTGCAGTCGGGCGGTGTCCAGCAGTCGGGCGGTCTCCAGCAGTCGCCGGGGGCCTCATCGCGAAATGGGTCAGCTTCCGCAGCCTTCCGAGTGGAAGGAGTGCGGAAGGTGACCCATTTCTGTCTGGTGGCCCGGCGGGGCGGTGGTGCCGAGTGGACTCCTAGCCCCGTCGGGCGGCGGCGTCGACCGCCTGGCACCGCAGGGCACGGGCCACGCCGTCGCGGGACTCCACGACCAGCCGGCGCAGCGCCGGGGGCAGGTCAGGCTGGGACAGGAACGCGTCGCTGGCGTCGATGACGGTCTGGTCGGCCAGCAGCGTCGGGTAGAGGCCGAGGACGATGTTCTGCGCCGTCTCGTTGGTGCGAGTGGCGTAGATGTCGCGGATGCTCGCGAAGTACGGCTCGACATAGGGGCGCAGCAGGTCGAGCTGGTCGGCCTGCTGGAAGCCACCCATGACGGCCACCTGCGTGGCGTTGGGCAGCTCCTCCTGCTCCACGACCGACCCCCAAGCCTGGGCCTTCGCCTCAGCGGTGGGGATCGCCGCGCGGGCGGCGGCGGCCTGACGGTGCCCGGCGGCGGTGTCGTCGCGGTCGAGTTCCCGCTGGATCTCCTCCTCGCCGACCCGTCCGGTGGCGACCAGCCGGTGCAGCAGCGACCAGCGCAGGTCGGTGTCGATGACGAGGCCCTCGATGCTGCGGGACCCTTCGAGCAGACCCGCGATCAGGTCGAGGTGCTCCTCGGACCTGGCGTAGGACGCGAAAGCCCGGACGAACTGCAGCTGGTGGTCGCTGCCGGCGGGGGCCGCGTGCAGGAGGTCGGCGAGACCGTCGGCTACGCGGGACCGCTCCGCGTCCCGGGCCTCGGGCGCGGTGTAGAGCTGAGTGGCGGTCTGCAGCTGGCGCAGCAGGTACAGCACCACCATGGAGTCGGTCTCGGCGGAGATGCCCTCGAGCACCAGCGAGATGAAGTCGCGGGCAGGCATCTCCTGGTCGCGGGTCATGTCCCAGGCGGCTGCCCAGATCAGCGTGCGCGGCAGGGACTCCGTGAAGCGGGACATCGAGGTGGTGGCCGCCTGCAGCGACGCCGGGTCCAGACGCAGCTTCGCGTAGGTGAGGTCATCGTCGTTGAGCAGCACCAGCTCCGGCTGCTGCTCACCCACGAGCTCGGGCACGTCCGTGCGGGCTCCACTGGCGTCGAGCTCCACGCGGCGGCGGCGCTGCAGCTTCCCGTCGACAGAGTCGTAGAGGCCGACCGCGAGCCGGTGTGAGCGCAGCGTCGGGTGGTCCTGCGGGGCCTCCTGCACCACCGTGAAGGACGTGAAGCGGCCGTCGTCGTCGACCTCGAACTCCGGGCGCAGCGTGTTGGAGCCGGCGGTCTCGAGCCACTCCTTGGACCACGCCGAGAGGTCCCGACCTGAGGTCTCCTCGAGCTTGCCCAGCAGGTCCTGCAGCGAGGTGTTGCCCCACGCGAAGCTCCGGAAGTAGCGCCGGATGCCCTCAAAGAACGCGTCGCGCCCCACGTAGGCGACCAGCTGCTTCAGTACCGACGCGCCCTTGGCGTAGGTGATGCCGTCGAAGTTGACCTCGACGTCCTCGAGGTCGCGGATGTCGGCCGAGATCGGGTGCGTCGACGGGAGGGCGTCCTGCCGGTAGGCCCACGACTTCTCGGTGTTCGCGAACGTCGTCCAGGCGTGGCTCCAGCGGGTCGCCTCGGCCTGGCAGAGCACCGACGCGTAGGTCGCGAACGACTCGTTGAGCCAGAGGTCGTCCCACCAGCGCATCGTCACGAGGTCGCCGAACCACATGTGCGCGAGCTCGTGCAGGATCGTCTCGGCGCGACGCTCGTACATCGCCTCCGGCACGCGGCTGCGGAACACGTAGTCCTCGAGGAACGTCACCGCGCCCGCGTTCTCCATGGCGCCCGCGTTGTACTCCGGGACGAAGAGCTGGTCGTACTTCTCGAAGGGGTAGGGCTGGTCGAAGAGCTCTTCGAAGAAGGCGAAGCCCTGCCGTGTGACCTCGAGGATCTCCTCGGCGTCGAGGTGCTCGCCCAGGCTGGCGCGGCAGAAGACGCCGAGCTCGATCGTGCGCCCATCGCGGCTGGTGAGCTGCCCGCGCTCGACGTGGTACGGGCCGGCGACGAGCGCGGTGATGTAGGACGAGATCGGCTGGGTCGGGGGGAACACCCACCGCTTCTTGCCCTCACCCAGGTCCTCCGGCTCCGGAGTGGGTGCGTTGGAGACGACCTGCCAGTGGCTCGGGGCCGTGATCGTGAAGTCGTACGTCGCCTTGAGGTCGGGCTGCTCGAAGACGGTGAAGACCCGGCGGGAGTCGCTGACCTCGAACTGCGTGTAGAGGTACGCCTCCTTGTCAACGGGGTCGACGAAGCGGTGCAGGCCCTCCCCGGTGTTCATGTAGAGGCAGTCGGCGTCGACGACCAGCACGTTCTCGGCGGCGAGGTCGTCGAGGCGGATCCGCACGTCCTCGAACACGACCTCGGCGGGGTCGAGGGCGCGGCCGTTGAGCGTGATGGAGTGGATCGTCTCGGCCACCAGATCGACGAACGTCGTCGCGCCGGGCTGCCGTGCGCTGAACCGGACCTCCGTCCGGGACCGGAAGGTCCGGTCGCTCACGGTCAGGTCGAGGTCGACCTTGTAGGACGACACCTCGACGAGATCGGCGCGCGTCCGGGCCTCGTCACGGGTCAGGTTCATGCCAGGCACGCCGTGCTCCTTACCTCTTCGTTGGGGTACGACGCATCCTGTCACGACGCGGCTGGGCGGAATCCTGCTGCGTCGGCGACGGTTGGACTCGACGACACCCTCCGATGCCTCTCCCGAGGAGCTCTCTCGCATGGCGCAGCGCGCGACCGCAGACTTCTGGTTCGACCCCATCTGCCCGTGGGCCTGGATGACCTCACGCTGGATGATGGAGGTGGAGAAGGTCCGTGACGTGGACGTGTCGTGGCACGTCATGTCGCTGGCCTACCTCAACGACGGGCGCGAGCTCTCGCCCGACTACGCCGAGATGATGCAGCGCGCGTGGGGACCGGTCCGCGTCGTCATCGCCGCCGAGCAGGAGCACGGCCAGGAGGTCGTCAAGCCGCTCTACGACGCGCTCGGCACGCGCATCCACCTCGGGCAGCGCCAGGACTGGGACGCGGTGATCGACGAGGCCCTCGCCGAGGTCGGTCTGCCCGCCGAGCTGGCGGGCGCTGCGAAGTCGACCGACTTCGACGAGGCGCTGAAGAAGAGCCACCACTCCGGGATGGACCAGGTCGGCATGGACGTCGGCACTCCGGTCATCGCGACCGAGGGGGTCGCGTTCTTCGGCCCGGTGGTCTCACCGGCGCCCAAGGGCGAGGAGGCTGGCAAGCTCTGGGACGGAGTCCGGCTCGTAGCCGCCACCGACGGCTTCTTCGAGCTCAAGCGCACGCGCACCCGGGGACCGGTCTTCGACTGACCGCGGCGACCCTCCTGCCAGACTTCCCGCATGCGCCTACACCTCGCCAGCGACCACGCAGGGTTCGAGCTCAAGGCTGCGCTGCTGGCCTGGCTGGAGGAGCGGGGTCACGACGTCGTGGACCATGGGGCGCCCAGCTACGACCCTCAGGATGACTACCCGCCCTACTGCCTGCGCGCTGCCGAGGCTGTCGCCGCCGACCGCGGCAGCCTCGGCATCGTGATCGGCGGCTCGGGCAACGGGGAGCAGATCGCAGCCAACAAGGTCCGGGGCATCCGCTGCGCGCTGGCGTGGAGCGAGGAGACAGCCGAGCTGGGCCGGCTACACAACAACGCGAACGTCATGGGCATCGGTGCCCGCATGCACACCATCGACGAGGCCATCCGCATCGCCGCGGTCTTCGTAGAGACGGAGTTCACAGGCGAGCCGCGGCACCAGCGACGGATCGACCAGCTCAAGGCCTACGAGGACACTGGCGAGCTGCCGCCGCTGCCCACCGACGGCTGAGAGAGCAGGAGCACGTGCCGGAAGGCCACACTCTGCACCGGCTCGCCGGTGCCCTCAACCGCCGGTTCCGCGGCACCGCCGTGTCGGCCTGGAGCCCGCAGGGCCGGTTCGAGTCCGGAGCGGCGCAGCTCGACGGCCGAGTGCTCGAGCGGGCCGAGGCCTACGGCAAGCACCTCCTGGCGTCGTTCGAGGGGCTGCCGGAGTCGTTGCACGTCCACCTCGGCCTCTACGGCAGTTTCGCGCTGCACACCTCGCCGGTGACACCCCCCGTCGGGCAGGTCCGGCTGCGCCTGGTCGGCCCCAAGGGCTGGGGCGACCTGAGAGGTCCCACCGCCTGCGAGCTGCTGGACGAGCCCGGACGGGAGCGGCTGCTGTCGCGGCTCGGCCCGGACCCGCTGCGCCCCGATGGGTCGGCGGCAGCCGCGTGGCAGCGCATCTCGCGCAGCCGCTCGACGATGGCCGCGCTGCTCATGGACCAGGCCGTGGTCGCCGGCATCGGCAACGTCTACCGCGCCGAGGTGCTCTTCCGGCACGCCGTCGACCCCTACCTGCCTGGCCGCGACCTTCCGCAGCCGGTGTGGCAGGCGATGTGGGACGACATCTCCGCGCTGATGAAGGTCGGCGTGCGGCGCGGCCGCATCCTCACCCTGCGTGCCGAGGACGAGGGTCGGCTGCCGCCGGTGGCGCTGCGCAAGCCGCGCCGCCGCGGCGACTTCTACGTCTACCACCGCACCGGAGAGCCCTGCCTCGTGTGCGGCACCCCCGTCGCCGCTGCCGAGCTGGCCGCCCGGAACCTCTACTGGTGCCCCACCTGCCAGCCCCCCGGGTCGCGCGGCGACGTGACCCGCTGACGCATCCGACAGTGAACTGCAGGGTCAGAACAAGAGAGGTCAGAACAAGAGAGGTCAGAAGAAGAGCGGTCAGAAGAGGAGAGCTCAGAAGAGGAGAGCTCAGAAGAGAAACGGGAAGAACGGCACGCGGTCGGTGGCCAGTGCGCGGCTGAGCTCGTCGACCGCACCGGCTCGCTGCGCCTGCACCAGCCCGGCTCGAGCCGACGAGGCGACCGTC
>JBQCDV010000217.1:0-5596 GCA_051960855.1 Actinomycetales bacterium
GGCAGTCCCTTGTCGAGCGCTGTCCAACTGCGCCCGGCGTCGTCGGTTCGGTAGATGCGACAGGCGTGCTCCGGTGGTACGCGTTCGCCATCGGCAGCAATCGGGGCGCTGAAGGCGGTGTCGCCGCGGACCGGGGACGTCGCCATGCCGAAGCCGAAGTCGCTCGGCAGCCCCTCGGCGATCGACACCCACTGCTGGCCACCGTCGTCGCTGCGGTAGACGCCGTGGTGGTTCTGCGCATACAGGCGGTCGGGGTCGCCGCCGTCGCGGGCGACCTTGTGCACGCACTGGCCGAACTCGGGATAGGGGTCGGGAAAGAAGTAGGCGCTGATGCCGCGGTTGTGGGGGGCCCAGTCGTGGGCGCCGTCCTCGCTCACGTACACCCCGCCGGCACTCATCGCGACGAGCACGTCGTCCCGACGAGGGTGCGGCAGCACCGTGTGCACGGCGGCACCGCCGTACCCAGGGCCCCACTCGGCGCGGTGCGGGTGGTCCCATAGCCCGCGCACCAGGTCGAAGGTCTCGCCGCCGTCCTCGCTCCGCCAGAGGCTCGTGGGCTCGACGCCGGCCCAGACGACACCGGGCCGTTCGGCGGTGTCGGGGGCAATCTGCCACACCCGCGCGAGGGCGGCCCCGGTGTCCTCGGGGAAGCGGATCGGCCCCTCCGGCGTCTCGTGCCACGTCGTCCCAAGGTCGTCGGACCACATCACCGTGGGGCCCCAGTGCTCGTTCATCGTGCCGACGAGGATCCGCTTGCTGCGCCCGTCGTAGGCGACCGAGGCGACCTCCCGCATCAAGAAGTGAGGTCCCTCGACCTTCCAGCTCTGGCGGCCATCGCTGCTGTGGGCCATCCAGAGGCCCTTGCGCGTGCCGATCAGGACGAGGACATCCCCTGCGCTGGTGGTGCTCATGTGGCACACGCTGGCCCCGGCAGGCCTTGCGGTCAAGCACTTTCGCTGACTGCTCCAACCCGGGGTCGAGCGGCCCCGCGAGGCCCAGGACGGGACCTAGCCGCGAGGTCCTGGACCAAGACCTAGGAGGCGACGACGTTGGACAGCGGCTCCCCTGCCGCCCACCGCCGGAGCTGGGCAGCCAGGAGGGCCTCGGCACGCGGGCGGAAAGCACCGGACCAGCCGCCGACGTGCGGGGTGAGCAGCAGGTTCGGCGTCTCCCACAACGGATGCCCGGCCGGCAGTGGCTCGGGGTCGGTGACATCGACTGCGGCGCGCAGCCGCCCCGACTGCAGCTCCGCGAGCAGTGCGTCGGTGTCGACCACAGCACCGCGCGCGACGTTGACCAGCAGGGCCCCGTCCCGCATCCGGGCCAGCAACTCCGCGTCGACCAGGTGCCGGGTCTCAGCGTTGCCCGGGACGATGAGGACGACGATGTCGGCCTGCGGGACCAGGGTCGGCAGCTCGTGCCACCCGGCAACCGCCGGCTCGGAACCGGTCGCGGGGCGCGGCGTCCGGGCGACGGGCACGACCTGACATTCGACCGGCGCCAGGCGACGGCTGATCGCCCTCCCGATCGCCCCGTACCCGACGACGAGCACGGTCTGGTCGGCGAGCCCTCGCCGCTGCCGGAAGTCCCAGCGGTGGTCGTCAGCGTCGCGGGCGAACCCGACGAGGTCGTTCTGCGCGGCAAGCGTCAGAGCGACGGCAAGTTCGGCGGTCGCGGTGTCATGGAGGCCGCGGGCGTTGCAGAGCGTCACTCCGTGCGGCAGGTGCGGCACCACATGCTCGAATCCCGCGGTGAGGGTCTGGACGACCTCGAGGTGCGGCATCGAAGCCATGACTTCGAGAGTCCGTGGGTCGAACGACCGCAGGTAGGGAGGAACGTAGAACCGCGCCTCTCCGATTTCGGCCGGAGGCTCCTCCTCGTCGTCGCCCCACCGGACCAGCCGGAGGTGGCCCGGCAGCACCCCGAGCTCCTCACGCGTGTACGGGACGACAGCGACGCGGTCGTCGCGGGTCATGAGAAGCCTCCTGTGGCGGTGGGTTGGGCGGGCGCCGCGGTCCCACGTGGTCCTGGCGCATCCGGCCCGCACGTCGCCAGCCAGTGCGGCCAGTCCCAGGAGCCCAGGAAACGGGACATGGCGCGGCTCCCGCGGTCGATGAGGTCGTCGCGCTGCTGCTGGGTGAGACCGAAGTCGAGCGCCGACACCTCGGAGGTGTCGATGAAGACGGTGCGGGCCTGCACGCACGGGTCGTCGATGTGCCGGGCGTCGCAGGCCTCGATGAGCGTGGCTACGACGGCGAGACCGAGCGACAGCGGGCCGCCCACCGGCTGCCCGGGCGGCGGCACCGGCTCTCGCGAGGACAGCCGCACGCCGAGCGTCGGCCAGCGCGGCGGCTGGCCGTCTCGACGGTCGAACAGGTTGACGGGGTAGTTCGAGAGGAGCCCACCGTCGACGAGCACGGCCTGGCTTCCCTGAGCTGTCAGGCGTACGGGCTCGAAGAAGAAGGGGATGGCGGCCGAGGCGCGCACGGCGTGCGCGACGGACTGCTCGTCGGGGTCGAGACCGAGCTCGGCGTAGTCCCAGGGCAGCCGTAGCAGCCGGCGCCGCGCGACGTCGCTGGCGGTGACGACGAGGCTCCACTGCGACTCGACCGCGCCGTCGTCGCCGGCGTCGTGGCGCTGAAGGTCGCCGAAGGTCCGCACTCCGAGGTCGCCCAGCACTCCCCCGACCCAGTCCTCCAGCGCCTGTCCCTCGAAGACGCCATCGTCGAGAGCGAGCGAGAGGGCGTCGGCGAGAGGTGTCAGCGGCCCCAGGTGGGACGCCACGGGGCCGCGGTCGCGGAAGCGGGCGTAGTCGAGCGTCCGGGCGACGTCCTCGACCCGGGTCAGGTCCTCTCCCGCCCTGGCGAGGGCGGCGACCACCGCCCCGACGATCGCGCCTGCCGAGCTGCCGGCGACCCGCTGCACGCGATGGCCGGTGCGGCCGAGCTCGGCGACGGCACCGACGAGCGCGAGTCCCTTGACGCCGCCGCCCTCGAGCACGAGGTCGACATCCCCGGGAGTCAGGACAACCGCTCCAGCACCAGCTCCCGCACCCGACCGGCGTCAGCCTGGCCGCGCATGTCCTTCATGACGGCCCCGATGAGCGCCCCCGCGGCCTGCACCTTGCCGTCGCGGATCTTGTCGGCGACGTCGGGGTTGGCGGCGATAGCGCGGTCGACGGCCGCTGTCAGAGCACCCTCGTCGGTGACGACGGCCAGGCCGCGCGTGTCGACGACCTGCTGGGGGCTACCTTCGCCCGCGAGCACGCCCTCGATGACCTGGCGAGCGAGCTTGTCGTTGACGGTGCCGGCGTCGACGAGCTGCTGCACCTCCACGACCTGCTGCGGAGTGATGGGCAGGCCGTCCAGCTCGACCCCCCGCTCGTTGGCGTGGCGGGCGAGCTCGGTCAGCCACCACTTCCGCGCTGCTGCGGGAGTGGCTCCGGCAGCCACCGTCGCCTCGATGGGATCCACAGCTCCGGCGTTCAGGACGTCACGCATCTCGAGGTCGGTGAAGCCCCAGGCCTCCTGCAGCCGACGACGGCGCTGCGCCGGCGGCTCCGGAAGCGTGGTGCGCAGCTGCTCGACCCACGCGCGGTCCGGCGCGATCGGCACCAGGTCGGGCTCCGGGAAGTAGCGGTAGTCCTCCGCCTGCTCCTTGCTGCGTCCGGGCGTCGTGATGCCCGTGTCCTCGTGCCAGTGACGGGTCTCCTGCACCACCCGCTCGCCGTTGCTCAGGCGTGCGGCCTGCCGCCCGATCTCGTAGCGGACGGCGCGCTCGACGCTGCGCAGGCTGTTGACGTTCTTGGTCTCGCTGCGGGTCCCGAGCGGTGCCGCCGGGGACTCCCGGAGCGACAGGTTCACGTCACAGCGCAGCGAGCCCTGCTCCATGCGGACGTCGCTGACACCCAGGGCGCGCAGCAGGTCCCGGAGGGTGGCGACGTACGCCCGGGCCACCTCAGGGGCGCGGGACCCGGTCCCTTCGATCGGCTTGGTGACGATCTCGATGAGCGGGACGCCGGCGCGGTTGTAGTCCAGCAGCGAGTAGTCCGCGCCATGGATGCGCCCGGTGGCGCCGCCGACGTGCAGCGACTTGCCGGTGTCCTCCTCCATGTGCGCCCGCTCGATGTCGACCCGGACCGTCTCGCCATCGTCGAGCACCACGTCGAGGTAGCCGCCGTAGGCGATCGGCTCGTCGTACTGCGAGGTCTGGAAGTTCTTGGGCATGTCCGGGTAGAAGTAGTTCTTCCGCGCGAACCGGCACCACTGGGCGATGTCACAGTGCAGCGCCAACCCGATCCGGATCGCGCTCTCCAGTGCGGCCGCGTTGAGCACCGGCAGAGCGCCGGGTAGGCCGAGGCAGACGGGGCACACCTGGGTGTTGGGCTCGGCGCCGAACGTGGTCGGGCAGGCGCAGAACATCTTCGTCGCGGTGTTGAGCTCGACGTGCACCTCGAGGCCCATGACGGGGTCGAAGCGCGACAGGGCCTCGTCGAGGTCCATCGTCGCGTCACCGGCGGTCACGCCGGATGTCAGGGCGGTGGTCGTCACTGGGCTCCTCCAGCAAGGGCGGGCGCCGAGGCGAGCAGCGGCCCACCCCAGCGGTCGACGAGGGCGGCCTCGAGGGCGCCGCCCACCCGGTAGAGCCGGTCATCAGCCAGCGCGGGGGCCATGACGTGCAGCCCGACGGGCAGCCCGTCCTCGGGTGCGAGGCCGCAGGGGAAGGAGGCGGCGGCGTTGCCGGCGAGGTTGCTCGGAATCGTGCAGATGTCGTTGAGGTACATGGCCAGAGGGTCGTCGACCTTCTCCCCGAGCCGGAATGCCGTGGTCGGCGCGGTCGGCGAGACGAGCACGTCGACCTGCTCGAAGGCGGCAGCGAAGTCGCGCGCGATCAGCGTCCGGACCTTCTGCGCCTGCCCGTAGTAGGCGTCGTAGTAGCCCGAGGACAGCGCGTAGGTGCCGAGAATGATGCGCCGCTTGACCTCCGCGCCGAAGCCGGCCTCGCGGGTGGCCGACATGACCTGCTCGGCGCTCGCACCGCCGTCGTCGCCGACCCGCAACCCGTAGCGCATCGCGTCGAACTTCGCGAGGTTGCTCGAGCACTCGCTCGGCAGGATGAGGTAGTAGGCCGCGAGCGCGTAGTCGAAGTGCGGGCACGACACCTCGACCACGTCGGCGCCAAGGTCGGTGAGCAGCTCCACGGCCTCACGGAAGCGCTGCTCCACACCGGCCTGGTAGCCCTCGCCGCCGAGCTCCTTGACCACACCGATCCGCATGCCGCGCACGTCGCGCCGCTGGGCCGCCTCGACGACAGCCGGGACCGGCGAGTCGATCGAGGTGGAGTCCAGCGGGTCGTGCCCACCGATGACCGAGTGCAGCAGTGCCGCGTCGAGGACCGTGCGGGCACAGGGGCCGGCCTGGTCGAGGGAGCTGGCCAGCGCGACGAGCCCATAGCGGGAGACGCCACCGTAGGTGGGCTTGACCCCGACCGTGCCGGTCACGGCGGCGGGCTGCCGGATCGAGCCACCGGTGTCGGTGCCGATGGCCAGCGGGGCCTCGAAGGCCGCGAGCGAGGCCGACGAACCACCGCCGCTGCC
>JBQCDV010000218.1:0-15461 GCA_051960855.1 Actinomycetales bacterium
CGCAGGAGGAGGTCGACTCGCTGCTCGGGCTGCTCCGTCCCCCGGGACCGCTCCCGCCCAAGGGCCACTCCGCCCCCACCATGCAGTCGATACGTCAGCTGCTCGCCCGACTGCCGGCCGGCGTGACGGCACAGGAGGCCGCGACAGAGCTGGGCATCTCCCGTCCTACCGCGCAGCGCTACCTGAGCTCACTGGAGCGGCAGGGAGAGGTGGAGCTGACGCTGCGGTATGGCAGCACGGGGCGTCCCGAGCACTCCTACCGGACGCGGCGCGACCGTTAACCGCGAAGCCGTGAGCCTGGGCTTACCGTCGCTCCGACGAGAACCGTTTGCGCGGCGCTCGGCCGCTCAGACCGTCCAGGAGTCCGAGCCCTTCAGCAGAGCGGCCAGCCCCGACTCGCTGTCCGCGGGGCCTGACGTCTCCTGTGCGTGGCGCACCTGGCTGCGCACGAGATCGTCGTAGGCCGGCCGGTCCACGGACCGGAAGATCCCGACGGGCGTCGCGGCGAGGGTCCCGGAGGTGATCCGTGAGAGCGCGAAGGCGTAGGTGGGGTCATCGGTCGTCGCATCGTGGACGACGACCTTGTCCTCGCCGACCTCCGCGACCTCGGCCACGCGCAGGGCTCCGCGCTCGTCACGCACGAGCCCGAGATGGCCATCGACACCCCATCGCACGGGTTGCCCGTGCTCGAGCCGGATCAGCAGCTCGTCGGCGGTCTGGACGTCCTTGAGCGGCGCGAAGGCGTCGTCGTTGAAGATCGGGCAGTTCTGGTAGATCTCCACCAGAGCCGTCCCGCGGTGCTCGGCGGCGGCGCGCAGCACCGACGTCAGGTGCTTGCGGTCACTGTCGAGAGTGCGGGCGACGAAGGTCGCCTCGGCGCCGAGGGCGAACGACACCGGGTTGAACGGCGTATCCAGCGATCCGTAGGGCGTCGACTTGGTGATCTTGCCGGACTCCGACGTCGGGGAGTACTGCCCCTTGGTGAGGCCGTAGATCCGGTTGTTGAACAGCAGGATCTTCAGGTTGACGTTGCGGCGCAGCGCATGGGCGAGGTGGTTTCCGCCGATGGACAACGCGTCGCCGTCGCCGGTCACGACCCAGACCGAGAGGTCCTCGCGAGTCACGGCCAGACCGGTGGCGATGGCTGGCGCGCGGCCGTGGATCGAGTGCATGCCGTAGGTGTCGAGGTAGTACGGGAACCGGGAGGAGCAGCCGATCCCCGAGACGAAGACGATGTTCTCCTTGCGCAGCCCCAGATCCGGCAGGAACGACTGCACGGCCGCGAGCACCGCGTAGTCGCCGCAGCCGGGGCACCAGCGCACCTCCTGGTCGGAGGTGAAGTCCTTGCGCGTCTGGTGCGCGTCGTCCTCGCCCAGGCGAGGGACCCCAGCGAGCCCTTCGGTCGGAAGACTGGGAAAGGGAAGGTCGGTGAGAGCGGTCACTCGCCGTGCACCTCCTTGATAGCGGTGCGGACGTGGTCGGCGATCTCGGCAGAAGTGAACGGCAGGCCGCGCACCCGGTTGAGGGAGTCGATGTCGATCAGGAAGCGGGCACGCAGCAGCAGCGCGAGTTGCCCGAGGTTCATCTCGGGGACGACGACGCGCTCGTAGCGAGCGAGGACCTCGCCCAGGTTGCCGGGGAACGGGTTGAGGTGACGCAGGTGGGCCTGCGCGACGGCAAGGCCCTCGTCGCGCAGCGCGCGGACAGCCGCCGCGCTCGGGCCATAGGTCGAGCCCCATCCCAGGACCAGGACTCGCGCATCGCCCTGGGGGTCGTCGACCTCGAGGTCGGGCACCGTGACGCCGTCGATCTTCGCCTGGCGCAGGCGGACCATGCGGTCGTGGTTCTCCGGGTCGTAGGAGATCGACCCGGTGCCGTCTGCCTTCTCGATGCCGCCGATGCGGTGCTCCAGCCCGGGGGTGCCGGGGACCGCCCACGGACGGGCGAGCGTCTCGGGGTCCCGCTTGTAGGGCAGGAAGCCGGTGTCGGAGTTGGGCTGCGTCGCGAAGTCCACCTGCAGGTCCGGCAGCTCGGTGACCTCCGGGACGCGCCAGGGCTCAGACCCGTTCGCGAGGTAGCCGTCCGAGAGCAGGAAGACCGGTGTGCGGTAGGTCGTCGCGATGCGAACGGCCTCGAGGGCGGCGTCGAAGCAGTCGGCGGGTGACTGGGCGGCCACGATCGCGACAGGCGCCTCTCCGTTGCGCCCGAACATCGCCTGCAGCAGGTCGGCCTGTTCGGTCTTGGTCGGCAGGCCCGTGCTGGGACCGCCGCGCTGGACGTCCACGATGATCAGCGGTAGCTCGAGCGCGACCGCCAATCCGATCGTCTCGCTCTTAAGCGCCACGCCGGGCCCGGAGGTCGTCGTCACGCCGAGTGCCCCACCGTAGGAGGCGCCCAGGGCCGCGCCGATGCCGGCGATCTCGTCCTCGGCCTGGAAGGTCGTGACGCCCAGCGGCTTGTGCTTCGACAGCTCGTGCAGGATGTCGCTGGCCGGGGTGATCGGGTAGGAGCCAAGGAACAGCGGCAGCCCGGAGCGCTGGCTCGCTGCGATCAGCCCGAAGGCGAGCGCGAGGTTGCCGCTGATGTTGCGCCACGTGCCCGTCGTTCGGGTCGCGGGTGCGACCTCGTAGGCGACCGCAAAGTCCTCGGTCGTCTCGCCAAACGCCCAGCCGGTGCGCAACGCGGTGAGGTTGGCCTCGAGCACCTCGGGCTTGGTCGCGAAGCGCTTGCGCAGGAAGCTCTCGGTGCCGTCCGTCGGGCGCGAGTACAGCCAGGAGAGCAGCCCGAGGGCGAACATGTTCTTCGCGCGTTCGGCGTCCTTCTTGCCGATGGGCTGGCCCTCGAGAGCCTTGACCGTCAGCGAGGTCAGCGGCACCGGGTGGACGCGGTAGGACTGCAACGACCCGTCCTCGAGGGGGCTGGTCTCGTAGCCGACCTTCGCGAGGGCGCGTTTGGTGAACTCGTCGGTGTTGACGATGATGCTGCCGCCCACGCGCAGCTCGCGCAGGTTGGCCTTGAGGGCCGCGGGGTTCATGGCGACGAGGACGTCGGGAGCATCTCCGGGCGTCAGCACGTCATGGTCGGCGAAGTGCAGCTGGAAGCTCGAGACGCCGGGCAGCGTGCCGGCTGGCGCACGGATCTCGGCCGGGAAGTTGGGCAGCGTGGAGAGGTCGTTGCCGAGCAGCGCCGTCTCGGCGGTGAACCTGTCGCCCGTGAGCTGCATGCCGTCGCCGGAGTCGCCCGCAAAGCGGATCACGACATGGTCGACGCGCTGGCGCGGCTTGTTGCCGGCCTGGTCCGAGACAGCTGCTGACACGCACCAATTCTACGTCGTGGCAGGCCTCGTGCCCGACGGCGAGATGTTCCCTCCGTCTCACTCGGCGTCTCGTATCTCGGACTTCCTGGCCCGCGAAGTGGGACGCCTAGACTCGGCGCACACGAGGGGTGGCGGGAGAGGCGGGCGAGGTGTCGCAGATGTCGGTGCGCATCGCCGTCGGTGACGGCGACGTCGCGCTCCGGCTGCACCCGGTGGACCTCGGGTTGGCCTGCTGCGCCGTCGAGGTCGTCGCCGCCGCCGAGCGGTGGCGAGGTGACGGCGCGCTGCTGGCGTCCGTGGCGGAAGCCGACGTCCTGCTCGTCAGCGGGACGCTGACGGACCTGCTCGCGCCTGCCGTGCGGCGCGCCTACGACGCCCTGCCCCGTGACCGGCGCCGCGTGCTGAGCTTCGGCGTCTGCGCCAGCACCGGCGGCCCCTACTGGGACAGCTACGCGGTCACCAAGGGAGTCGACCAGCTGGTGCCCGTGGACGTCTACGTCCCCGGCTGCCCTCCGCGACCGGAGGCACTGCTCGCCGGGCTCCGAGAGCTGGCCGACGTGGTGGCGGCTGGGGCATGAACGCCGACCAGCTCATCGCCGCGTTCGTCGAACGCTTCGGCGCCAGAGACGCGCGGGCACGGGTCGAGCTCGGCCTCGTCGTCGTCGACGTGGCGACCCGCGTCTGGGCGGATGCGGTGAGGCATGCCCGCGACTCCTGCGGCTTCGCGTGGTTCGACTGGCTCACCGGCGTGGAAGCCCCCGACGGCACTGTGGACGTCGCCATCCACCTCTGGCGCCCCGACGCCCGTCTGCATCTGCTGCTGCGCGTACCCGTCGCGACGGGTCGACCGCTGCCCTCGGCCACCTCGGTCTATCCCGGCGCTGCGTGGCACGAGCGGGAGACAGCGGAGATGTTCGGCGTGGAGTTCGCCGGCTTCCGCGACGCGCAGGGTGACGTGCTGCGCCCGCTGTTGCTGCCTGCGATGGCCGACGTGCGTCTCGCCGAGGACGTGCCGCCTGACCCTCCGCTGGCACCGCGAACGCCGCTGCGCAAGCACGTCGTCGTGGCGGCACGGGCCGCGCGGCCCTGGCCCGGGCGGCGCGAGGCAGGCGAGAACGGCGACGTGCCGACGTCGCGGCGGAGGAGTGCGACCGCGCCCGGTGTCCCGGATGCCACCTGGGGACCGCGCGATGCCACGTTGGCTGCGGGCGACCCCGGGGAGCCGGCCTCTTCCCGCGCAGCCCGACCCCGTCGGTCGAAGCGGCAGAGCGAGGGCACGCCCAGCCTGCGGGACTCGCGAGGGGATGAGCCGACGTGAGCGACGACAGCGACGTTCGGGACGGAGGGGGGCGCGACCAGCAGCCCGGGCGGCCGACGACGCAGCCGACGACGCAGCCAACGACCCAGCCGACGCAGCCGACCCACGCCACGCGGCGCGGTGTCATCGCCCTGCTGGAGGAGAACTGCACCGTCTGCATGATCTGCGCGCGGGAGTGCCCGGACTGGTGCATCGAGATCGAGTCCCACAAGGAGACCGTCGTGCCGGCCGGCGGCGGCCGGGAGCGCGTCGTTGCCGTGCTGGACCGCTTCGCCATCGACTACGGGCTGTGCATGTACTGCGGGATCTGCGTGGAGGCGTGTCCCTTCGACGCGCTGTTCTGGGGGACCGACGACAGCTATCCCAGTGACACGGCCGACGACCTCGTGCACGAGCGGCCGCGGCTGGCGTCCTGGCTCGGCTCGGTCCCGCTGACCGATCTGCCGACCGGCGAGACCGACCTTGACACGGGCACAGAGGCGCAACCGTAGGCTTGCCGACCGTGCCCGCTGAAGTCGTCCTGACGCTGTCCTGCCCCGACCGACCGGGGATCGTCGCCGCCGTCGCTGCCGCGCTCGCCTCGACGGGAGCCAACATCGCCGACAGCCAGCAGTTCGGGGACCCGTCGACCGGGTTGTTCTTCATGCGGGTTCACGCCAGCGCGCCCGACGCCGCTGCTGCAGACGTGGAGGCCGCGCTCGCTCCGGTGGCCGCAGAGTTCGGCATGTCCTGGGGACTGCACGACCTGGCCCGCCGTCCCTCGATGCTGGTCCTCGTCAGCAAGTTCGGGCACTGTCTCAACGACCTGCTCTTCCGCGTGCGGACGGGACACCTCGAGGTGGACATCCCCGCGGTAGTGAGCAACCACGACGAGTACCGAGCCCTGGTCGAGTCATACGGAATCCCGTTCCACCACCTGCCGGTCACCCCGGAGACGAAAGCGGCGCAGGAGCAGCAGATCCTGGATCTCGCCAAGCTCACCGGTGCCGACCTCGTCGTGCTGGCGCGCTACATGCAGGTGCTCTCGCCAGAGATGTGCGCGGCCCTGGACGGTCGGGCGATCAACATCCACCACTCGTTCCTGCCGAGCTTCAAGGGGGCAGCGCCGTACCAGCAGGCCTACGCCCGCGGGGTGAAGCTCATCGGGGCCACCGCGCACTACGTCACCGCGAACCTCGACGAGGGCCCGATCATCGAGCAGGAGGTCGCGCGCGTGGACCACTCGATGGGTCCGAAGGAACTGTCCGCAGTCGGACGCGACCTGGAGTGCGTGGCGCTGGCCCGCGCCGTGCGCTGGCATCTCGAGCATCGGGTCCTGCTCAACGGCAGCAAGACGGTCGTCTTCCGCTGACTGAGCCGGCGTCTGCGGCGTGGCTACCAGGCGCCGGCCGCTGCCCGACGCGCTCGGCTACCGGTAGTTGACGAACTGCACCGCGAAGTCGAGGTCGGCTCCGCGCACCAGCGCCTGGACGGCCTGCAAGTCATCGCGGCTCTTGCTCGACACCCGCAGCTCCTCGCCCTGCACCTGGGCCTTGACGCCCTTGGGGCCCTCGTCGCGGATGAGCTTGGACAGCTTCTTCGCCTGCTCCTGGGAGATCCCCTCCTTGAGCGTCACGAAGATCTTGTACTCCTTGCCCGACACCTGAGGGTCGGCGGCGTCGATCGCCTTGAGCGAGACCTGCCGCTTGACCAGCTTCTCCTTGAAGACGTCCAGAGCCGCCTTGACGCGGTCCTCGGACTCGGCTTCGACCAGGATGCGCTCGGTCCCGCTCCAGCTGATCGACGAGCCCGTGCCCTTGAAGTCGAATCGCTGCGAGAGCTCCTTGGCGGTCTGGTTCAGCGCGTTGTCGACCTCCTGTCGGTCGAGCTTGCTCACGATGTCGAACGACGAGTCAGCCATCTGCGGCTTGGTTCCTTCCGGAGGTGGTCAGCTGCGGTCCATCCGGCCGCGATCCTTGCCGGCCCCATGCTTGCCGGCCCCATCCTTTCACTGCTGCTGACGGCAGCGCTTTTGGCGCCGGCTACCAGCCCGTCGTCCCGGGGCCGCCCTTGAAGGGACCGGTGACGCGCGAGGTGATCCAGCCCCCGTAGAAGTCGCCGGCCTGGGCGACGACCACCTCGCCGTCGACGGTGCACCGGTCCATGCGCCCGGGGTAGACGGCGACGTGGCCTCGCAGGGCGTCGTAGCCCTTCGTTGGTGAGGGGTAGGTCCACGCCGCTGCCTCGGCGGTGCGGTCCGGGGCGGTGACATCGAGGTAGGACGCCCAGCCTTTGAACTCGCAGTAGGAGCGACCGTCGGTGGGGACGAGAGCGCCCGGCGCCCAGTCCTCCTCGGGGAGGTAGTAGGTCGGAGGGTGGCTCGTCTCGAGGACCCGCAGCGCACGGCGTGAGTCCGCCACCACGACTCCGCCCAACTCGACCACGACGTGCTCGGCAGTCGGCTCCACTCGCGGCGGCCGTGGGTAGTCCCACACTGACTCGGGGCGGGGGCTACCGGTGGACGCGCGGCTCGGCTCTTCGGTCACGCCCCAACATGTAACATGGCTCGCGCTTCACGGCAGGTTGCCCGAGCGGCCAAAGGGAGCGGTCTGTAAAACCGTCGGCTTCGCCTTCGTTGGTTCGAATCCAACACCTGCCACACCTCGTCGAGGGGCGTCACGCGATTCGCGGGGCGCCCCTCGGTCATATCTCAGAGCATGCCCGCACTCTCCGCCGTCCTGTCCGAGCTCGGCAAGCGCCTGTCTCAGGTCGAGATCGGCCGCCCGAGCAGCGCTGCCGCCGAGCGCGTGAGCTCCGACCTTCGCCGTGGCCAGGGCCGGTACCTGCGCGACCGGCGACGGGCCACCGCCCTGGCGCTCCTGGCGACCGGGGCGCTCGGCGTCGTCGAGGCCTATCAGAGCGGCCTGATTGGGAGCGTCCCTGAGCCGCGCGTCGGCCCGTTGCGCTCGGTCCTGGACGCTGATGCGGTCGACGCCTCCGGCGAGGCGTACGAGCTGCTGCACACTCCGGACTCCGCCCTCGGCATCGCCTCCTACGGCCTCACCCTGGTCCTGCTCGGCGCCGGGGCGGGGGACCGCGCCCAGCAGACGCCCTGGTGGCCCGTCCTCGCGGGGGCCAAAGCTGTCGCCGACGCCGGCAATGCCCTCTATCTCTTCGCCGAGCAGCTCACCAAGCACCGCCGGATCTGCTCCTGGTGCACCGTGGCCGCCGCAGCCAACGTGGCGGCGCTGCCGCTGGCGCTGCCCGAGGCGCGCGCCGCACTGCCCGTGCTGTGGCGACGGCTGCGCCAGAGGTAGCCCGAGCTCGCCGTTTGGCGCCGCCGGTCCCTGGCCGTGTACAGTCATCCGCGCTCGCCCCAATAGCTCAGTCGGCAGAGCGTCTCCATGGTAAGGAGAAGGTCTACGGTTCGATTCCGTATTGGGGCTCGTCGCAGTCGACCGGCCCGTCGCCCCCGCGGGCGGCGGGTCGTCGTGCTGTGGGGCGGAGTAGCTCAGCCTGGTAGAGCAAGCGGCTCATAATCGCTGTGTCGCCGGTTCAAGTCCGGCCTCCGCTACCTCAGGTGTCCGCGATTTCGCGACTCGTGCGCGCGCGGGCTACCCTTGTTTGTCCAGAACACTGCTTGACCACTCGTTGCAAAGGACCTCCCGTGGCAGCCAAGAGCGCTGATATCCGCCCGAAGATCACGCTTGCCTGCGTGGAGTGCAAGGAGCGGAACTACATCACGAAGAAGAACCGTCGCAACGACCCCGACCGCCTCGAGCTCAGCAAGTACTGCCCGCGCGACCGTCGTCACACGGTCCACCGCGAGACCCGCTGAGCTCTGGCGCTGCGGACGTCGCTGCCGTCAGCCTGCTACCGAGGGCCGCACCCACGTGGGTGCGGCCCTCGCTGCTGTCCCGAGCAGTGCTGTCCCGAGCAGAGCCGCTCGGCCGACCGCCGCTAGCGTTGCGCCATGCCTCTGGACGCGTCCTACGTCGGACGGACCTACCCCCCGTCGCCGCCCTACGAGGTGTCGCGGCAGAAGATCCGAGAGTTCGCCGACGCCATCGGTGACCGCTCGCCGGTCTACCGCGACCCCGAGGCCGCGCAGGCCCTCGGCTACCGCGATGTCATCGCCCCCCCGACCTTTCTCACGGTGCTGACCTTCGCTGTCGGCGACTCGCTGTTCGAGGACCCTGGGCTGGGCCTGGACTACAGCCGGGTCGTGCACGGCGAGCAGCGCTTTACCGCGACCCGCCCCGTCGTCGCCGGGGACGTGCTGGTCTCGACGGTGACGATCGATGGCATCCGCGCCGCGGGCGGCAACGACATCCTCACCACGCGCACCGAGGTCACGACGACCGACCAGGAGCCCGTCGCCACCCTCGTGTCGGTCCTGGTCGCCAGGGGGACAGCCGAGGTGGCGTCATGACCGCACCACTGCGACGTTCGGAGGTTGCCGAAGGGCAGGAGCTGCCGTCGCTGGCGGTACGCGTCCGCCGCGCCGACCTCGTGCGCTACGCCGGGGCCAGCGGCGACTTCAACGTCATCCACTGGAACCAGCGGGTCGCGCAGTCGGTCGGCCTGCCCGACGTCATCGCGCACGGAATGCTCACGATGGCTATCGCCGGCCGGGCGGTCACCGACTGGGTGGGCGACCCGGGGCGAGTCGTCGACTACACGGTGCGGTTCACCAAGCCCGTCGTCGTCCCCGACGACGACGAGGGCGCCGAGGTCGTCGTTGCCGGCCGTGTCACGTCCGTTGACGAGCAGGGTGTCGCTCGCATCGACCTCACGGTCACCTCAGGCGAGGCGAAGGTGCTCGGCGGCGCCCGGATGCTGGTGCGGCTGGACGCGTGACCGACCAGACCCTGGCCGACCAGACCCTGGCCGGCCTGACCACGTTGCGCGTGGGCGGCCCCGCCCGCGCGGTGCGGGTCGCCGAGAGCCGTGAGGAGCTCGTGGCCGCCGTTCGCGAGCTCGACGCGGCAGGGGAGCGGCTGCTGGTGGTGGGCGGCGGCAGCAACCTGCTCGTCGCCGACACGGGTGTCGACGGCACCGTCGTGCTCGTCCGGAACCGCGGGCTGCACATCGCGCGCGACGATGGCGGCCACGTCGAGGTGACCGTCGAGGCAGGGCACCCGTGGGACGACCTCGTCGCGGAGACGCTGGCGGAGCGCCTGACGGGGCTCGAGGCGCTGTCAGGCATTCCCGGCCTCACGGGTGCCACCCCCGTGCAGAACGTCGGTGCGTACGGCCAGGAGGTCGCTCAGGTCCTCACCGCGGTGGTGCTGCTCGAGCGCGCCTCCGGCCAGGTGCGCGACGTCCCCGCCGCCGATCTCGGGCTCGCCTACCGGACCAGCCGGCTCAAGGGCCGGAACGACGAGGTCGTGCTGGCGGCCCGTTTCCGGCTGCGTCGCTCGCGCGAGAGCGAGCCGGTGCGCTACGCCGAACTGGCACGCGCGCTCGGCGTGGCGGTCGGCGACAGGGCGGAGGCCGAAGACGTGCGCGAGGCCGTGCTGGCGCTGCGGCGGGGCAAGGGGATGGTCCTCGACCCGGAGGACCACGACACGTGGAGCGCGGGGTCGTTCTTCACCAACCCCTTCGTGCCACGGGAGCTGGCGGACCGGCTGCCCGAAGGTGCCCCGCGCTGGGTGCAGGAGGACGGCCGGGTCAAGACGTCGGCGGCGTGGCTCATCGAGCACGCCGGCTTCAGCAAGGGCTACCGGCGAGGACGGGCGGGCCTGTCGACCAAGCACACTCTCGCGCTCACCAACCGGGGCGGTGCCACCGCCGCCGAGATCGTCGAGCTGGCGCGGGAGGTGCGCGACGGCGTACGGCAGGCCTTCGGTCTCGACCTGCACCACGAGCCCGTCGCCTACGGCGTGGAGATCTAGCCCCGCCAGGCAGCGCGGACCTCGTCCAGCAGCTCCGACTCCGAGAGCTCGGCGGCACGGGCCGCTGCGACGACGTCGGACACCGCGGCCGCGAGCCGGTACCGCACGCCGCTGCTGGTGTCGGCGATCACCGTGCCGGCGCGCGTCGCGGTGACGACGACGCCGTCCGCCTCCAGAGCCCGGTACGCCTTGGCCACGGTGCCGGGTGCCAGGGCTAGTCGTGCGGCCAGACCGCGGACGGTCGGGAGCCGGTCACCTGGCCGCGCCCTGCCCTCGGCGACGGCCTCGACCACCTGCCGCCGCAGCTGCTCGGAGACCGGTGTCGGCTCGTCGGCGAGGTGCAGCTCCTCCTGCCAGCTGGCCGCGCCACCGGTGGCGCTCATGTCGGCAGCTCCAGCCAGTCATCCACGCCAGCGAGCAGGCGCTTCTGGACGTCCTCGGGCGCCGCGCTGGCCGTGATCGACTGCCGGGCCAGCTCGGCGAGGGTCGCGTCGTCGAAGCCGTGCGCCTCGCGTGCAGCGTCGTACTGCGCCACCAGCCGCGACCCAAAGAGCAGCGGGTCGTCGGCACCGAGCGCGATGGGCACGCCCGCCGCGACGAACGCCGGCAGCGGCACGTCTGCCAGCGACGGCCAGACGCCGAGAGCCACGTTGGACGCCGGGCAGATCTCGCAGGCGACCTGATGCTCCGCGAGCAGGTCCAGCGCGCGCTGGTCCTCCGCCGCCCGCACGCCGTGACCGAGCCGGTCCGCGCCCAGCTCGGCGATCGCCGCGCGCACGGCGACCGGGCCGAGCAGCTCACCGGCGTGCGGCACCGACAGCAGGCCGGCGCGGCGGGCGATCGCGAACGCGCGCACGAACTCCTCGGCTCCGCCACGGCGTTCGTCGTTCGACAGTCCGAAGCCGACCACCCCTCGACCCGCGAACGACGCCGCGAGCCGGGCGAGCGTCCGTGCGTCCATGGGGTGACGAGTGCGGTTGGCGGCGATCACGATCGCCACGCCGATCCCCGTGGCCTCGCTGGCCTCCGCTGCAGCGTCGAGCACGAGCTCCGTCACAGCGGTGATCCCGCCGAAGCGTGCGGCGTAGCCGGAGGGGTCGACCTGCAGCTCCAGCCAGCCGGAGCCCTCGGCGGCGTCATCCTCGGCCGCCTCGCGGATGATGCGCCGCAGGTCCTCGGGCGTGGTCAGGACCGAGCGCGCGAGGTCGTAGAGCCGCTGGAAGCGGAACCAGCCGCGCTCGTCGCGCGCGGACAGCTGCGGCGGCCACTCGGCCACGAGCGAGTCCGGCAGCCGCACGCCGTGCTCGGAGGCCAGCTCGACCAGCGTCGCGTGACGCATGGAGCCGGTCAGGTGCAGATGCAGGTGCGCCTTGGGCAGCGCCGCCAGCGGCCGCGGCACGACGGAGGCTCTCGGCTCAGCGACCGGCAGGGAGCTCGGAGAGCAAGGACGCGATCCGGTCGACACCCTCGACGAGGTCGCTCTCGGCCAGGGCGTAGGACAGCCGCAGGTAGCCCGAGGGGCCGAACGCCTCACCAGGCACCACGGCCACCTCCGCCTCGTCGAGGATCACCTCGGCGAGCTCGGCCGAGGTCGACGGGCGCCGACCGCGGAGCTCGGCGCCGGCCGCGACCGCGTCGAGGACGCCGGTCACCGACGGGTAGGCGTAGAAGGCGCCCAGCGGTGTCGGGCAGTCGACCCCGGGGATCGCGTTGAGCTTGTCGACGATGGTGCGCCGCCGCCGGTCGAAGGCCGCCCGCATCTGGGCGACGGCGTCAAGACCGCCCTCCAACGCGGCCAGGGCTGCCCGCTGCGAGACGTTGGCGACGTTGCTCGAGAGGTGCGACTGCAGATTGCCCGCGGCCTTGATGACATCCTGCGGCGCGATCATCCAGCCCACGCGCCAGCCGGTCATCGCGTAGGTCTTCGCCACGCCATTGAGCAGGATGGTGGTGTCGGCGAGCTCCGGGACGACCTTCAGGACCGAGGCGTAGGTCGCCCCCTCATAGACCAGGTGCTGGTAGATCTCGTCGCTGATGACCCAGATGCCGTGCTCGAGTGCCCAGCGCCCGATCTCGGCGAGCTGGTCCGGGGTGTAGACGGCGCCGGTCGGGTTCGACGGCGAGCACAGCAGCAGCGCCTTGGTGCGGGGAGTGCGAGCCGCCTCCAGCTGCTCGACCGTGACGAGGTAGCCCTGCTGCGGGCCGGCGAACACCTCGACGACGTCGGCACCCGCCAGGCGGGCCGCCTCCGGATAGGTCGTCCAGTACGGCGCCGGCAGCAGCAGCTCGTCGCCGTCGCTCAGGATGGTGGCCATGGCCTGGAAGACCGCCTGCTTGCCCCCGTTGGTGACGAGGACCTGGCCAGCCGAGACGTCGATCTCGTCGTCGCGCAGCGTGGCCGCAGCGATCGCCTCACGCAGCTCGGGCAGCCCGGCGGCCGGCGTGTAGCGGTGGTTGCGGGGGTCGCGGGCGGCAGCGACGGCCGCCTCCACGATGTAGTCCGGCGTGGGGAAGTCGGGCTCGCCAGCACCGAAGCCGATCACGGGTCGCCCGGCGGCCTTGAGCGCCTTGGCCTTCGCATCCACCGCGAGGGTGGCGGACTCGGCGATGGCGGCGATCCGCGGGGAGATCCGGGCGGAGCGGCCGGTGGCGCCAGGGACGGGGGTCGCAGGTGTCGTCGCGGCGGTCATGCCTCCATCGTCGCAGTCGTTGTCGCATGAGTTCGACTCAGGTGCGTCCAAGCGCCTAGACTGTGGCGACGTGGCTGAGACAGGCCTGCGTAAGCCTGCCTGTCGACGTCTCTAGGGTCGTAGCTCAATTGGTAGAGTCCCGGTCTCCAAAACCGGTGGTTGGGGGTTCGAGTCCCTCCGGCCCTGCGCACGATATGCCCGCGGCAGCGTCACGGGCGGCCCCTGCTGGCCGCACGTCGCGGTCGGTTCCCGTAGCCGCCCGCCCGTCGCCGGCAGCAAGTTGTTCCACACCACCGGGAGTTCGACGTGAGTGAGACGCGCGGCACGACCACGGCCGCCCGCGAGGGTGGGCCGCCCCCCAAGCGGGGCCTGCTCGCGCGTCTGTCGCTGTTCTACCGGCAGGTCGTCTCCGAGCTGCGCAAGGTCATCTGGCCGACGCGCAAGGAGCTGGTGACCTACACCTCGGTCGTCATCGTGTTCGTGGTGATCGTGATGGCCTTCGTCTCCATCCTCGACGTGGGGTTCGGTCGTCTGGTCCTCGCGGTCTTCGGCTGACGCTGCGGCCCCGCCGCTCCGAGCTCCCCAGCGTGCAGCCTTCACCCACGAGCGCCGCCGCCTGACCCAGATGCCGCGCCAGCCCGATCCTCTCGACGGAAAGAAGCGTTCACACCGTGTCCCAGTCGCCTGAGTCGCACGAGACCTCGTTCTCCCAGGACGTGTCGTTCTCCTCCGAGGAGCGCGGCGGCATGGTCTTCGACCCCGAGACCGGTGACGTGATGCTCGCCGACCCCGACGAGCCGGACGACGCTCCCGCCGACGAGACCGCTGCAGGGACCACCCTGGGCGACACCGGCCCCGACGTGGCCGCCGACGAGAGCGACGAGGCTGACGCCGCCTCAGGCGAGGCTGACGCCGCCTCAGGCGACGACGACAACGACGAGGACGTCGACCCGGTCGCAGCCTTCAAGGAGGCCATGCGCCGCTCACCCGGCGACTGGTACGTCGTGCACTCCTACGCGGGCTACGAGAACAAGGTGAAGGCCAACCTCGAGACCCGGGTGCAGACCCTGGACGTCGAGGACTACATCTTCCAGGTCGAGGTGCCCACCGAGGAGGTCACCGAGATCAAGAACGGGCAGCGCAAGCAGGTCCAGCGCAAGGTGCTGCCCGGCTACATCCTCGTGCGGATGGACCTCAACGACGCCTCGTGGAGCGCGGTGCGCAACACCCCCGGCGTCACCGGGTTCGTCGGTGCGACGTCGCGCCCGTCACCCCTGACCCTCGACGATGTCGTCAAGTTCCTCCTGCCGCGCCAGGAGACGCCGAAGAAGGCCAAGGGCGCGGAGAAGGCGGGCACCGAGGCGTTCGGCGGCAAGCCCGCCGTCGAGGTCGACTTCGAGGTCGGCGAGTCGGTCACCGTCATGGACGGCCCGTTCGCGACGCTCCCGGCGAGCATCTCCGAGGTCAACGTCGACGCCCAGAAGCTCAAGGTGCTCGTCTCCATCTTCGGCCGGGAGACCCCGGTCGAGCTCGGGTTCAACCAGGTCTCCAAGAGCTAGGACCCGAGCCCACCCGCAACACCGAGGAAGTCAGGCCCCCGAAGAAGCGACGGCTCTCCGCGGTCGTCAAGCTGCAGATCACCGCCGGCGCGGCGACGCCGGCCCCGCCCGTCGGCCCGGCCCTGGGTCAGCACGGCGTCAACATCATGGAGTTCTGCAAGGCCTACAACGCCGCCACCGAGGCGCAGCGTGGTCAGGTCGTGCCGGTGGAGATCTCGGTCTACGAGGACCGGTCCTTCACCTTCGAGCTCAAGACGCCGCCCGCGGCCAAGCTGCTGCTCGCCGCCGCCGGCGTGAAGTCCGGCAGCGCCACGCCGCACACCAAGAAGGTCGGCTCGGTGACGCAGGAGCAGGTCCGCGAGATCGCGCAGACCAAGATGCAGGACCTCAACGCCAACGACCTCGACCAGGCCGCGAAGATCATTGCCGGGACCGCCCGGTCGATGGGACTCACGGTCGCCGAGTGACCCCCGCCGTCCGGTGACCACCGGTCGGCGACCCGTGGGAGGGCCGCGCAGCCCCCACCACACCTGATCCACGAAGGACAGCTCATGAAGCGCAGCAAGGCCTACCTGAAGGCCGCCGAGAAGGTGGACTTCGACAAGCTCTACAGCCCGCTCGAGGCCGCCAACCTCGCCAAGGACACCTCCAGCAAGAAGATGGACGCCACCGTCGAGGTCGCCCTCCGGCTCGGCGTCGACC
>JBQCDV010000219.1:0-4493 GCA_051960855.1 Actinomycetales bacterium
CCGATCTTTCACCCCACCGGCTCCGCCCCTCCACCTCCCGCCGCCCCTCCACCTCCAGCCGCCCCTGCCCCGCTCTCCAGCCGGGGCCATCAGGGCCCTCGCGTGTACAGCCACGGCTGCTGAACACCCCCCGGCGCACCCGCGAGCACGGGAACGGCGGCAAGCCGTGTCGGCCGGCGTTCGGGACGCCACCGGCCCCGCCCCTCCACCCTCAGCCGCCCCTCCACCTCCAGCCGCCCCTCCACCTCCAGCCGCCCCTCCACCTGCAGCCGCCCCTCCACCTGCAGCCGCCCCTCCACCTCAACCCGGGGGCCGTCAGGGCGCTCGCGTGTACAGCCACGGCTGCTGGACAACCACCGGCGCACACGCGAGCACCGGAACCGGCATGTGGCGGCGCAGCGGGGGGTGCAGCTTGGCCGGCGGCGCGGGGCGGGGCAGCGCGGCGGCGAGGCGCGGACGACGTTCGGGAGGGGGTATCAGCCCTGCGGCACGAGGCGGCGCAGGACGGCGGACGTGACCGCGCCGTACGCGAGGTGGGGGATCCCGTCGCTGGCCCACGACGAAGCCGGCCAGCTGCGCGGATCGGAGGTGACGCCGAGCTTCCACATCGGGAGATCCGTGGCGGCCATGGCGCCGAGGCCGATGACGACAGCTGTGAGGAATCTGGGGCGCGGCCAACCGGCACCTTGGAGGGCGCCGGCGAGTGCGCCGATGCCGACACCGGAGGCGATCCCCGTCAGCGGGCCCAGGCCCTGGATCCGATGCTGCCGTTTCTCACCCTCGCCGGGGATGTCGATGTGCGCGAGCTGGGCGAGCTTCTCGGCTGTCTGCTCCGGAGTCGAGCTCGACCCGCGCCCACGCCACACCATGTCGAGGTACGTCACGGTGTTGAGCGCCGTCGTCCCAGCCGCACCCGCGGCGGCCCCTGCCAGCAGTCCTCGGAAGAAACCCATGGGGCATCCCGTGCCCGGTCCGCGTCGCTGGAACCCTCTTCGCCTCCGCAGGGCGGCCGTCTCGGGTGGCCGGGTCGTCGGAGTCAGCGACCGAGGCATCAGGACTGTCAGAGCCGCCACTTAGGGTGCTGGCGTGGAACCGGACCTGACGTCGGAGGCGCACGTCGCCGCTCGGCGGAAGGTCGTCCGCGACGCCCTCGCGGTCGGTGCGGCCACCGGTGCCTACGGGATCTCGTTCGGGGCGATCAGCGTCGCTTCCGGTCTGACCGTGCTCCAGACCGCGGCGCTGTCGGTGCTGCTGTTCAGCGGAGGCAGTCAGTTCGCCCTCGTCGGCGTGTTGGGGGCGGGCGGCGGAGCGGGCGCTGCGGTCGCAACGGCCGGGTTCCTGGGCGTGCGCAACGCGTTCTACGGCGTCCGGCTGGCCAGCCTGCTGCGGGTCCGCGGCGTCGCGCGTCCGGTCGCCGCGCAGCTCGTCATCGACGAGTCGACGGCGATGGCTGTCGGTCAGCCGACCAGTCAGCTCGGTCGGCTGGCGTTCTGGTCGACGGGGCTCGCGGTCTTCGTCCTGTGGAACCTCATGACGGTCGTCGGGGCACTCGCAGGATCCGCACTCGCCTCACCGGAGACGCTCGGGCTCGACGCCGCCGCCCCCGCGGCCTTCCTCGCCCTCCTGTGGCCACGGCTCCAAGGCCGGCACGCGTGGGGCATCGCCGCTCTCGCGGTCGCAGTGGGGCTGGCGCTCACACCGCTCACGCCGCCGGGCGTCCCCGTCCTCGTCGTCGCCGCGGTGGTCATCGCGCTGGGGTGGCGCACTCCGGCGGGCGCCCCGGCTGCGTCGTTCGGGGGCGGGCCGTGACGGCCTGGATCGCCGTCCTCGGCGGCTCGGTCGTCTGCTACGCCATCAAACTGGCCGGGCTGTCGATGCCCGAACGCATCCTCGGACACCCTCGCGTGCAGCGGGTCGCAGGCCTGCTGCCGATCGCGCTGCTCGCGGCGCTGGCCGCGATCCAGACGTTCGGGACCGGCCGGGGACTCGCCCTCGACCCACGGGCGGCCGGTCTGGCAGCCGCGACGGTGGCGCTGGTGCTGCGGGCGCCGTTCCTGGTTGTGGTGGTGGCGGCGGCGGTCGTGACCGCGCTGCTGCGGCTGGTCGTCTGAGGGGAGCCGGCCCTGCACCGATAACCTCGGCCAATGGAGCGCCTGGTGAGGCCGGATGGCTGACCTCAACGTCCACGTGGCCGCGGCCTCCGGTCTGCTGTTGCTGGCGGTGCTCACCGTCCGGGTCGCCCGCACCACCCGGCTTCCCAGCCTGCTGCTGTATCTCGCACTGGGGCTCGCGCTCGGTGAGTCCGGGCTCGGCCTGCACTTCGACGACGCGGCCCTGACCCAGACCCTCGGCCTGCTGGCACTCGCGCTGATCCTCGCCGAAGGTGGCCTCGCCACCGCCTGGCGCACGGTGCGGCCGGCAATGCCGTTCGCCGCGCTGCTGGCCACCGTCGGCGTCGTGGTCACCGTCGGCGTGGTCGCGCTGGTCGCCCATCCCGTGCTTGGCGGCTCGTGGCGGCTGGCCCTCCTGATCGGCGCGGTCGTCGCCTCGACCGACGCGGCCGCGGTGTTCTCCGTGCTGCGGTCACTGCCCCTGCGACCCCGACTCGTCGCCGCGCTCGAGGCAGAGTCCGGCCTGAACGACGCCCCCGTGGTCCTCCTCGTCGTCCTCCTCACCACGTCGTCGGGGCTGACGTGGTGGGCTGCCCTACTGCTCGGAATCTACGAGCTCGCCGCCGGCGGCCTGATCGGCCTCGCGATCGGGTGGGTCGGGTCGCTGCTGCTGCGGCGTTCGGCACTCCCGGTCGCTGGCCTGTACCCGCTCGCGACGCTCGCCATCGCCCTGCTCGCCTTCGCCTGCGGAGGTCTCGC
This sequence comes from Actinomycetales bacterium, assembly GCA_051960855.1. Lineage (GTDB taxonomy): Bacteria > Actinomycetota > Actinomycetes > JAJZTN01 > JAJZTN01 > JBQCDV01. Next base: position 2,871 of record JBQCDV010000219.1, read on the forward strand.
GCATGCCAGCGGCCTGCTCGCGGTCTATGTCGCCGGCCTGGTCCTCGGCAACACGGAACTGCCTCACCGCCAGGCCACGCGCGCGGTGGCGGACTCGATGGCGCTGCTGGCGCAGGCCGGGCTGTTCATCCTGCTGGGGCTGCTGGCGAGCCCGGGTCGGCTCCCAGCCGCGGTGCTGCCGGCGCTGGCAGTGGGCGCGGTGCTGACGTTCGTCGGGCGTCCGCTCGCGGTGGCCGCGACTGCGGGGCTGACCCGGCTGTTCGGGCAGCGGTGGCAGGTGCGCGACCAGGTCTTCCTGTCGTGGGCGGGGCTGCGGGGAGCCGTGCCCATCGTGCTCGCGACCTTCCCGATCACGGCGGGCGTGCGGGACGCTCAGCGAATCTTCGACCTCACGTTCGTCCTCGTCGTCGTCTACACACTGCTCCAAGCCCCGACTCTGCCCGCCCTCGCGCGGCGGCTGGGGGTCACCCTCGTGGGTCATGGCCGCGAGCTCGTCGTCGACGCCGCCCCTCTCGAGGACCTCCGGGCCGAGCTCATGCAGGTGCAGGTGCCGGCCGGGTCGCGCCTGGCCGGTGTCTATGTCGACGAGCTGCGGCTGCCCGGTGGTGCGCGGGTCATCTTTGTGCGTCGGGGCGACCACGTCCTGGTGCCGGACGCTCAGACGGTCATCGCGGCTGGGGACACCGTTGTCGTCGTCCTGCCGTCCGCGATGCGCCACGCCGTCGACGAACGCATCGCTCTCGTCCACTCGCGCGGTCGTCTCGGTGCCTGGCGGCCGGCGTCCGTCGGGGCGGGGGGTGGTGGAGCTGGATCCGGTGAGGGGATCGGCGGCGGTGGTGGGGGCGGCGGTCGGAGCGGTGGCGACGGGCGCGGCGACGGTCGAAGCGGTGGCGACGGGCGCGGCGACGGTCAGGAGGACGCCAGCCGCGCGGCCCGCGCCAGACGAACAGCCGCTGCGGCCGCTCAGCGGTGGCGACGACTGCCGCCGATGCGTCCCTGAGACCAGGTCCGGCTGCCTGTGCGAGTGGCGACCGCTCTGAGGGAGCCCTCACTCTGCACTTTCTTGCGCTACTGCGTGAGAACCTGCACAGCGAGAGGAGTATCGGCGGCCACCGCCGGTGCGTGCACAGCGAGAGGGGTATCGGCGGCCACCGCCGGTGCAAGCAACGAGGTGGGACAGCCCGGTCCCCCCGCGCAGCCGCTGTGCAACGACAACGGCGACGGCCCCAGGCGGACGAGGTCAGCCCCTGCGGGCTTCGCGGACCCGGTGCACGACGACCGCCGCGACAACGACGACGGCCACGACGACAGCGGCTCCGGCGCCCAGGTCACGCTCCACGACCTGATAGCTCGCACCGGCGAGGTAGCCGACGAGGACGAAGCCGACGCCCCAGAGCAGGCCGCCCAGCGCATTGAAGGCCAGGAAGCGGCGGTAGGGCATGCGCGAGATCCCCGCCAGGGCCGGCATCACCGCACGGAAGAAGGCGACGAACCGACCAAGGAACACCGCGGATCCGCCACGCCGACGCAGGAAGTCCTGGGCCTTGTCGAGCTTCTCGCGCCGCTTGTCGAGCACGCGGATCCGCAAGATCCGGGGACCGAAATGGCGCCCGATCTCGTACC
>JBQCDV010000220.1:0-5060 GCA_051960855.1 Actinomycetales bacterium
GAGCAGCACTGCCGCGTCGGCGACGGTCCGGCACATGGGACCGGCGGTGTCCTGGCTTGCCGCGATCGGCACGATGCCGGTCCGGCTCACCAGCCCGACGGTCGGCTTGAGCCCGACGAGGGCGCACGCGCTCGACGGCGACGTGATCGACCCATCGGTCTCGGTGCCGACGCCCACCGCGGCCAGCCCGACGGCGAGAGCGGCGCCGGTCCCGCTGCTCGACCCGCTCGGTGTGATCGTCGTGTCGTAGGGGTTGAGCACCTGGCCGCCCAGCGAGGAGTAGCCGCTGGGCATGCTCTCGGTCAGGAAGTTCGCCATCTCGCTGAGATTGGTCTTGCCGAGGATGACTGCGCCCCCGTCGCGCAGCCGCGTCACGAGCGGGGCATCACGGTCGGGGATGTTGTCGGCGAGGGCGACCGCACCGGCGGTCGTGGGAAGTCCGGCCACGTCGATGTTGTCCTTGACCAGCACCGGGATGCCGTCCAGCGGGCCGCGCGCCTCGCCCCGTCGCCGCCGTTCGTCAGCGGCCTCGGCCTGCACGACGGCATCCGGAGCCACCAGGCGGACGGCGGTCAGTCCCGGTCCGGAGCGGTCCGCGGCGTCGATGCGCGCGACGTAGGCGGTCACCAGCTCCACCGACGTCGTCGCGTTGGAGTCAAGGGCCTCCCGCAGCTCGGCGACGGTGGCCACCTCAAGGTCGAGACCGGCGGGTGCAAGAGGCTGCAGCGACGTCATACGCACAGTCTGCCTGTCGGTGGCCACCGGCTCAGCCGGCCATCAAACTCACCGGCTCAGCCGGCCATCACACTCACCGGCTCAGCCGGCCATGCTCAGCAGAAACGCGCACGCGAACCCCACAACGGTCGCCAGCCCCACGACGCTGCCGGAGTGCTCGACCGCTTCGGGGACCATCGTGTCCGCGAGCATCGTCAGGATGGCGCCGGCGGCGAAGGCCTGGATCGTCGCGATGACAGCTGGGGAGACGCCGCTGAGCAGCACGTAGCCGAGCAGGCTCGACAGCGTGGCGATCGCCGTGACGGCCAGCCACACGCCGGTGATGTAGCGGGCGGACTTCCCGGAGGCGCGCATGCCGGAGGAGGCCGACAGCGACTCAGGGATGTTGGACAGGAAGACCGCCGCGACGACGGCGACCCCCACCGCGCCGCCACCGAGCAGGCTGACACCGATGGCCACGGACTCGGGGATGCCGTCGAGCAGCGAGCCCAGCACGATGGCCATCGAGCTGCCGGCCGCGTGCGCCGCACCGCTGCTGCTCTTACGCTTCGAGCCACCGTGGTGGTCGATGATCCAGTCGCCGGCGAAGAACACGATCGAGCCGCCAGCGAGACCCAGCACGACGGGAAGCCCGCCCGACCGCTGGTAGGCCTCGTGCGTGAGCTCGAAGGCGAGCGCGCTGATGAGCACACCGGAACCGAAGGCCATCACCAGCCCGATGACGCGCTGCGGCGCCTTGACGAACGTGCCGATGAGGCCGCCGAGAATCATGGCGACTCCACCGACGAAACCCCACCACGCCGCGGCCAGCATCGGCCCTCCTGCACCTCGAGCGGTCCGACATCCCGACGACGCCGAACGACGTCCGAACGACGTCCGCGACGCTCCTGCCCAGGTGCGGCTTACTCATGCCAGGTGGCATGCTTCCGTGTCAGACAGCTGGTGGGCCTTGCGTGATCCGGCGGCGGACCGCGCTCACGTCTCCGCGCCACCACCCGAGGCTCTCGACCCACCACGTCAACCCGACGGCGGCGTAGTCGCCCATCGCGGGCCCGCTGCGCGGGCTCTCGGTCACGCCCTCCATCGCCACGTCGAACTGCGTGCCTACCTCGCGCCCCGTGGTCACGGACTGCGCGTCCTCGGCCCCGGCCTCGCGCTCCGCGCGGACGAACTGCACGGCTTCGGCGAGCAGCTCGGGTTGGGGGTTCTGGCCCTGCGGCACGTCTCGGAAGATGGGGAACACGGCGTCCCACCGCGCGGCGCGACGGAAGGGCGCCCGGTTGGGCCAGGAGCCGCCGACCCAGATGGGAATCCGTGGCCGCTGCACCGGTCGCGGCAGGAAGGTGACGTCGTCCACGACGAAGTGGGCGCCGGAGTACGAGAAGGGCTCTCCGGTCCACAGTCCTGTGATCACCTCGAGACCCTCGTCGGTCTTCTGCCCCCGCACTCGCGGGTCGGGGTCGTCCCCGAACGCCGCGAAGTCCCGGTCGTTGGAGCCCAGCCCCACCCCGAGGATCACGCGGCCCCCGCTGAGCCGGTCGATCGCCGCGAGTTCCCGGGCGAGCTTCGCCGGTCGCCGACGGCCGAGCTGGGCGACGCAGAGCCCGAGACGGATCCGCTCGGTGGTCATCGCCGCCGCCGTCAGCGCCACGATCGGGTCGGTGAGGGGCTCGTCGCCGTAGACGAGGTGGTCCCACAGCAGCAGGGCGTCCCAGTCGCTCTCCTCCGCCAGCACCGCCAGCTCGGCGATCAGGCGCGGGTCGGCGAAGTCGCCGATAATGGGCAGGTCCACGGCGAAGCGCATGGCGCATCCAAGCACTGCCTCTGACAGCGCCGTTCGGACTCGTGCTGGTCGGCGATGATGGGGGCGTGAACGACGAGGTCCGGCTCCTGCTGGCGCTGCGGCGCGCCAAGGACCGGATGGACCGCGAGTACGCCGAGCCGCTGGACGTGCCGGCGCTCGCGGCCACCGCCTACCTGTCGCCGTCGCACTTCGCGCGGCAGTTCCGGGCGGCGTTCGGGGAGTCGCCCTACGCCTACCTGATGACGCGCCGGATCGAGCGGGCGATGACGCTGCTGCGGACCACCGACCTGTCGGTGACCGACATCTGCATGGCGGTGGGGTGTACGTCGCTCGGGTCGTTCTCGTCGCGCTTCCGCGACGTCGTCGGGGTGTCGCCGTCGGCCTATCGCGGGCAGCACCGCGACGACGTGGACGGCTACGTCGAGGGCGAGCTGGACCAGCTCGGGCCGTGCCTCGCGATGCAGGCGGGGCGGCCACGGCGGACCCGGCTGCCGTAGCCGTCGGATCCAGCAGGATCAGAGATCGGATCGAGCAGGATCAGAGAAGCCATCGCGGCTGGCGGCGACCTAGCGTCACAGGCATGACGCTCTCACTTGCCACCACCTTCGTCACCGTCCTCGACTTCGACCAGGCGATCACCTTCTACCGTGACGCGCTCGGGCTGCAGCTGCAGTTCGAGGTGGGTCAGGGTGACCAGCGGTGGGTCACCCTCGTCGCGCCCGACTCCCCCGGAGTCAGCATCGTGCTCAACCCCACGCATCCGGGGCGCGAGGCCGACGGCGACGCGGTCGCGGCCCTGGTGGCCAAGGGCTCGCTCAACGGCCTGATTTTCCGCACGGACGACGTGGACACGATGTTCGAGAAGGTCGCCGCGACTGGCGCGGAGGTACTGCAGGAGCCGATGGACACCCACTACGGCGTGCGCGACTGCGCCTTCCGGGACCCGTCCGGCAACCTGGTGCGGATTCAGGGAGCGCCGAAGGGTGCTCCGGCGGACGCTTAGTGGAACGGGGCCAGGCGCGGGAGTAACCAGAGGAGGCGGCCATGGCACCAGCCGAGGTCGAGAGCACCGGTGCGCAGGCGCGGCGGTGGAGCGGCGACATGGCCGCGGCCTACGAGGACTACCTGGTGCCGACGGTCTTCGCGCCGTTCGCCGTCGACACCGCTGCCCGCGTCGCAACGGCGACCCCGCGACCGCCGGAGCGCGTCCTCGAGGTCGCGGCGGGCACCGGAGCGGTCGCCCGGGAGCTCGTCGCGGCTCTCCCGCGCGCGTCGGTGACGGCGACCGATCTCAATCCCGCCATGGTCGAGGTCGGTCTGGCTCGCGTGCCGACCGCGACATGGCTGCAGGCGGACGCCCTCGCACTGCCCTGGCCCGAGGCTGTCTTCGACGCCGTGGTGTGCCAGTTCGGTGTGATGTTCTTCCCCGACCGTGTTGCGGGCCTGCAGGAGATGGCACGCGTGCTGCAGCCGGGCGGCGTGCTCGTCGTGTCGACGTGGGGACCGCTGGAGCAGCACGAGCCCGGATGGCTCGTCACCCGTGCCGTGACCAAGGCCCTCGGCGGTGAGCCCCCCTTCCTCCGGTCGATTCCGCACGGCTACCACGACCGGGCGCAGATCGAGAGCGATGTCGAGGCGGCGGGCCTCGAGCTCGTGAGCCTGGACGACGTGACGCTGTCGGCGCCGTCGTCTCCTCGGAAGCTGGCCATGGGCTTCTGCCATGGCACGCCGATACGTGCGGCGTTGGAGGAGGCGGGCGACCTCGAGACGCTGACCAAGCTGGTTGCTCGTCGGCTCGAGGAGCTGGACGGGCCCGCGCCGCGTCAGCGGTCGATGACCGCGCTGGTCATTACGGCGCGAGAGCGGAGGGCGTGGGATTCGAACCCACGATGACTGTCACCAGCCATAGCGGTTTTCAAGACCGCCGCCATCGGCCACTAGGCGAGCCCTCCCGGCGGTGACAGTCTTCCAGACGACTCGGGCTCCTCGACGTCGTCGGTCCACATCTCGCGCATCTCGTCGAGCGCCTGCTGCATGATGCGCACCATCGCCTCCTGAGCCCGGCCGCCGTCGCTGCGCTGGATGGCCTGGGCCACGTCGCCGTGCAGGTGCATGGCCCCCTCGTCGGGGTGATGCGGCATGAGGCCGTAGTGGTGCCGACCGATGAGGACCTCGGCCACGAGCTCGTGCAGCTTGGCGAACATCTCGTTGCCGCTGGCCGCCAGCACCTGACGGTGGAAGGCGATGTCGAGCTCCAGGAACCCGTCCTCGTCGCCGCGCTGCCCCACGGCCCACATCCGTGCGGCGGTGGCGACAATCTCGCTGGCCTGCTCGGGAGTGGCGCGGCTTGCTGCCAGGAGTGCGGCCTGCGGCTCGATGGCCGTCCGCAGCTCGGTGAACGAACGCAGCTGCACGTTGCGCTGCCGGGACGCAAGGCGCCACCGGATCACCTGCGGGTCGTAGACATTCCACTGCGCCTGCCGCCGCACCGTCGTCCCGACGCGCCGCCGCGACTCGACCA
>JBQCDV010000221.1:0-4474 GCA_051960855.1 Actinomycetales bacterium
GCCCCGACGTACTCTCAGAAGGTGAGCTCCGAGCCCGCCCAGCCGACTGACGCCGAGACCGCGGCTGCGCCCGCGACCAGCGGCGAGCGGCAGCTGCAGCGGGTCCGTCGCGCCCCGCGCTACCGGCCGTTCGTCCTGACCGGCGCCGTCGTCGGCCTGCTCGTGGCCGCGCTGGTCATCGCGCTGCACTCGGGTCCCACGGGCACGAGCACGGGCGGGGTTGACGCCGGCCGCTACTCGCAGCGGCAGCTCTTCCTCTACCTCGGCCTCGGCCTCGCCGTTCTGGGTGGTCTGCTCGGCGGGGCAGTCGCCCTGCTCGTGGAGCGGGCGGTCGACCGCAGCCGGCGCCGATAGACTCCTGTCGTGCCACGTGGCGACGGACGGCTCAACCACGACCTCCTCCCGACCGACGACAAGGGCCCTCAGGACGCCTGCGGTGTCTTCGGCGTCTGGGTCAACTCAGACGACACTGACGAGGTCTCCAAGCTGACCTACTTCGGTCTCTACGCCCTCCAGCACCGTGGCCAGGAGTCCGCAGGCATAGCCGTCAGCAACGGCCAGAAGATCGTCGTCTACAAGGACATGGGCCTGGTCGCGCAGGTCTTCGACGAGTCCCACCTGGCGGCCCTGCGCGGTCACATCGCGGTCGGCCACACCCGCTACTCCACGACCGGCGCGAGTGTCTGGGAGAACGCCCAGCCCACGTTCCGCTCCGGCGCCCGCGGCTCCCTCGCCCTCGCCCACAACGGCAACCTCACGAACGTCGGAGAGCTGGCTCGCCGCGTCGACGAGCTGCACGCCCGGCGGTCCGCGGACGACGTCGACCTGCGCGAGCTGATGAGCGGCATCACCGCGACGAGCGACACCGACCTGCTGACCGCACTGCTCGCGGGCCTTGCGGGGGCCGACGGCTCCCTGGAGCAGACCGCGGTCGACGTCCTGCCGCACCTGCGCGGAGCGTTCTCGCTGGTGTTCATGGACGAGACGACGCTCTACGCCGCTCGCGACTCCTACGGCATCCGCCCCCTGGTCCTCGGTCGTCTCGAGCGTGGCTGGGTCGTGGCGAGCGAGACCGCGGCGCTCGACATCGTCGGCGCGTCGTTCGTGCGGGAAGTGGAGCCCGGCGAGCTGCTGGCGATCGACGAGGCCGGACTGCGCAGCCGCCGCTTCGCTGAGGCCACCCCCAAGGGCTGCGCCTTCGAGTACGTCTACCTGGCCCGTCCCGACACCACCATCTCCGGCCGCGTCGTGCACGAGGCCCGGGTCGACATGGGCCGGCGGCTCGCGGACGAGGCGCCCGTGGCGGCCGACCTCGTGATCCCCGTGCCCGAGTCCGGGACGCCGGCCGCCATCGGCTACGCGCAGGCCTCCGGCATCCCCTTCGGCCAGGGACTGGTCAAGAACTCCTACGTCGGCCGCACCTTCATCCAGCCCAGCCAGACGATCCGGCAGCTCGGCATCCGGCTCAAGCTCAACCCGCTGCGCGACGTCATCCGCGGCAAGCGCCTGGTGGTCGTGGACGACTCCATCGTCCGCGGCAACACCCAGCGTGCGCTGGTCCGGATGCTGCGGGAAGCCGGGGCTGCCGAGGTGCACGTCCGCATCTCGAGCCCCCCGGTGCGGTGGCCGTGCTTCTACGGCATCGACTTCGCGACCCGCGCCGAGCTGATCGCCACGGGGCTCGGGGTCGAAGAGATCGAGCGGTCGATCGGCGCCGACAGCCTCGCCTACATCTCGGAGGAGGGCATGATCGCCGCCACTGGCCAGCCGGCGCAGCGGCTCTGCACCGCGTGCTTCACCGGGCAGTACCCCATCGAGCTGCCTGACCCGGTGCTGCATGTGATGGGCGTCGACAGCATCGCGGGCGGCGCCGCTGACGCCCTCACGCGCCCATGAGCGGGAGCGGAGCGACCTACGCGGCCGCCGGTGTCGACATCGACGCGGGCGACCGAGCCGTCGAGTTGATGAAGTCCTCGGTCGCGCGGACCCACCGCCCCGAGGTCCTCGGCGGTATCGGCGGTTTCGCCGGCCTGTTCGACGCGAGCGCGCTCGCGCGCTACCGCCGTCCCCTGTTGGCCACGTCCACCGACGGCGTCGGCACCAAGGTGGCAATCGCCCGCGCGCTCGACCGGCACGACACCATCGGGATCGACCTCGTCGGGATGCTCGTCGACGACCTCGTCGTCTGCGGCGCCGAACCCCTCTTCGTCACCGACTACATCGCCTGCGGCCGGGTCGTGCCCGAGCGGATCGCGGCCATCGTGGGCGGGATCGCCGAAGGCTGCGTCCAGGCCGGGGCCGCCCTGGTCGGGGGCGAGACCGCGGAGCACCCGGGCCTGCTGGGTCCGGACGACTACGACGTCGCGGGCGCGACGACCGGTGTCGTCGAGGCCGACGAGCTGCTCGGTCCCGACCGAGTGCGCGCTGGTGACGTCGTCATCGCGATGGCCGCCAGCGGGCTTCACTCCAACGGGTACTCCCTGGTCCGGCACGTGCTGCTCGGCACGCCGGAGCGCCCGGGCCCCTACCGCCTGGAGCAGCATCTCGACCGGCTGGGCCGGACCCTCGGCGAGGAGCTGCTCGTCCCGACCCGCATCTACGCCCTCGACTGCTTGGCCCTGGCGCGCGGGGTCGAGGTGCACGCGATGTCCCACATCACCGGCGGTGGCCTCGCCGCCAACCTCGCGCGCGTCATCCCAGACGGCCTGGTCGCCCAGCTCGACCGCAGCACGTGGGCACCGGCGGCGATCTACCACCTCGTCGGCGAGACCGGCGGCGTCGCGCGCGAAGAGCTCGAGCGCACGCTCAACATGGGGGTGGGGATGGTCGCCGTCGTCCCCCCGACATCCACGAACGACGCCCTGCAGCTGCTCGCCGACCGCGGCATGCCCGCATGGGTACTGGGCGAGGTGGTGGGTGACGTGCGCCAAGCCGACAGCGGCGGTGGCTCCGAGCGCGCCGTGCTGACCGGGGACTACGCGGTCTGACACAAGGCGTAGGCGGTCTGACACGCGCCGTAGGCGGTCTGACACCGCAGTAGGCGGTCTGACACCGGCACTACGCGGTTTGACACCGCCGGCACGCGGTGGGACGCCCGGACCTCCGGGGCCCGAGTCAGCGAGTGCCGGAGGCCCAGCCGTCGTCGTCCTCGTCGGCGTACGGGTCGTACTCGTCGTCGAGGTCGTCGTCAGCGGTCTTGGCCGTAGAGGTGGTGCTGAACGGCCCCGACCCCCCGGACAGCTCACGCTGCAGCGCAGTGAGGTCGGTCTGGGGTGAGCTGTACTTGAGCTCCCGCGCGACCTTCGTCTGCTTGGCCTTGGCACGGCCGCGCCCCATGGCTCGACCCCCTCATACGTCAATGGAGGCAAGCCGCCGGCCGCCCCGCTCAGGTGCATCTTCGCGTGGCACTACGGTACAGGCTGATGTCGAGGTTCGGCGACGTGTCGCCCCGACGCCTCAGCGCTGAAGCATCCGCTTCATCCCGATGGGCGCAGAGATGCCGCCGCGATGACACCGAGGTGTCACGCGAGGTAGCAAGGCCGGAGCATTGTCCGTCCCATCCGGGGAGATCTGCCGATTTCCCCCCGTGCGTCGCAGGTGTCGTGCCAAGATGATCAGCGTCACCAGCAACATGGGCAGTTGTGCGAAGAATGGTCAGGGTTGCCGCCGGAGTCGGTTTCTTACCGATTCGTTCGAGCGGGAATCGTCACGTTTCTGACATGTCGGGCACGCCAGCCCTCGGGCATCATAGGAGGTCGGACCGTTGGTCGGTTCACCCGGAGGAGGCATCACCACGATGTCCGCGCGCACGCCTGACGCCGAGCCACTGCTCACACCGGCGGAGGTCGCCACGATGTTTCGTGTCGACCCCAAGACGGTGACGCGGTGGGCCAAGGCCGGCAAGCTCTCGTCGATTCGCACGCTCGGCGGCCACCGCCGCTACCGCGAGTCCGAGGTCCGCGCGCTGCTCGCCGGCATCCCCTCTCAGCACCGCGGCGAGGACTGACCCCGCCCCCAGCAGCAGCTTTCCGAACGGCGACGAGCCCGGCTCGTCGCCGTTCGTCTGTGTAGGGCCGCTCCCTCAGCGCCGCCAACCACTTAGGTCGGTCGCGCCACCGCCGATAGCAGGTGGCGAGGCACGGCTGCCGACGGAGGTTGCGCATGAACGGCATGAGTGGCACGGACGCCACGAGCGGCACTCGCCGCCCGCGGGGCGCCGACGGTGCGACAGGGACGACGCGATGAGCGCCGACATGGACGGCCTGGACGAGATCGTCCAGGAGTTCCTCGTGGAGAGCCACGAGAACCTCGACCAGCTCGACCGCGACTTCGTCGCGCTGGAGCAGGAGCCGGGGTCGCGTGAGCTGCTCTCGAGCATCTTCCGCACCATCCACACGATCAAGGGCACGAGCGGCTTCCTGGCGCTGCACCGGCTGGAGTCCCTCACGCACGTCGGGGAGAACGTCCTGTCCCG
>JBQCDV010000222.1:0-2619 GCA_051960855.1 Actinomycetales bacterium
GCATCGACGACCTGCTGATGATGGTCGAAACCGTGGACGCCTTCACGCGGGGACGGGCGCTGGAGGAGGTCGCCGACCAGGAGGCTGTGCGGCGCTCGGGCCTCGACAACGAGGCGTGGATGCAGCAGCAGAGGCCGTGGGTGGAGAAGCTCGTCGACAGCGGCCGCTATCCCCTGCTAAGCCGGGTCATCGTCGACGCGGAGGCACCGCACGATCCGGAGCGGCTGGACGCCGCGTTCCGGCGGGGGCTGGAGGTCGTGCTGGACGGGTTAGCGGCGATGGTGGAAAGACTGCAGGCGTAAGAGCAGCCGCCGTCAGCATGCGGGCGGCTTCGGAAGGTCCCGCTCACTCTGGGCAGGGTGACCTAGTGATGCAGCCCCAAGCCTGCGCGCATGGCCGGCACGAGCTGCTCGGCCGGGACCGCAGCACCGGTGATGAGCGGCACCTGAAGCGCGGCCTGGTGCAGCAGCAGCTCGAGGCCGCCAGTGACCGCTCCCCCGGCCTCGCCCCAGGCCGCAGCGAGTGGCGTGGGCCAGGGGTCGTAGGCGACATCGAATAGCGGCGGCAGCTGGGTGCCGGCTGACGAGACTCGGCCAGCGAGGATCTCGGCCGCGTCGGCCGGGAGCGTCGACACCACGAAATCGAGACCTGCGGTGTCCAGCGGTGCCTCCCAGCCGCGATGCGCCAGCTCGAGACTGTACGGAGCGGCAAGAGACTCCAGGGGTTCGAGAGCCTCCGGCCGCCGGCACATCACGTCAGCGTGACGAGAACCAAGGTCGACGAGAGCACGCAGCGTCGAAGCCGCAGTCGCTCCGGCCCCCAGCACCAGCGCGCTCTCCACCTGCTCGAGCCCCGCCTCACGTAGCGCCGCGACCAGCCCCGGGACGTCGGTGTTGTAGCCGACGAGGTAAGGGGCAGGGGGGTCTGACCTTGCCTGCTCGGCGCCAGAAGAGGAGGCGACGCCAGCGGGGACGGCGTGCGGCCACCTGACGACGACCGTGTTGACGGCCCCCACCTCGGCGGCCAACGGGTCGATCTCGTCGAGCAGCGGCAGGATCGCCTTCTTCAGCGGCATCGTCAGCGATAGCCCCGCCCACGACGGGTCGAGCCCCGCGACAAAGGCCGCCAGCTCGTCCTCGCCTACCTCGATCGCCTCGTACCGCCACGCCGTCAACCCGAGCAGCTGGTACGCCGCCCGGTGGAGCAGCGGGGACTTGCTGTGCGCGACCGGCGAGCCCAGCACCGCCGCTCGCCGGATGACCGCCTCAGCCGCCGCTCCGTCGTTCGGGACGCCACTCATCGCCCGAGAGCCGTCACGAGTTGGCCTTCAGCTCCCGCTTGAACTTCAGGAACTCGTCGTAGTTGTCGGTGAACTTCGTCTCGCCCGTCTTCGGATCGGTCGTGACGAAGTAGATCCAGTCACCGTCGGCCGGGTTGAGCGCCGCGCGGAGAGCACCTTCGCCGGGGTTGTCGATCGGCGTCGGCGGCAGGCCCTTGTGCGTGTAGGTGTTGTAGGGGGACTTGCTCTTGAGGTCGTCGAGCGTCAGCGCCTTGGACTTGTTGAGCGCGTAGTGCACTGTCGAGTCCAGCTGCAGCGGCATCCCCTTGGCCAGACGGTTCTCCAGCACCCGCGCGACCTTGGCGTAGTCCTGCGAGCGGGCGGCTTCGGCCTCCAGCAACGAGGCGATCTTGACGATCTCGGCCGGCGAATGGTCGCTGCTGTTGATCTTGACCTTCGCGGCCACGTCGTTGAACTTCGCCACCATCTGCTTGATCAGACCCTTGGCGGTGTCGCCGGGCTCGACCTCGTAGGTGGCGGGGAAGAGGTAGCCCTCCAGGCTCTTGGCGTAGGGCGGCAGTCCGAGGCCCTTCGGGTCCTTGGCGATCGCCTTGAGCTCGTCGAGCGAGAAGTCGGTCTTGCTCGCGATCAGCGTCAGCGCGTCCGCCAGCCGGATGCCTTCGCGCAAGGTGATGCGGGTGACGACGCGGTTCTTGTCATCCAGCAGCGCAGCCAGCGCATCGGCGGCCGGCAACTGCTGCTTGAGCCGGTACGTGCCCGGCTGGATCTTGCTGGAGCGGTCGTCGGCACGCGCGGCCTCGACGAACGCCTCCACGCTCTTGACGACCCCCGCGCTCTTGAGGCTCCGTCCGATCGCGCTGGCGCTCTCCCCCGGGTCGATCTTGATGTGCGTCGTGCCGGAGCCGCTGCCGGTGTAGTCCGCAGCGCTCTGCCCGAAGGAGAACTTGCTGGTCAGCCCGCTGACCGTCCCCCACGCGAACGCCCCACCGCCCACCAGCACGACCAGCGCCACCAGCACAGCGATCCCCGACCTGAGGCGAAGGCGGCGCACGCGCGGCTTGTCGTCCTCCTCGGTTGACATGTGCAGACCGAGCTGGCTCATGCGGCTGCGCTCGTCATGGCTGTGCCTGTCATGGCGGGGCTGGTCACGGCTGGGCCTCCTGCGCGGGGCTCGGCGACCCTGGACCGTCCAGGGGCTGACCCGCTCGGCGCCCCGAAGCCCGCTCGGCATCCAGGGCACCGTCCAGAATCATGACAGCCGCCGCCTGATCAATCACCTTGCGGCCCTTACGCGAGCTCACTCCACTCGCCCGCAACCC
>JBQCDV010000223.1:0-9312 GCA_051960855.1 Actinomycetales bacterium
GACCAGGTCCTGGCTGCCGCCCAGGCACCACCAGTCGTCATCCCACAGAGCGGAGATGAACCAGGCGTTGTCCGTGGGGAACATCAGGTCGGGCAGGGTGCAGTGCCAGGGGAGAGAGTCCTTGCGCCACGTGGCCGCCTGCTCGACGCCCGCCCTCACCAGCACGTAGGGCCAGTTGCTGTAGAGGCGGACGCGGCGAGCCGCGGGGAAGACGAGGTCGCCTACCTCCGTCGTCGCCGCGATCAGCTCGGTGGCTCAGCCGCCGCTAGCTCCAGCCGGAACAGCAGGCCCTGAGCGCCGGCGAACGTGACGCGCGGGATGGCGCGAAGGTCACGCTGGTCATCCTGCTCGTCCTAGAGCGCGACGTGCCCGGGCGGCGTCGCGTCCTCGCCCGGCCGCACCTCGCGCCCGTCGAGTGCGGGCTCCCGCAGCACCGCGTCGACCAGGTCCTGGCTGCCGCCCAGGCACCACCAGTCGTCATCCCACAGAGCGGAGATGAACCAGGCGTTGTCCGTGGGGAACATCAGGTCGGGCAGGGTGCAGTGCCAGGGGAGAGCGTCCTCGCGCCACGTGGCCGCCTGCTCGACGCCCGCACTCACCAGCACGTAGGGCCAGTTGCTGTAAAGGCACACGCGGCGGGCCTCGGGGAAGACGAGATCGCCTACGCCGCTGTCGAGGAAACCCAGCCACCACTCACGCTCGCTCGTGTGCTGCGTGAGGAGACGGAGCAGCGCCTCTTCGTGCGCGCCGCGCTTGTCGACGTCTGGGATGACGACCGTCGCGTAGGCCTCGAAGACCGGCGGGACCGCGGAGCTGATGGTGAGCCCGACCGTCGTGGCGCTCCTGATCCACGCCACATCGGCATCGGTCGCGCTCCGCCAGGACCTGCCGTCCTTCACGAGCACGGGCGCACTGGCGTCGTCCTCGCCGCCCCTGTCGTCGCTCATCGCCAGCAGAGTAGGCGCAGCCGGACCACCCACTACTCGAGCTGCTGCCGCAGACCGGCAAGGTCGCCGAGGACCCACGCCGAGGTCAGCTGCCCCTCAGCTGCGGTGAAGAATGCGGCCCCGGCGTAGCTGAAGCGACGTCCCGTTGCGGCCAACCCGTCCAGGGGACCGTCGTGAGTCCCGCGGTACCGCAAGCGGGCAGCGGCTCGGTTCTCGTCGACGACGAGGGTCTGGATCTGGTTGATGAGGATGACGTCGACAGCGGCGTCGTCCCATCGGTTCCACAGGTCGTTGTAGAAGGCTGCCACGAGGTCGGCCATTCTCCGGCTGCCTCCGGCGCTCATGCCGCCGCCTCTGCGGGTGCGTTTGCCGCACATCCCGCTGCTGCAGTCGAGCCGACGAGGTCGCAGCTCCCCGTCTCCGTGCCCCGAGTGGCGCCCTCCGGCATGGCCCGCACCGACAGAACGGCGGACAGCAGCACTGGCACGGCGCTCAGCGGGGCCGCCACAGCTGTCACCACCGCTGCGGCGTTCAGGCCCGCCGAGCTGGCGAGCCAGCCCCCGAGGGCCGCACCGATGGGCATCGTTCCCCAGATGAGGAACCTGTTGCTGGCGTTCATCCGCGCGAGCATCGCCTCGGGCGTCGTCGCCTGCCGGAGGCTGACGGCGTTGACGTTCCAGATCGCCACGCCGGCGGCGCTCACGGCCAGCCCGGCGGTTAGCCAGAGCGCCGCGAGACCGCTGCGAGCGAGGGTTGCCACGACGAAGCCGACCTGCAGCGCGGCCCCGACGGCGATCGAGCGGCCGACACCCAGGAGGGCGTTGAGCCGGGGCACGAGCAGCGAGCCGAGGAGGTAGCCGACGTTGGAAGCGGCGAGGACGATGCCGACGGTGGCGGCTGACAGGCCCAGCTCCCGGACGGCCCACGTCAGCAGGATGGCGAGGAACGCCTCGACCGAGAGGTTCAGCCACGCCGCGCCAACGGCGAGGGGCCGGATGTAGGGGTGACGCAGGCAGAAGGCGAGCCCCGCGGTGACCTGGCGGAGCAGCGGCTCCCGGTGCGACGCCGGCTGCCGAGCGGGCTCGGCTGGCAGGCCGCGCAGCAGGGCCGCGGACGCGAGATAGCTGACGGCATCGACCGTCACCGCCAGCGGTGCGCTCAGGACCTGCACAAGCACTCCGCCGAGTCCCGGGCCGGACGTCTGGGCGACGGCGCGAGCGGCCTCGAGTCGACCGTTGGCGGCAGCGATCTGCTGAGCCGGCACCAGCGAGGGGAGAGCACTGAGCGAGGCGACGTCGAACAGGACGCTGACCGACCCCACCGCGAACGCGACGAGGTAGAGCTGTGTCAGCGTAAGGACGCCGAGCGCCCAGGCGGCGGGAATGCTCGCCAGCAGGGCCGCTCGCGCGACATCTGCGATGACCATCACCGTGCGACGGGGCCACCGGTCCACCCAGGCGCCGGCGGGCAAGCCCAGCACGAGGAACGGCGCGGTCCCGGCAGCGGCGAGCAGGGCCACCTGACCCGCCGTCGCGTCGAGCGCCGCGAGCGCGGTCAGCGGCAGCGCCAGCAAGGAGACCTGCGTGCCCATCATGCTGACAGCGACCGAGCCCCAGAGCCGGCCGAAGGGGCCGCGCCAGCGGAGGCTTCCGCCAGCAACACGGTCGGCAGCTCTGTTGCGGCCGCCGGAGGTGGCACCGTCGGTGGTGCTGTCGTCCGCGGGGGGCGTCGTTGACCGTCGCATACTCGTGACCTCTCGTCGGGATTGATACCCTAGTAGGGGTACATTCGGGGAATCAAGTGGCCGGATTGAGACCCAGCAAGGATGCGTGCATGGCACAGGAACGGGCGTGGCGCCCCTCCCTCCTCGCTCCGGAGCGGCCTGCCTACCTCGCCCTCGCGGACGCGATCGCCTCCGACGTCGCGCGCGGCCGGCTCGCGCCGGGCGACCGCCTGCCGACCCACCGCGCTCTCGCCGCCGAGCTCGGCGTCACGGTCCGCACGGTCGCCCGCGGGTACGCGGAGGCGGAGCGCCGCGGTCTGATCGGCGGGGAGGTGGGGCGGGGGACCTACATCCGGGAGGGCTTCGGCGCCGCAGCCCCACGACCTGACGCAGTCGACCTGGCGTCCCTGCACCCGCCGCTGGCGGCAGGCCCTCCGCCCGGCGATCGGCTGGCTGCCACTCTCCGGGCCATCGCCGCCGATCCCGTGGCTCTCGCGCGCGTCGCCGAGACCGAGCACAGCGCCGACGACCCCGGGCAGCGTGCTGCCGCCGCCGCGTGGCTGACGCATGGCGCGTTTGCTCCCGCTGCCAACGATGTGCTGCTCACGGCCGGCGCCCAGCACGCGGTGACCGTCTGCCTCCTGGCACTCGCCACGGCCGGGACGAAGGTGGCCACGACGGAGCTGACGAACCCGGGGCTGCTGGCGGCCGCCCGGGCCCTGGGGGTGCCACTGCGCCCCGTCGACAGCGACGCCGACGGCATGAGCCCGGAGGCGCTCGACGAGGCGTGTGCGAAGGACGCCGTCTCCGTCGTCCACCTGCAGCCGACCCTCGACAACCCCCTCGCCCACACGATGACGGCCGAACGACGCGAGGCTCTCGCGCAGGTCGCGCGCCGGCGGAACCTGTGGGTTCTCGAGGACGACCCGCTCGGGCCCCTGGTGGCCGATCGCCCTGACCCCGTCGCGTCGTTCGCGCCCGAACGCACCTGCCACATTGCGAGCGCCGCGAAGGTGCTCGCCCTCGGGCTGCGCGTCGGTGTGCTCGCAGCTCCGGCGCCGGCCTTCCCACAGCTCGCTGCCGCAGTCCGCGCCTCGACGTGGCTGACCGCGCCACTGCTCGCAGAAGTGTTCGCGCGCTGGGTCCGCGACGGGCTGGCCGACGACATCGTCCAGCAGCGGCGGGACGCCAGCCGCGAGCGGAACGGCCTGGCCCGACGCCTTCTCACCGAGCTGACCGTGTCTGCGGACCCGGACGCGCCGCACCTCTGGGTCGAGCTGCCGACCTCCTGGTCAGTCGGGTCGTTCGCGGTGTCGGCGCGCGATGCGGGCATCCTCATCGCCCCCGGCGACGACTACCTCGCCGACCGCCACCGGCCGGTCCGAGGGGTCCGCGTGGGGCTGAACGCGGAGGTCTCGGATGACGACCTGCAGCTGGCTCTCGTGACTCTGAACCGGCTGGCTGCCGGGGGTCCGACGACGTCGTAGGCGGGCTCAGCCGTGCCGTTGGGCCGGCACGCCGTCGGAGCTGTCGTCCACGACGACGTGCGCCGTGGCAAAGGGCTCCAGGTCCAGCCGCTGGAGCAGTCGGCTCACGGGGCCGGTCGAGGTGATGCGCAGCTGGAGGCGGCGCCGCGAGTGACGGGCCAGGTTGCCGGCACCCACCAGGAGGCCCACGCCGGCGCAGTCGACGAAGCTCACCTGTCGCAGGTCAAGCTCCAGCACCTCAGAGGGCTGGTCGAGCAGCTGGGTGACAGCGGCGCGGACCTGCTGAGCCGCGTCGATGTCCAGGTCACCCGACAGGCGCGCGCGGCACACCTCGCCAGTGCTGCCCACGGCGTCAGCGTCCGTGGTGCCGACCAGTAGCACGAGTCCTCCGCTCCGGCAGCCAGCGCTGCCCCACCCCTGGAACTGACGGGCCCCGCCCCGTCGACCGTTCAACGCGCGAAGCCCGCAGGAAGTTACGGCCGCCTCCTGCGACCCGACGCGTCGCGGCTGGGAGGATCGGTCGGTGCTCGTCCTCGCTGCCACACCCATCGGCCGACCCGACGACGCCTCCCCTCGCCTGCGGCACCTGCTCGAGACGGCGGACGTCATCGCTGCCGAGGACACCCGCCGGCTGCGCCGCCTGGCCGCCGACCTCGGCATCGTCCTCACCGGGCGCGTCGTCAGTCACCACGAGCACAACGAGGGCCGTCGCACCGCGGAGCTGCTCGACGCGCTGCGCGACGGCCAGACCGTGCTGGTCGTCACTGACGCGGGCATGCCCAGCGTCTCCGACCCTGGGTACGTGCTCGTCGCCGCGGCCGTGCGTGAGGGGCTGCCCGTCACCGCCGCACCCGGCCCCTCCGCGGTCCTGACCGCGCTGGCGCTGTCGGCGCTGCCGGTCGACCGGTTCTGCTTCGAGGGGTTTCTGCCCCGCAAAGGCGGCCCGCGCAGCTCCCGCCTCCGAGACCTGGCGACGGAGCCCCGCACGATGGTGTTCTTCGAAGCCCCGCACCGCCTCGCCGACTCCCTGGCGGACATGGCCGCGGCTCTCGGCGACGACCGGCCCGCCGCGGTCTGCCGTGAGCTCACCAAGACCTACGAGGAGGTCCGGCGCGGACCGCTCGCCGAGCTCGTCGCCTGGGCCACGGACAGCGACGTTCGGGGGGAGATCACGATCGTCGTGCAGGGCGCCTCACCGGCCGAGAGCGAGACGAACGACGCGGCGGTAGCGGCTCGCGTGCGCGAGCTGCTCGCCGCGGGGGTGAGCCGACGCGACGCTGCCGCGCAGGTGGCCTCGGAGACGGGTCGGCGGCGGCGGGAGGTCTACGACCTGTCGCTGCAGGACGAGTCCGAGTAGCCGAGACGCGACTCCAGGAACGCTCGCGGCAGCGGTCAGCAGCGCAAACGTAGGATCTCCCCATGCCCGCCCCCATCCTCACGGCCGTGGCCTGGCCCTATGCCAACGGGCCACGCCACATCGGTCACGTGTCCGGCTTCGGTGTCCCCTCGGATGTCTTCAGCCGGTACATGCGGATGGCCGGGCACGACGTGCTGATGGTCAGCGGCACCGACGAGCACGGGACGCCGATCCTCGTGCAGGCCGACCAGGAGGGTGTGAGCCCACGCGAACTGGCCGACCGCTACAACCGCGTCATCGTCGAGGACCTGCACGCCCTGGGGCTGTCCTACGACCTCTTCACGCGCACCACGACCCGCAACCACTATGCGGTGGCGCAGGAGCTCTTCCGCACGGTCCACCGCAACGGCTACCTCATCGAGAAGACGACCAAGGGCGCGATCAGCCCGTCGACCGGTCGGACGCTCCCGGACCGCTTTATCGAGGGCACCTGCCCGATCTGTGGCTACGACGGCGCCCGCGGCGACCAGTGCGACAACTGCGGCAACCAGCTCGATCCGATCGACCTCATCAACCCGCACAGCCGGATCAACGGCGAGGTGCCGAAGTTCGTCGAGACCGAGCACTTCTTCCTCGACCTGCCGGCGCTGGCCAACGCCCTCGAGTCGTGGCTGAAGACCCGGACCGACTGGCGCCCCAACGTCCTGAAGTTCAGCCTCAACCTGCTCGAGGACCTGCGCCCGCGGGCGATGACGCGCGACATCGACTGGGGCATCCCGGTCCCGCTGCCCGGATGGGAGGACAACCCCACCAAGCGGCTCTACGTGTGGTTCGACGCGGTCATCGGCTACCTCTCGGCGTCTATCGAGTGGGCCCGTCGCAGCGGCGACCCCGAGGGCTGGAAGCGCTGGTGGGGCAGCGACGAGGCGCGCAGCTACTACTTCATGGGCAAGGACAACATCACCTTCCACTCCCAGATCTGGCCTGCGGAGCTGCTGGCCTACGACGGCCGGGGTGACAAGGGCGGCGAGCCGGGGCAGTACGGCGAGCTGCAGCTGCCCACCGAGGTGGTGAGCTCGGAGTTCCTCACGATGGAGGGACGCAAGTTCTCGTCTTCGCGACGCGTCGTCATCTACGTCCGAGACTTCCTCGCCCGCTATGACGCGGACGCCCTGCGGTACTTCATCGCCGTTGCCGGCCCCGAGACGCAGGACACCGACTTCACCTGGTCGGAGTTCGTCCGCCGCAACAACGACGAGCTCGTCGCGGGCTGGGGCAATCTCGTCAACCGGACGGCAAGTCTGATCGCCAAGAACGTCGGCTCCATCCCGGAGGCCGGCGAGCTGACCGCCGATGACCGGCGACTGCTCGCCGAGACCGGCAATGCCTTCGCGACCGTGGGCGAGCTCATCGAGCGGCACCGGCAGAAGGCGGCCATCAGCGAGGCGATGCGAGTTGTCGGCGAGGCCAACAAGTACCTCTCCGACCAGGCGCCGTGGAAGCTCAAGAACGACGACCCCGAGCGGATGCGGACCGTGCTGCACGTCGCCGCGCAGGCGGTGGACGACTGCAAGGTCCTCCTTTCGCCCTTCCTGCCCCACAGCGCTCAGAAGGTGCACGAGACCTTCGGCGGGACCGGCGTCTTCTCGCCGATGCCCGAGATCCGGGAGGTCGAGGACCTCGACGGCGGTCCTGGCTACCCGATCCTCACCGGTGACTACGGCCGAGGTGGCTGGGAGTCGACGCCGATCACGCCCGGGACGCCGGTCGGGCCGCCCACGCCGATCTTCCGAAAGCTGGACGACTCCGTCGTCAGCGACGAGCTGGCCCGGCTCGAGGCAGAGTCCGCAGAGTCGGGAACGTCGGGGGCGTCGGGAGCGTCGGCACAGTCCGGCGACGGGTCGGACTAGGTGCCGCAGCAGCCGCGGGAGTGGCCCCCGGCGCCGGAGCCGCTGCCGGTGCCCGTCCCGGACAACCACTGCCACCTGGAGATGAGTGACGCCTCGGACGCCGAGCCGCCGCTGTCCGTCGACGATGCCCTCGCCCAGGCGGCGAGCGTCGGGATCGACCGCGTCGTGCAGATCGGCTGCGACCTCGAGTCCGCGCGCTGGACGGCGGATGTCGTCGACCGCTACCCGAACGTGCTCGGTGGTGTCGCGATCCACCCGAACGACGCTGCCCGGCTCGCCGTCCGCGGTTGGCTCTCCGACGCGCTCAGCGAGATCGAGCAGCTCGCCGGTCATGCGCGGATCCGCTACGTGGGGGAGACGGGGCTCGACCACTTCCGCACGAGCGAGGACGGGTGGGCGGCTCAGGAGGAGTCCTTCCGCTGGCACATCGACCTGGCCAAGCGGCTGGGCAAGGCCCTCCAGATCCACGACCGCGACGCCCACGACGACGTGCTGCGCATCCTCGAGGAGGAGGGCGCACCCGAGCAGACCGTCTTCCACTGCTTCTCCGGCGACGAGGCGATGGCGCGCGTCTGTGTGCAGCGCGGCTATGTGCTGTCGTTTGCCGGCACCGTGACGTTCAAGAGCGCTGAGCCGCTGCGCGCGGCGCTTGCTGTCACGCCGCTGGACCGCATCCTCGTCGAGACCGACGCCCCCTACCTGACCCCGGCGCCCTGGCGGGGGAGGCCCAACGCGTCCTATCTCATCCCTCATACGCTGCGGCTGATGGCCGAGGTCAAGCGGGTGTCGGTGGCGGAACTGGCCCTGGCCATCAACGAGACGTCCCGCCGGGTCGTCGGCGACTTCGCCCCCGTCGCGTGAACAGTTCGCTTCCGGCGCTGCCGACAGTCGCACCTGCTGCCACGCCCGTCGGCCGATGACCATCGCACTGCTCGGCCCAGCCGAGGTGCGCTCCCTCGCGGCGCAGCTGGGAGTGCGGCCGACCAAGACCCTGGGTCAGAACTTCGTCCATGACGCGAACACGGTCCGGCGTATCGCCCGCGCCGCCGAGCTGACCGAGGACGATGTCGTGCTGGAGGTCGGGCCCGGACTCGGCTCGCTGACGCTGGCGCTGCTCGAGGTCGTCGGACGCGTGGTGGCCGTCGAGATCGATCCCACCCTCGCCGCCGCGCTGCCGCAGACGATCGCCCAGCGGGCTGGTGCGGACGCCGTTCGGGCCGAGGTGGTGCGCGCGGACGCCTTGCTGCTCAAGGAAATCCCCGGCCCGCCACCCACGGCTCTCGTGGCGAACCTGCCCTACAACGTCGCGGTCCCGGTGTTGCTGCATCTGCTCGAGCACTTTTCGTCACTTCGACGCGTGCTGGTCATGGTGCAGTCGGAGGTCGCCGACCGGCTCGCCGCCCCACCTGGGAGCCGGACCTACGGCGTGCCGAGCGTCAAGGCCGCCTGGTACGGAGATGTCCGGCGGGCCGGTGCCGTCGGCCGCAATGTCTTCTGGCCGGTGCCGAACGTCGAGTCAGGGCTGGTGCGGCTGGATCGCCGTGAGCCGCCGGAGACGACGGCGACCCGCGAGCAGGTGTTCGCGGTCGTGGACGCGGCGTTCGCGCAGCGCCGCAAGACGCTGCGCGGGGCCCTCGGGGGCTGGGCCGGTACGCCGGCGGCTGCTGAAGAAGCGTTGCGGGCGGCAGGTGTCGATCCCCAGCTGCGGGGGGAGCAGTTGGGCGTCGCCGACTTCGCTCGCATCGCCGCGGCGCGTCCCCGCCCCTAGGGTGGGCGACAGCCGCGACCGACCGTGACTGTGCGGACGCGGCATTCGCCGGACGAGCCGAGGGGACGACGATGACGGCAGGCAGACGCGGCCGCGCGGTCTCCGTGCGTGCCCCTGCCA
>JBQCDV010000224.1:0-4211 GCA_051960855.1 Actinomycetales bacterium
GCGGTGGCTGCGCGTGCAAGATTCCGCCCGGTGAGCTCGAGGCCGTCGTCGCGGGCCTGCGGGGCTCCGGTCCGGTCAACCCGCTCGGCGAACTGCTCGTCGGGGTCGACACCGGGGATGACGCGGCGGTCGTGACCCTGCCGGACGGCGGCGCGGTCGTCATGACCACGGACTTCTTCACCCCGGTGGTCGACGACGCCTACGACTGGGGTCGCATCGCCGCGACCAACGCGCTGTCCGACGTGTACGCCATGGGCGGCCAGCCACTCGTGGCCGTCAACCTCCTGGGCTGGCCGCGCGACGTGCTGCCCTTCGAGCTCGCGACGCGGGTGCTGCAAGGCGGCCTGGACGTCGCGAATGCGGCGGGATGCCACGTCGGCGGCGGCCACAGCGTGGACGACCCCGAACCCAAGTACGGCATGGCGGTGACGGGGCTCGTCCAACCCGGACAGGTCATGCGCAACGAAAGCGGCCGACCTGGACAGCTCCTCACCCTGACCAAGCCGCTCGGCATCGGCGTGCTCAACACCCGCCACAAGCAGACCGGTGAGGTCTTCGAGCAGGCGATCGAGGCGATGACGACGCTCAACCGGGACGCGTCCCGCGCGGCGGTCGAGGCCGGCATCCGCTGCGCCACCGACGTGACCGGCTTCGGTCTGCTCGGTCACCTGTACAAGATGGCGCGGGCCAGCAACGTCACCGCGGTGGTCGACGCCGCGGCCGTGCCCTATCTCGTCGGGGCCCGGGATGCGCTGAGCGACGGCTTCGTCAGCGGGGGCACGCGCCGGAACCTGGACTGGGTACGGCCGCACTGCGAGCTGCGGGTGGACGAGGACGAGGCGCTGCTGCTCGCGGACGCGCAGACGAGTGGCGGCCTGCTGCTCGCTGGCGACGTGGTCATCCCGGGCGCGGCCGTCATCGGCGAGTTCATCGAGTCGCAGGGTCCCGCCGTCATCGTGAAGTAGGAAAGTCACGACAGCGAGGCACACGACAGCGAGACACACGAGAGCGAGACACACGAAGGCCGGGAAACCGTTGCACAGCAACAGCTTCCCGGCCTTCGTCGTGACCTACCGCTGCAGCGTCAGCCCTCGCTCAACCCCTCGCGGTGCACGTCGACGTGGGAGGCACCACGAGCGCCGTTGGACGAGCTGTCACCCCTGAGGCTGCTGCCGGCCTCGCGGCCCGGTGGGACATCGCCGACCTCCTGTTCGCCGGTGGCGCGGGAGACAGCGTCGGTGCCGCGCAGGTACAGCCACCAGTACAGGAAGCTCACGAAGATCGCGGCGCCGACGAAGTTGCCGAGGAACGCCCATCCCCAGTTGTTGATGGTGCCGCCCCAAGTGACGGTGTCGACGCCCGCGAAGATGGCCGCTGGCAGGAAGAACATGTTGGCGACGACGTGGTCGAAGCCCATCGCCACGAATCCCATGATCGGAAAGAAGATGGCGAGGATCTTGCCGGCGATGTCCTCGGCTGCTGTGGCCATCCAGACCGCCAGGCAGACGAGCCAGTTACAGCCGATGGCGCGCAGGAAGATCTGCGTGTTGGTCTCAGTCGACGCCTTGCCCGTCGCGATGGCGGCGAGGCGGTCGTGGGTGAGGGCCGCGGCTCCGGTGGCGTGGGGGCCACCGATGACGCCGCTCTTGACGGCCAGGAAGTAGGCCACCACGAGCGAGCCGAGTAGGTTGCCGATGGTGACGAGGATGATGCTCTTGGCGACGAGGCCGAGGGGGGCCTTGTGGTGCATGGACGCCATCGGGACCAGGGCCATGTTGCCGGTGACGAGCTCGGCGCCGGCCACGACGACGAGGACGAGGCCCATGGCGAACACGGTGCCGGTGAAGAGCGTGGGCAAGGTGCCCCACGTCTTCACGTTGAGACCCGAACTCACCACGACCGCCAGCAGCCCGGCGAAGGCGATGTACGCCCCTGCCAGGAATCCGCCGACGAGCATCCGGTCCGAGCTCAGATAAGCCTTCTTGCTGCCAGCGTCGACCACGGCGACCGCGATCTCCTGCGGGGGCTTGAATCCCATTTAGACCTGCTGTTCCTTGGGGGTATGGGGCAGTGGTGTCGGTGACTCACCCCGTGCAGGGGTGGCGGCCGCGAGCCGCTCCCGCTGCGGAATCACCGTGTACTTCGGGTCCTTCGCACTTACCACGCCCGCGTCGAACACCCCGAAGCGAGTGCAGACGCTGGCGGCCAACAGGGAGGCGCCCGACAGCGCCGACAGCACGCGGCTCTTCTTGCCGGCGACGGCCAGAGCACCTCCGGCGAGCGTCAAGCCGCGGGCGGCCTTCATCAGGGTGCCGGCTCGCCCGGTCTTGTACGGCTCGGCCAGCAGGCCGAGACGATGCTCGATCCGCCACGAGGCGGCGAGGTCGAGGGCAGCGCCAACAACCGCTACCTTCCGCGCGTTGCCGGACTCCTCGAGCGGGGCGGCGAGGATGCCGAGACCGCCGCCGGAGGCCATCGCACTGCCCGCGAAGAGGAAGGGCATCTCGGGGTAGGCCTCGTGCCACGACGGCACCGCGGTGTTGCTGATGAGCACCGCGGTGTAGGTCGCCATCGGCGGTCCCAACGCGCCGGCGCCGAATCCGGCCAGCTTGCCGAGCGGCCGTGCGATCCCGGTCACCTGGCTCACTGCTGCTGCCACCGAGAGCGCGCTGAACGGCGAGAGGATCCATGATCCGACCGACAGCGGCGAGGTGGGCTTGATGACGCGCAGCATGTTGAGGAAGCGCAGTGGCTTGCCGAGGTCGTGCACGAGCGCCCCGACGCTTCCCAGAGCCCCCACCGCCGCCGCAACGTGGCCGACCTTTGCGAGGGTCTCCTTGCCCTGCACGTCGGCGAGGAAGGCGATGGACGCCGAGGTGCCGGCCAGACCGCCGAGGAAGAGGTAGCCCGGAACGTCGGGAACCTTCCAGACCGGAGGCTTGATGACCGCTCGTCCGTAGTAGCTGCGGAAGTCGGACGGGGGGACCATCGTCCGCTCGCGAGGGCTCATCGCCGTGGCCCCTTCTTGGTCCGGAACGACAGACCAATCGTCATCGCGACGGTAAGTGCCGCGGCGGCCATGTGCGCCCACTCCTTCACGATGTCCCGCGTCGTCACCACCGGGTCCGGCGGCAAGCCGTAGACCTCCGGCTCGTCCATCAACAGGAAGAACGCCCCGTCACCGCCCACTCCGTCGTTCGGGTCGTTGCCGTATAGGCGCGCCCCCAGCTCGCCGCGGGCGTGCAGCTCCGCCACCCGCTGCTCGGCTCGCGCCCTCAGCTCGTCGACGTCCCCGAACTGGATGGAGTCGGTGGGGCAGGCCTTGGCGCAGGCGGGCTCGAGTCCGTCGCCGAGACGGTCGTAGCAGAGCGTGCACTTGAAGACCCGGCCGTCGTCCTCGCGCTTGTCGATGACGCCATAGGGACAGGCCGGGACGCAGTAGCCGCAGCCGTTGCACACGTCGTCCTGCACCACGACGGTGCCGAACTCGGTGCGGAAGAGCGCGCCGGTCGGGCAGACGTCGAGGCAGGCAGCGTGCGTGCAGTGCTTGCACACGTCCGAGGCCATCAGCCAGCGGACGCCCTCGCCCTCCTCCTTGTCCGCGTACGGCGTCGTCGCGGGCGGCCCGAATCCGGGCATGCCCAGGTCCACGCGGTCACGGTCCACCTTCTGTTCGATGAAGGCGACGTGGCGCCAGGCGTTGGCCCCCAGCGCCATCGTGTTGTCGTAGGAGTGGCCCGACAGCTCCCCCAGCACATCGCGCGGGACGCCGTTCCACTCCTTGCAGGCGACCTCGCAGGCCTTGCAGCCGATGCAGATGCTCGTGTCGGTGAAGAAGCCCTTGCGCTTCGGGTGGTCCTCGTACCCAGCGTCCTTGCTGGGGTCGGCGAGCGGGCCGGCCAGCGATGTGTTGGTCAGCAGCGGGCTCACGAGTTCTCCCCCTTTCGCTCACCAGCGCGCAGGTCCACGGTGCCGTTGCCTCCATCGGGTGGGACGGCCACCTTGACGGGGCCATGGCTGTCGTTGGTGTAGCCGTCCTCCGCCGACGCACCGGCGATGGCGCCGTCAGCGGCGGGCAGGCCCGCTCGGACGCGGTACTCCGCGACGTAGTCGAGGAGCTGCTTGCCGCGCGGCCGACGGCCAGGCTGGATGTCGCAGGTCGCGACCTTGGACTCCTGGATGTGGACGTTGGGATCCATGATCACGCCCAG
>JBQCDV010000225.1:0-7553 GCA_051960855.1 Actinomycetales bacterium
TCGAGGCGACGGTGCGCGCGATCCGGCGGGGCGACGCGGCACCGCGCGGCAGCTTCGACTCGAACGGCGAAATCCACGGGCTCACGCGGCTGCCTCCCGGCGAGCTGCTCGAGCTGCTGCGCGACACGGCCCGGGCCGGAGGCGCGCTCTGGATCGGGTACGTCAACGCGGAGGGTCAGTCACGCACGCGGGTCATCGAGCCCATCCGGGTCGAGGCCGGGCAGGTGTCGGCCTTCGACCATCTGCGTCAGCAGGTCCGGACCTTCGCGGTGCACCGCATCACGGGGGTTGCGCCGGTGGCGGACTGACGGGGCGGCCGGGACCGCGCAGCACCGGGTGTCAGGCCGAGGTGTCCTGCGGCTGCTCGAAAACTCCCTGCAGCTCCCCACGGTCCGCGTCCTGCGCGAGGACCGTGACGTAGTCGCCGGCCTGCAGTTGGGTGTCACCGGTGACGTTGACCAGCTCGGCGTTGCGCACCACGAGGGAGATCCACGCGCCGCTCGACATCTCCGACAGCTCCGCGACGGGCGTGCCGTCGGCTGGGGAGCCGGCCGCGACACGGAAGCGGTGGACGCCCTGCGGCTCGTCGCGCAGCCGCACGCCCAGCGACCACGGCTCGGGCTCGTGCACCTCCGCCGGCAGCCGCAGCCGCGTCACCAGCCAGGGCACCATCGTGCCCTGCACCAGCACCGAGAAGAGCACGACGTCGACGACGATCTCGTAGATGCGGTGGGAGTCGGCGATGTTGGCGCGCAGCACGAAACCGGCGAGCAGGATCGGCACGGCGCCCTTGAGGCCCGACGCCAGGACGAAGATCCGCTCGTTGCGCGCGAGCCGGGCCGGGAGCAGGCACAGCCCGACGAAGACCGGGCGGATGACGACAGCGAGGCCCACGCCGATGACGAGCCCCGGGACGAGCACGTCGGGCTTGACCAGGTCGCGCAGGGAGATCGTCAGGCCCAGCACGGTGAAGGCCACGATCTCCCCGAGGCTGGCCAGCACCTCGTGGAAGCGCTCGGTCTCGCGCTTGTAGGGCGCCCGGGCGTCGCCCAGGACGATGCCGGCGACGAAGACCGCGAGGAAGCCCGACCCGTGCGCGACCGTCGCGAGGCCGTAGATGACCGGCAGGCAGAACATCGTCCGCAGCGGATAGAGCGCCGCACTCGGCAGCGGCAGCCGGCGCATGAAGGCCAGCAGGGCGACACCTCCGGCCAGGCCGGCTCCGGCGCCGATGACCATCTGCAGCAGGAACTGCCCGCCGACCTCGGCGACCGAGCCCCACGTCAGCTCCCCCGCGACGACGAGACTGGCCATCAGCGCGATGCCGACGGGGTCGTTCGCGCCGGACTCCCCCTCGAGGATCGTGCTGGACCGCCCCGCGATCTCCCGCTGCCCGAGGACGCTGAAGACGGTGGCGGGGTCGGTCGGGGCGACAGCGGTCCCCACGAGAGTCGCAACGAACCACGACCACCCAAAGACCAGGTGCACCAGCACAGCGGTGGCCGCGACCGTGAGGAAGGTGCCGACCACTCCGGTGATGACGATCGGGGCAGCCGCCTCGCGGAACCGGCGCGCCCCGATGCCCATCCCCCCGGAGAACAGGATGGCAAGCAGCGCCACCGTGACGATCCGGTCCACGACGTGCTCGGGCAGGCCGTGGACGTAGGGGACGAAGTCCGACATGACGGCCGCGGCGACCAGGAAGAACAGCGGCGTCGGAATCGGCACCCGGGTCGTGAGCCGGTTGGACAGCACGGCGAACAGGCCGAAGGCGCCTGTCACGAGCAGCATCACGCCGAACGTCGTCGCGTCGTCCACCGGCACTCCTGGTCTGCGGCCTGTCGCCGCTGCTCACCGGCCCGCGGGCAGCCGCCAGCGGGCGCCGACCAGACTTCCCGGCACACCTGAGACCTCCACCCTAGTGAGCCGATTCCCGAACGGCGCCGCTGGACGACCGCGGGCGGGATGCGCGCGGCGCCGTTCGGGGTTGGGGATAGGTGGAGCAAGTTGTCAGACCCCGATGCCAAGGTGGTGCGCGTGACCGATGGCCCGCTGATCGTCCAGAGCGACAAGACCCTGCTGCTGGAGGTCGACCACGCCTCGGCCCCAGACTGCCGGCGCGAGATCGCCCCGTTCGCCGAGCTGGAGCGCTCGCCCGAGCACGTCCACACCTACCGGGTGACACCGCTGGGCCTGTGGAACGCGCGCGCCGCCGGGCACGACGCCGAGCAGGTCGTCGACGTGCTGCTGCGCTGGTCCCGCTACCCGGTGCCGCACGCGCTGCTCGTGGACATCGCCGAGACGATGGCCCGCTACGGCCGGCTGCGGCTGGAGAAGCACCCCGTGCACGGGCTCGTGCTGGTCAGCACCGACCGCGCCGTGCTCGAGGAGGTGCTGCGTTCCAAGAAGGTCGCGCCGCTGGTCGGCGCGCGGGTCGACCCCGACACCGTTGCGGTGCACCCCAGCGAGCGGGGCTCGCTCAAGCAGGTGCTGCTCAAGCTGGGCTGGCCGGCCGAGGACCTCGCCGGCTACGTCGACGGCGAGCACCATGACATCGCCCTGCGGGAGGAGGGCTGGACGCTGCGGCCCTACCAGTCCGAGGCCGTCGAGGGCTTCTGGCACGGCGGCTCGGGCGTCGTGGTGCTGCCCTGCGGCGCCGGCAAGACGCTGGTCGGCGCGGCCGCGATGGCCAAGGCGCAGGCCACCACGCTGATCCTCGTCACCAACACCGTCTCCGCCCGGCAGTGGCGGCACGAGCTGCTCAAGCGGACCTCGCTGACCGAGGACGAGATCGGCGAGTACTCCGGGTCCAAAAAGGAGATCCGGCCCGTCACCATCGCGACCTACCAGGTGATGACGACCAAGCGGAAGGGCGTCTACTCCCACCTCGAGGTTTTCGACAGCCGCGACTGGGGCCTGGTCATCTACGACGAGGTGCACCTGCTGCCGGCCCCGATCTTCCGCTTCACCGCCGACATCCAGTCCCGTCGCCGCCTCGGGCTCACCGCCACGCTGGTGCGGGAGGACGGCCGGGAGGGCGACGTGTTCTCCCTGATCGGTCCGAAGCGGTTCGACGCCCCATGGAAGGACATCGAGGCGCAGGGCTACATCGCACCCGCGGACTGCGTCGAGGTGCGGGTGACGCTCTCCGACCACGAGCGGATGCTCTACGCGACCGCGGAGCCCGAGGAGCGCTACCGTCTGGCGGCCACCTCGTCGACCAAGAACCGGGTCGTCGAGTCGATCGTCCGGCAGCACGAGGGCGAGCAGGTGCTCGTCATCGGCCAGTACCTGGACCAGCTCGACGAGCTCGGCGAGCACCTCGACGCCCCCGTCATCAAGGGCGAGACGTCGGTGGCCGAGCGCGAGCGGCTGTTCGAGGAGTTCCGGTCAGGGCAGATCCGGACGCTGGTCGTGAGCAAGGTGGCGAACTTCTCGATCGACCTGCCGGAGGCTTCGGTGGCCGTGCAGGTGTCGGGCACCTTCGGCTCGCGGCAGGAGGAGGCGCAGCGGCTGGGACGGGTCCTGCGCCCGAAGTCCGACGGCCGCGGCGCCCGGTTCTACACCGTCGTCGCCCGCGACACCCTCGACTCGGAGTACGCCGCCCATCGGCAGCGCTTCCTCGCCGAGCAGGGCTACGCCTACCGGATCCTCGACGCGGAGGACGTCCTCTCCGGCAACGAGCCGCCGCCGGCCGGAGCGTGACGCGGCTTGCCTCCGCCAGCCCGTCGTCAACGCTGATGCCGTGCCAGACTCGCTCGACGTGTCGTCCGCGCTGGTCTTTGAGGAGCTGCTCGCCCGCTACGCCGAGCCTCACCGCCGCTACCACGACCGGCGCCACCTGGCCGAGGTGATGGCCGCGATCGACCTGCTCGAGGTGCACGCGCGCGACCCGGAGACGGTGCGGCTGGCGGCGTGGTTCCACGACGCGATCTACGAGCCGCTGGCCCCCGACAACGAGGAACGCAGCGCCCAGCTGGCCCTCGACGTGCTGGTTCACGCCGGGCTGCCCGTCGAGACCGGCACCGAGGTGGCACGGCTGGTGCGGGTGACGGCCGCGCACGCCCCCGAGACCGGCGATGCCGACGCCGAGGTGCTGTGCGACGCCGACCTGGCCATCCTGGGCAGCGACCGGCAGCGGTACGACTCCTACCGGGCCGCGGTTCGTGAGGAGTACGCCGCGGTGCCGGAGGACGCCTTCCGCAGCGGGCGAGCCGCCGTGCTGCGTGGGCTGCTCGCACGGCCGGCGATCTACCGCACGGTCACGGGCACGCGGCGCTGGGAGAGCGCCGCACGAGCAAACCTCGAGCGGGAGCTGGTCGAGCTCGACGGCGCCGAGTAGGCGCATCGCACCAGCCGTGTGGGCGCATCGCAGCAGCCGTGTAGGCGCGACCGCGCAGCGGTGTGGGCGCGACCGCGCAGCGGTGTAGGCGGAACCGCGCAGCCGAGGAGGCGTGCCAGGGGCCCTACGGCCGGGCGGAGGCCGCCTCCGAAGCGGCGAGACCAGCCCCCACGCCGGCGTCCGAGCGGCGTGCCAGCTGCCACGTCCCGACCGCCATCAGCGCAAACGCCCCCACTTGTGCAGCGACCGCAGGCCCGGACCGCGTGACCTGCTCGCCGAAGGCGAGGACGCCGATCAGCACCGCCGCCGCCGGGTCCCCGACGGTCATCGCAGGAAGGGACGACGCCAGCGGCCCGGACCGGTAGGCGACCTGGGTCAGCACGATCGAGGCAGCCCCCACCAGTAGGCAGCCCCACAGTGCCCACGACGCCAGCAGCTGCGGCAGCCCGCGAGCGGCGAGGGCGGCACACTGCTTGAGCAGCGCGGACGTGACGCCGAACCCGATGCCCCCAGCGGCCGCGACCAGCACCGCCGCGGCACGGGGCCGCACGCGGCCGGCGAGCCAGAGGGCGAGCATGACGACGAGCCCGACGGCGGAGGCGGCAGCCAGGCGCGGCGCCGGCGCGGGCGCGCTGCCGTTGCGCGGGTCGGCGACGGCGAGAAACGCCGACAGCCCGACGATCACCACGAGCGCCCACACCCACTCGGTCAGCGAGGGACGGCGGCGTTCGAGAAGGACACTGAGCGGCAGCGCGAACAGCAGACCCGAGACGAGCAGCGGCTGCACGAGCGTGAGTCGGCCGCCGTCCAGCGCCGCCACGTGCAGGGCGAGGCCGACCAGCGCGGCCAGCGTCCCCAGCAGCCACAGCGGCTGGGTGAGTAGATGGAGCACGAGCCGAACGCCGCTGCGGGACTGCTCGGGCGTCGCCTGGCTGGCGCTGCGGTGCTGCAGCACCGAGCTGGTCGCGGCGGCCAGCGCCGAGGCCAGCGCCGTCACCACGACGACGGCCGTCGAGGTCACGCGGGTCGGGCCAGCACAGGCAGCCGAGCGCCGGCGAGGACGGCCGCCCGCGCGTAGGCATCCTGCGCTGCCCCAAGAGTCGCCTCCCAGCTCGCGGCCGGCGGCACGCGGCGACTGCGCGCAGACATCGCCGCCCGCGCGTCGGGCGAGCCGGCCAGGCGCACCAGTGCGGCGACGAGGTTGTCGTCACTGTCAGCGATCCAGCCCTCGTGACCGTGCGCGACGAAGTCAGCCACGCCCGTCCCGGCGAGCGCGATCACCGGCACCCCGGCGCAGCGGGCCTCCAGAGCCGCGATACCGAAGGACTCCAGCCGCGCGGTGGCCACGAAGACGTCCGCCTCGTGCAGCAGCTCGCGGACCTCGTCAGCCGTGCGGTTGCCGAGCAGGGTCACCCAGTCCAGGTCGTGTCGTCCCAGATAGCGCTGCGCGGCGGCGCGCAGGCGACCGTCGCCGACGATGCTCGCCCGCAGCCGGACGTCGGGTGGCAGCTGCTGGCGGGCGCGGCGCAGGACCTCGAGCAGGGCCAGCGGCCGCTTGCGGGCGGCCAGGCGCAGCACGGCGACGACGTGGACCTCGTCGTGCTGCACCGGGGTGGGCAGTCGCCAGTCAGCGGGGTCGATGCCGTTGGGCAGGACGCCGACGCGGCCGGTGGGGCCAAGAGCCAGCTGCACCTGGTCGGCGGCGGCACGGCTCACCGCGGTCCACGCGATCGGGCGACGGTGGAGCCCCGTGAGGGCGAACACCCGCTGGTACGGGCGGGTGAGATGCGCCCACATGGAGTGGACGGTGACGACGGTCGGCACGTCCCGCGCCGTCCCGGCAAGGGCCGCGAGCAGCCCGAGAGGTGACATCACCGAGGCGTGGACATGGACCGCGTCGGGGTCGATGTCGGTGAGCGCTGCGGACAGCTGCGCCCAGGCCTGCGGCACGACGAGGCCCAGCCGCGGCCAACGCCCCTGGCCGAGGCGCCGTACGTGGACACCGGACTCGGAATCGTCACCGGCTGAGGGGGTCGTCGTGAGGACGTGGACGTCGTGACCCGCGGCGGCCTGACGGAGGGCGAGCTGGTGCACCTGCCGCTCGATGCCGCCGACGCGGGGCAGGTACACGTCGGTGACGTGGACGATCCTCACGCTTCTCCTGTCATCGTGACGGACGCGGGTGCGGTCGCAGCCGGGGCGCCCTGGCGCCGGCGGCTCTGCTTGAGCCCCGCAGCAATCAGGCGCCGAACCAGCTCGCGACCGCCGACCGGCTGGGCGCCCAGCGCCACGGCTGCATCGCGGAGTTCCGATGGTAGGTCGTAGTGGTCGCCCTGGAAGGCGCGACGAGGGACTCCGAGCCGCGCGGCGAACGCGTGCAGCTCGTCGTAGGACACGTCGCTGACCAGATGCGCCCACAGCTGGCCCCGGTGCGGCCAGCTGGCGTCATCCACGAGGACGCTCATGCCTCGGCCGCCGTGAGCGAGCCCAGCGGCGCCACCGTCATCCGGGCCTCCTCGCAGACCCAGGTCGGGTCGTCGCCGAGCTCGGGCTCGATCCGCAGCTCGTGCTCGCCGGCGCCGCTGGGGCACCCGACGCAGCGGGGCCAGCGGCCGTGGCTCTCGAGCAGCCGCTCCTGCACGTCCTGCGCGACCTGGCCCGCCACGTAGCGAGCCCCGTCCGGCCACTGCTCGACCCACCAGCGCCGTTCGGCGAGCACGTCCTCGACGACGGTCACCACGGCAGCGTCGTTCAGGGACCGCGCCGCGAGGTCGTGCAGCACCGCCGCACGCGCGGTCAGCAGCGGATCGCTCACGGGCCCATTGTCCCCTCTCGGAGCCACCGTCGGTCCGCGTGCCGCTACTCCCGCACCGAGGCCAGGCGAGCATCCGAGGCAGACAATTGGTCAATCAAGCAGCCGGCAGACCTCCCGTGGTCAATGGCGGGCCACCAGTGGTCAGACGAGCAAATGGCGGGCCAGTCAGATGAGCAGCTGGCGGCCACCAGCGGTCAGACGAGCAGCTGGGTGGCGGCGAGCTCTCGATAGAGCGGGACGCTCGCGACCAGCTCGTCGTGTGTGCCCGCACCCACGACCCGGCCCTCGTCGAGGACGACGATCCGGTCGGCGCCGACCACGGTCGAGAGCCGGTGGGCGACCACGAGGACAGCGGTCGCGCCCTCGCGGGCGCTCGCCGCGGCCTCAATCGCGGAC
>JBQCDV010000226.1:0-3134 GCA_051960855.1 Actinomycetales bacterium
TTGCCGCCGGCTACCCCCTCCGGTCGGTGCTCAGCTCCGCCCGGTGGGCCGAACCGCTGGCCGACGTGCTCGACCCCCTCGATGTCCCCGTCTACCTGGCCGACGACGAGCAGCTCGCGGCACTCACGGGATTCGCGGTCCATCGCGGTGCCCTTGCCTGTATGGGCCGGCGGCCGCTGCCCGACGTGGACGTCGTCCTGCGGGACGCGCGCACCGTCGTCGTCCTCGAGGACATCGTCGACCACACGAACGTCGGTGCCATCTTTAGGAGCGTCGCCGGCCTCGGCGCCGACGCGGTGCTGGTCACGCCCCGCTGCGCAGATCCGCTGTACCGCCGCAGTGTGCGCGTGTCGATGGGGACGGTGCTCCAGGTGCCGTGGACGCGGGTGCCGTGGCCCGACGGGCTGCAAACCCTGCGCCGCCACGGCTTCAGCGTGGCCGCCCTGGCGCTCGCCGACGATGCGGTGCCGCTGCCGGCGCTCGCCGCCGACCGCCCCGACCGGCTGGCGCTGCTGCTGGGGACGGAGGGTGATGGCCTCCGCCCGGCCAGCGTCTCCGCGGCCGACGTGGTCACGGTCATTCCGATGGGCCACGGCGTCGACTCGCTCAACGTCGCGGCAGCGGCGGCGGTGGCCCTCTACGCCGTCACCTCAGCTTGAGCCGTCGCTCCTCCTCGCGCTGCAGCCGGGCGACGTGTCGGCGCACCATCATCGGCAGGACCACCCAGAGGGTGACGAACGCGAGGAAGACGACGACGGTGACCGCCACGGCGACGTTCCAGCTGAACACTGCGTCCAGGACCAGCAGGACCACGCCGGCGATCGTGACGCACAGCAGTCCCAGCCCCGCCACGGCCAGGCGGGCCGAGACCCGCACGACGACGTCCTTCAGGCCCCGGCGGAACAGCGCCCGGTGCAGGGCGACAGGCGCGATCAGCACCGCGACGGCGATGCCGGCGAGGACGAGGGTCGCGGCGTAGATGCGGTGGGAGCGCTCGTCGGCCTGCCGGAAGGCGGGTGTGAACGCCACCGGCAACAGGAAGGCGAAGAGGATCTGCACCCCGGTCTGAGCCACCCGCAGCTCCTGCAGGATCTCGTTGAAGTTGCGGTCGAGCCGCTCGCTTTCCAACTCGCCCTCCCGCGAGTACCGCTGCACGAGCCCGGCGCCGGTGCCGCCCGTCCTGGCCGGTGCGGGGTTGCTCGCTTCCTCCGGTGGCAAGGACATGCGGCGTGGACACCATCCTGTTCGACATCGACGGCACGCTCATGGACTCCAACTACCAGCATGCGATCGCGTGGAGCCGCGCGTTCCGACGCTACGACGTCTCCGTGGCAACCTGGCGGATCCATCGCAGCATCGGCATGGGCGGCGACCGGCTCGTAGCCGCGCTCGCCGGCGACGACGTCGAACGGCGCCACGGGGACGCGCTGCGGGAGGCGCACGGCGAGGAGTTCGAGCCGTTTCTCACCGAGGTGCAGCCCCTGCCAGGGGCCCGCGAGCTGCTGCGGGCCCTTGCGAAGTCCGGCGTCACACTTGCTTTCGCTAGCTCCGGGCACCGCCGGGAGGTGGACCACTACATCGACGTCCTCGGCGCAGCGGACCTGATCGCAGCGAGCACCAGCAGCGACGATGCGGAGTCCTCCAAACCGTCGCCGGACATCCTCGAGGTCGCGTTGTCGAAGCTCGACGACCCCGGGCAGGCGCTCATGGTCGGCGACTCGACGTGGGACTTCCAGGCAGCCGGCGCGGCGAAGGTCCCCGGTCTGGCGGTGCGCACCGGTGGCTTCTCGCCCGAGGAGCTGCGCGAGGCGGGTGCGGAGGACGTCGTGGAGAGCCTCGAGGACGCCCAGGCCTGGCTGCTGCAGCGGGCGGGCTGACGGTCAGCGGCGCTTCCAGGACAGCGCCGGCCAGGTATTGATCACCAACTCGGCGCTCACACCGCACTCGGCCGCGCGCAGCGTCCCATAGCCCTGCCAGGTGAGCTGCCCCGGCGCGTGGGCGTCGGTGTCGATGCTGAACCGGCATCCGGCCTCGACTGCGAGCCGGAGGAGCCGCTGTGGCGGGTCGAGCCGCTCGGGCCGGCAGTTGATCTCCACGGCCACGCCCTCTCGCGCGCAGGCCGCGAAGACGGCCTCGGCGTCGAACTCGGACTCGGGGCGGGTAGCACCGCCGCGGCCGCCCTTGGTCACGTTGCGGCCCGTGCAGTGACCCAGCACGTCCACCGCGGGGTGCGAGACCGCCGCCAGCATCCGCGCGGTCATCTCGGCCCGGGGCATCCGCAGTTTGCTGTGCACGCTGGCCACCACGACGTCGAGGCGCTTGAGCAGGTCGTCGTCCTGGTCGAGGCTGCCGTCGAGCAGGATGTCGACCTCGATCCCGGTCAGGACCTGGAACGGCGCGAGCCGGGAGTTGAGCTCGGAGATCTGGTCGAGCTGGTGCAGCAGCCGGTCGCGAGAGAGGCCGTGAGCGACCGTCAGCCGGGGCGAGTGGTCGGTGATGGCGAGGTAGTCGTGGCCGAGGTCGCGGGCGGCCAGAGCCATCACCTCCAGGGGAGATCCCCCGTCACTGGCCTCCGTGTGCGCGTGCAGGTCACCGCGCAGCGCCGCCAGCAGGTCGGCTCCGCCCACCGGTGGCCCCGCCACCTCCTCGTCCAGCAGCGACCGCAGGTACTCCGGCTCCTGGCCCGCCAGGGACTGGGCCACCACCTCGGCGGTGCGGGCGCCCACCCCCTTGAGATCGGTGAGGCGTCCGGCGGCGGCGAGGGCCGACAGGCGTGAGCCCGGAACGGCGTCGATGGCCGCGGCCGCGCTCCGGAAGGCAGCGACGCGGTAGCTGGCCGCCAGGCGACGTTCGAGCTCGAAGGCGATGGCCAGGAGGTCCGCGACCGGGTCACGTGCCTCGGTGGGTCCCATGAGGCAGGGATACCACGGGTCGTGCCGCACATGCCGTTTCCGCTCTCCGACAACCGGGGACGCCTGTGAACGAGACAGAACAGGACGTATCCGACACACCAGTGAGGGACGAGACGCTATGGGACGCCCCGAGGACGACGACGCGCGACTGCACGACATGGGCGGCGCGATCGGCCCCGCCGACCAGAGCGGCGCTGGCGAGTCCCGCGTCGACGTCGCGAC
>JBQCDV010000227.1:0-9839 GCA_051960855.1 Actinomycetales bacterium
TACGGCGACGGCGTGGTGACCGGCTACGGCACGGTCGACGGCCGCCCGGTCGCGGTGTTCTCGCAGGACTTCACTGTCTTCGGCGGTGCCCTCGGCGAGGTCTACGGCCAGAAGATCGTCAAGGTGATGGACTTCGCGCTGAAGACCGGCTGCCCGGTCATCGGCATCAACGACTCCGGCGGCGCCCGCATCCAGGAAGGCGTGGCCTCCCTGGGCGCCTACGGCGAGATCTTCCGCCGCAACACGCACGCCTCGGGCGTCATCCCGCAGATCAGCCTGGTCGTCGGCCCCTGCGCGGGCGGCGCGGTCTACTCCCCGGCGATCACCGACTTCACGGTCATGGTCGACCAGACCTCGCACATGTTCATCACCGGCCCGGACGTCATCAAGACCGTCACCGGCGAGGACGTCGGCATGGAGGAGCTCGGCGGCGCCCGGACGCACAACGCGACCAGCGGCAACGCCCACTACCTCGCCACCGACGAGGACGACGCCATCGACTACGTCCGCGCCCTGCTGTCCTACCTGCCGCAGAACAACCTCGAGGACCCGCCGGCGGTCGACGCGGACGTCGTCGTGGAGATCACCGACGAGGACCGCGAGCTCGACAGCTTCGTCCCCGACTCCCCCAACCAGCCATACGACATGCACCGCGTCGTGGAGCACGTGCTCGACGACGGCGACTTCCTCGAGGTGCAGGCGCTGTTCGCACCCAACATCCTCGTCGGCTTCGGCCGCGTCGAGGGCCGGCCGGTGGGCGTCGTGGCCAACCAGCCCCTGCAACTGGCCGGCACGCTCGACATCGACGCGAGCGAGAAGGCGGCCCGCTTCGTGCGGTTCTGCGACGCCTTCAACATCCCCGTGCTGACGTTCGTCGACGTCCCCGGCTTCCTCCCGGGCACCGGGCAGGAGTGGCAGGGCATCATCCGCCGGGGAGCCAAGCTCATCTACGCCTACGCCGAGGCGACCGTCCCGAAGGTCACCGTCATCACCCGCAAGGCCTACGGCGGCGCCTACGACGTGATGGGCTCCAAGCACCTGGGCGCCGACATCAACCTGGCCTGGCCGACCGCCCAGATCGCCGTCATGGGAGCGCAGGGAGCGGTCAACCTGCTCTACCGCCAGGAGCTGCGCGAGGCGGCGACCGAGAGCCCGGAGGCCGTCGACGCGCTGCGGCAGCGGCTCATCACGGAGTACGAGGACACGCTCGCCAACCCCTACGTGGCCGCTGAGCGAGGCTACGTCGACTCGGTCATTCCCCCGTCCTACACCCGCTCCTACGTCATCCGGGCGCTGCGCGCGCTACGCACCAAGCGCGACTCCCTGCCCCCCAAGAAGCACGGGAACATCCCGCTGTGAGCGGCGGAGACACCGGGAGCACCCCCGATCCCCGAACGCCGTCCACGCCGCTCCTGCACGTCGTCGGCGGCAGGCCCAGCGCGGCTGAGCTCGCCGCCGTCGTCGCCGTGCTGGCCGTCCAGGGCGCGAAGGCCAGCGGAGCGACGGCGGGCAACCACGAGCTGCGGCGTTCGCCGGTGTCGGGGTGGAGCGACCACCGCCGGCGACTTCGGGTCGGTCTGACGACAAGCAGCGACGGGTGGCGCCGCAGCGCGTGGCCGCTGTGATGCGCGACTGACACAAGAAAGTCAGAAGCGACGGGAATAAGCGCCCGCCACCCCCAGTTGCGGACCGACGTCATGGACACCGCTGCCACCGAGCTGCTGCTCACGCGCCGACTTCACGTCGACCTGCTGCGCGTGACGACGACCTCGTGTCGAGGCTGAGCCGCCTCCGTCACCGTCGTCCCCTGGCCGGCCCGTCGCCGGTCGTCACGAAAGCACTCCTCCATGTCATCGCAGTTGTCCTCGCCGCCCTCCGGCGTGCGCCGCAATCCCCTCAGCTCGCTCGCGCGGATCCCGTTCGGCGCCCAGATCCTCGCCGGCCTCGTGCTCGGCCTGGTGCTCGGTCTCGTCGCCCGTGACGGCAACGTCACCTGGCTGACGACCACCCTCGCCCAGATCGGGCACATCTTCGTCCAGCTGCTGCGCCTCGCCGTGCCGCCGCTCGTGCTGACCGCGGTCATCGTCAGCATCGCGTCCCTGCGCGGCGTGACCAACGCCGCCCGCCTCGCCGGTCGCACTCTGCTGTGGTTCGCCATCACCGCCGGCATCGCCGTCGTCATCGGCATGCTCATCGGGCTGGTCACCAACCCGGGCCACGGCGTCACGCTCGACACCACCGCGGCCAAGCTGCCCGACGACGTCCACGTCGGCGGCTGGAGCGACTTCCTCGGGCAGATCATCCCGACCAACATCATCACCGCCTTCACCCCCGACGGCGGCGTCCTGCAGATCGTCTTCCTCGGGCTCGTCCTGGGCGCCGCGGCGCTCGCCGCGGGAGAGGCCGCCAAGCCCTTCCTGGCGCTCACGGAGTCGATCCTGGCCCTCGTGCAGAAGGCGCTGTGGTGGGTCATCCGCCTCGCACCTCTCGGCACCCTCGGCCTGATCGGCAACGCGGTCGCCAGCTACGGCTGGGACCTCGTGGCACCCCTGGCGAAGTTCACGGTCGACGTCTACGTCGGCTGCGCCCTCGTCCTGCTGCTGAGCTACCCGACGATCCTCGGCCTCGCCGCCCGCGTGAACCCCGTCCGCTTCTACCGCGGTGCGTGGCCGGCTCTGCAGCTGGCCTTCGTGTCCCGCTCCTCGGTCGGGACCATGCCCCTCACCCAGCGCGTCGTGACCGAGCGGCTCGGCGTCCCCCGGGAGTACGCCTCGTTCGCAGTGCCGCTGGGCGCCACCACGAAGATGGACGGCTGCGCAGCGATCTACCCCGCGCTCGCCGCGATCTTCGTCGCGCAGGTCTTCGGCGTGCAGCTGCACGTGGGTGACTACCTGCTGATCGCGTTCGTCTCCGTCGTCGGCTCGGCGGCCACCGCGGGACTCACCGGCGCCATCGTCATGCTGACGCTCACGCTGTCCACGCTGGGCCTGCCGCTGGAGGGCGCCGGCCTGCTCCTGGCCATCGACCCGATCCTCGACATGATGCGGACGATGACCAACGTGGCCGGCCAGGCGCTCGTGCCGGTCGTCGTCGCCGCCCGCGAGGGCATCCTCGACCGGCGCGTGCTCGATGCGCCTCCGGTGGACCTCGACGCCCCCGTGGTCGACGTGCGCGACCGCATCCCTGCCCAGGTCCCCGTGCCTGCCTGACGGCAGTGACCGTCGAATGGGTCGGCGGCTGCGTCACCTGCGGCTGTGATTGCCTAGCGCAGTGAACGACGCAGCTGCCGACCCGCACGTCCTCGTCCTCGCGTCCGCCTCACCGGCCCGGCTCGCGACCCTGCGGGCGGCCGGCTTCGACCCGCTGGTGTGGGTCTCGGAGGTCGACGAGGACGCCCTGGTCGACGAGCGGGGACTGTCCGAGCCCAGCGCCATCGCGGCTGCGCTCGCGGAGGCGAAGGCGCGGGCGGTCGCGTCGCAGCCCGGGCTGCCGGAGGCGGCACTCGTCGTCGGCTGCGACTCCGTGCTCGAGCTGGACGGCGTCGCGTTCGGCAAGCCCGGCGAGCCCGACCTCGCGCGGCAGCGGTGGCGCCAGATGCGCGGCCGCACCGGAGTGCTCTGCACCGGCCACACGGTCGTGGACATGACAAGCGGGTCGGTGGCGAGCGCCGTCGCTCGCACTCGCGTCGTCTTCGCCGACCTGTCCGACGGAGAGATCGACGCCTACGTCGCGACAGGCGAGCCGCTGGCCGTTGCGGGCGGCTTCACCCTCGACGGCCTCGGAGGCTGTTTCGTCACGCGGGTCGAAGGCGACCCCCACAACGTCGTCGGCATCAGCCTGCCGCTGCTGCGCGAGCTGCTCGCCGAGCTCGGCGTCTCCGTCACCGACCTGTGGCGGCAGGACGTGCGCTCCCACAAGTGACGCGTCTCCGACGGCAGCAGTCAGACCTCGAGCAGAGCGCGTCCGAGGTAGTCCGTCGGGGACGCCCCAGCCGGGACACCGGGCAGCACCGCCCACAGGCCCGACGCGGTGTGCTCGAGGTAATCGCTGAGCGCGTCCATCCGCGACAGCTTGTCCTGCAGGGGGACAAACTGGGTCTGCGGGTTGCGGCAGAACGCAAGGAAGACCAGACCGGCGTCGAGGCGGCCTAACCCGTCGCTGCCGTCGACGAAGGAGTAGCCGCGGCGCAGGAGGCGGCGGCCCTCGTTGCTGCTGGGATGGGCCAGCGCGACGTGGCTGTTCGAGGGCAGCGTCGCGGGATGCACCACATCGTGTTCACGTGACCTGCCGAGCGGCGCCCCCTCGCCCTTGGTCCGGCCGATGATCCGCTCCTGGCCACGCAGGCTCTCCCGGTCCCAGGTCTCGATGTGCATCCGGATGCGGCGGGCGACGAGGTAGGTGCCGCCGACGAGCCACCGGGCTCGCGTGTCGTCGCCGTCGCCTACCCAGATGTGCTCCTGCAGCGCCGACTCATCGTCATGCGCGATGTTGGCCGTGCCGTCCTTGAATCCGAACAGGTTGCGGGGGGTTGCCGCCTCCGGCGTCGTGGACGAAGTCTTGCCGAAGCCGAGCTGCGACCACCGGACACCGGCGCGTCCGAACGCGGTCCGGGCCAGCGTTCGGACGGCGTGCACCGCGACCTGCGGGTCGTCCGCGCATGCCTGGACGATCAGGTCCCCGTCGCTGCGCGCCGGGTCCAACTGGTCGCCACGGAAGTGCGGAAGTGGCTCGAGCGCCTCGGGACGACGTGCCGAGAGGCCGAATCGGTCACTGCCGTCGAGCGCGAACACCGATGGCCCTACCCCGACGGTCACCGTGAGCCGCGAGGACGGCAGACCGAGCGCCTCGCCGGTGTCCGCGGGTGGCGCCTGCGGAGCGCCGCGCACCGCCCCGCCGTCGCCCACGGGGCGCCCGGCCGTCAGCGCCGCGATGTCCCGCGTCCAGTCCCGGAGGAGGGAGGCGAGGTCATCGCGGGACTCCGTGGTCAGGTCGAACGCCGCCAGGTGCAGACGGTCCTGCACCGGGGTCGCAACCCCCGCCTGGTGCTGTCCTCGCCACTCCACCACGCCCGCTGCGAGGTCGTGCGCCGTTCGGGAAGCATGCCCGTCTGCCTCGACGCGGGAGCTGACCCCCACCCCGATCGCGGCTCCGGCCGCGCCGACTGCTCCGGCGCCGCCCAGGCGCAGTAGCGCGCGGCGCGAGATCCCCTGCATCAGCGGGCGACCGCGGCGGCCAGATGTGACAGCGGCTCGGCGAGCGCGTCCACCGCGTCGGCCAGGTGCTTGCGCTCCTGTGGCGCGACGGTCTCGTAGGAGACGAAGTCAGTCGGGCCGTCGGCGGTGCGATGGGCGTCCAGCGCGTGCTGGACATCGGCGAACTCCCGGTCCAGTGTCGCAGCGAGGGCAGCCTCCTGCTCCGCCACGACGGGCCGGAGGAGCTGGTAGGCGCGCCGTGCGCCCTCCAGGTTGGCCTGAAAGTCGGCGAGGTCGGTGTGGCTGAATGCCTCCTCCTCACCGGTGATCTTGCCCGTGGCCACCTCATCGAGAAGCTCCTTGGCACCGTTGGCGATGCCTGTCGCGGTCAGCTGAGCTGACCCGACGCGCTGCTCCAGCTCGTGCAGGTCGGCGAGCAGTTGCGCCGCCACATCGGACAGCCCCGCCACCGAGCCCGTCTGCCACAGCGCCTTCTCGAGACGGTGCCAGCCGGTCCAGGTGTCCCCCGGACCCAGGTCGGCCTCCCGCGCGTCGATCTTCGGGTCGAGGTCGCCGAAGCTCTCCGCCACCGGCTCGATGCGCTCCCAGCCAACACGGGAGGGCGCGTAGAGCTCCTTGGCGCGCGCGACATCTCCTGCCGTCACCGCGGCGACGAAGGCCTGGGTCGCCGCGAGCGTCCTGTCCACCTCCTGCGCGACGTAGGCGCGGTAGCCGGAGACGGCAGATTTGAGGCGTGGGTCGGCGGCCGCCGACGCTGACGAGGCCGCGTCGCTCCCCGTCACCGTGAGCGTGCTCGCGATCCCGTCTCCGGTCATCCCGGGCTTGCAGGTCACTGAGTAGGTGCCCGGCGCCAGCTCCACCGTCACCGTCGCCGACGTCCCCGGGCCAATGTTCTCCCGCTCGGTCACGATCGTCTTGTCGGGGCGGTAGACGTACACCTCGGTGACCTGGACGCCGGTGTTGGTGATGGCGAGCCTGGCCGTGCCGCTCCGGATCCGGTCCGTGGACAGGGTGCAGGTGCGGTCCGCGGCGGTGACAGCCACGGCCGCGCCGCCGGCTCCCCCGCCCGCCCCCCGGGCGCCGGCCGTCGTCGTCTGCTCCCCCGTCTGCGCCGTCTGCTCCCCCGTTTGCACTGAGCAGGCGGTGGCGAGCGGCACGGTGGCGACGGCGACAAGGACCATCACCGAGCGGGCGGTGAGGGGGCGGCGTGGCACGGGAGTCCCTTCGACGACAACAAAGTAAGGGAAGCCTAACCTTTCTTCTCCTGGTTCCCAAGTTCGCGCAGAAACCTTGCTATCCAGCGGTTAAACGCGGTGTGAGGTGAAACTCCTCCTACCAGGACCACCGTCCGCGGGGACGGCGTGTGGGCGGAGGAGGACAGATGGCGACAACTGCGACCGAAGCGGGATCGGGCAACCTGCGCCGAGATGTCGGCCGGATCGGGCTGCTGTTCACGAGCGTCGGCTCCATCATCGGCTCCGGGTGGCTGTTCGGAGCCCTCAACGCCTCCAAGCAGGCTGGCCCTGCCGCCGTGGTGTCCTGGGCGCTGGGCGGCGTGATGATCCTGCTCATCGCCCTCGTGTACGCGGAGCTCGGCGCGATGTTCCCGGTCTCCGGCGGCGTCGTCCGCTTCCCCCACTTCGCCTTCGGCTCC
Source organism: Actinomycetales bacterium (assembly GCA_051960855.1). Classification (GTDB taxonomy): domain Bacteria; phylum Actinomycetota; class Actinomycetes; order JAJZTN01; family JAJZTN01; genus JBQCDV01. Next base: position 6,868 of record JBQCDV010000227.1, read on the forward strand.
TTCGCGAGCTACACGGCCGGTTGGATCACGTGGCTCGCTGCCGCCTCGGTCGCGCCCATCGAAGTCGAGGCGGCGCTCCAGTACGCCACGAACTACATCCCCTGGCTGACCCATGAGGTCGACGGCGTCCAGGTGTTCCAGCCTGGCGGCTATGCGGTCGCCGTCGTCCTCATGGCGATTTTCTGCGTCGTCAACTTCTACGGCGTCAAGTGGTTCGCGCGGGCCAACACCGTCATCGTGTGGTGGAAGCTGGCGATCATCTGCCTGGTCATCGTGGCGTTCCTGCTATCCACGTTCCACGGCGACCACTTCACCGGCTTCGGCGGCTTCACGCCCAACGGCTGGCACGGGGTCTTCTCCTCGATCGCCACCGCGGGCATCGTCTTCTCCTACCTCGGCTTCCGGCAGGGCGTCGAGCTGGCCGGTGAGAGCAAGAACCCAGGCCGCAACGTCCCGATCGCCGTCATCGGGTCGGTGCTCATCACCACAGTCATCTACATCGGTCTGCAGGTCGCCTTCATCGGCGCCGTGCCCGACTCGAGCCTGGCCAAGGGCTGGACCAATCTCAACTTCGCCGGAGACTTCGGCCCGCTCGCGGGTATTGCCAGCATCCTCGGCATGGCGTGGCTGGCCGGCCTGCTCTACGCCGACGCCATCATCTCCCCCGGCGACACCGGCCTCATCTACACGACGGTGACCTCGCGCATCTCCTACGCCATGGGCAAAAACGAGAACGCACCGCAGGGTCTGGCCAAGCTCAACGCACGGGGTGTGCCGTGGGTGAGCCTGATCGTGGCGTTCCTCGTCGGGCTCATCTTCTTCCTGCCGTTCCCCGGATGGCAGAAGCTCGTCGGCTTCATCACCTCCGCGACAGTCCTGTCCTTCGGCTCTGGACCGATCGTCCTCGCCGCCATGCGGCGCGAGCTGCCCGACCAGCGCCGCCCGTTCCGGCTGCCCGGCGGCGACGTGCTGCCGTTCCTCGCCTTCTGGTCGTCGAACCTCATCGTCTACTGGACGGGTTGGGAGACCAACTGGAAGCTCTTCGTCGCGATCCTCATCGGCTACGTCCTGCTGATCATCCACAAGGCGACCGGTGGCCACCCGCACGGGTTCGACTGGCGCTCCGGGTCGTGGGTCTTCCCGTGGCTGATCGGCCTCGCCTTCATCAGCTGGATCGGCAGCTACGGCGGCGGCACGGGCACGCTCGGCTTCGGTACCGGCTTCGTCGCCACGTTCATCCTGACGGTCGTCGTCATGGTCTGGGGCGTGAAGGTGCGGCTGCGGACCGCGGCCATGCGCGACCACATCGAGCGCTCGTCCTTCGAGGAGCCGGAGGCTCTGGAGGTCTAGAGCCGGAGGCTCTGGAGGCCTAGGGCCGGAGGCTCTGGAGGTCGAGGGCCACGGGGGCTTGACCCTCCGGCGACCGGAGGCCGCATCGTGGTCACCATGACGAACGACGCAGCTGCGCCGCTCACGGTGGGGCAGGTGGCCGCCCGCACCGGCATGACGGTCAAGACCCTGCACCACTACGACGAGGTCGGGCTCTTGCGGCCGAGTGCGCGCAGCAGCGCGGGCTACCGCCTCTACACCGACGCCGACCTCGAGCGGCTGCAGCACGTCGTCGTCTACCGGCGCCTCGGCTTCGCCCTCGAGGAGATCGCAGCGATCCTCGACGACGCGCATGCCGACGTCGCCGGGCACCTGCGGCGGCAACGAGCCGCTGTGGAGTCCCGGCTGGCCGAGCTCACCGAGCTTGTGTCGGCCCTCGACCGAGCCTTGGAGGCGACGATGACGGGCACGCAGCTCACACCGGAGGAGCAGCGAGAGCTGTTCGGCGAGAGCTTCTCGGAGGACTACGCGCAGGAGGCCGAGCAGCGTTGGGGCGACACCGACGCCTGGCGCCAGTCGCAGGCGAGGACCGCCCGCTACAGCAAGGCCGACTGGCAGGACATCAAGGCCGAGGCCGACGCCGTCACGGCAGAGCTCGCCGCGTGCCTGCGCGACGGCGAGCCCGCCGACGGGCCCCGGGCGATGGCAGCGGCCGAGGCCCATCGCCAGCACATCCACCAGCGGTTCTACGACGTGCCGTACGCGATGCATCGCGGCCTGGGCCAGATGTATGTCGACGACGAGCGGTTCGCCCGGACCTACGACGACGTCGAGCCAGGGCTGGCGGTCTACGTGCGAGACGCCATCGACGCCAACGCCGCCCGACACGAAGCCGTCCAATCCTGACCCGCGGCGCGAGACAGGGGCCGTCCGCGCGCTACCGGCGCGCGGGCGTCCGCCGTAGCGCCGCGCGCCGTCGGCTTCGCCACATGCCCGCGAACGACGCTGCCGTCACTCCTGTCGCGTCGCTCGCAGTCGCTCTCGCGTCGACGTGACGAGAAGCAGCAGCAGCGAGGACCGCGGCGACGGCGGCGACCTCCTCGGGCGAGGCACCGCCTCTCACGGCGAGACCGGGCTCAGACGGGCGGGACACCGTGGCGCCGTTCGGAGAAGTGGCGGGAGCGGCCGCTGGCCATCGCGATCCGGCGCACGAGCTCCTCACGCAGGTCGCGGGGCTGGACGATGCCGTCGATGACAAGGTCGGACGCGAGGCGCAGCAGGTCGACGTCGGCCTCGTACTCCCGGCGCCGCTCGGCCACGAAGTCGGCCCGCTCCTGCTCGTCCTCGATCTCGGCAATCTTGTTGGCGTAGACCGCGTTGACGGCCGCCTCTGGTCCCATGACCGCGATCCGTGCAGTGGGCAGCGCGAGGGTGGCGTCGGGACCGAAGCCGGGACCATCCATCGCGTAGAGGCCGGCGCCGTAGGCCTTGCGCAGGATCACCGAGACCTGGGGCACGGTGGCCTCGGAGACAGCCGTGATCATCTTCGCGCCGTGGCGGATGATGCCCTGCCGTTCGACCTCGCTGCCGATCATGAAGCCGGGGACGTCGGCGAGATAGACCAGCGGGACGTTGAAGGCGTC
>JBQCDV010000228.1:0-28234 GCA_051960855.1 Actinomycetales bacterium
AGCTCGTCCATCTATACCAAAGGAATCTCCACCCCAAAAAAGGGGCACGAGGTAAAAAAACTTGGCATTGACAAAACCAAACACGCTGTTGAGTTCTCAAGAACCAGACGCACCCGCCCACCAACCACACCGGCTGACGCTCTCGGGGCAACCCGGATAACTTAGCCCCTGCCCGTCTGCCTGTCAAACGTCGGCCTGAGCCTCAGTTCCCCAGGCGCAAACCGACCTCGAGGAGGCCGATCTCGGAGAGGGGGCCCGGCGGCCGGCCACAGCGTCGGCGGCTAGGCCGCGCTCGCTGTGTCCCGCGTTCCCGCTCGGACAACAAGAACTCTAGCACCCCTGGAACCCGTCGCTGACCGGTGCCAGCCCGTCCCGCGGGTGGCCTGGACCACATCGCCTCGGCCGCGCGTCTGCCGCCGTCGTCCCCCGGCTCACTTCGTCGTCCCCTGCTCGTTGCGTCATCCGCCGGGTCGTTCCATGGGCAGCGGCGAGCGCCCATCGTCGGTGAGCAGCCGCTGCGGGTCGCGCAGATCGAGCGTCTCCCCCACTCGCAAAGGGGAGGTGTCGGATCCCCGACGTCCGTCCGAGACGACGACGCGGTCGCGTGGCAGTGCCTCGGGGTAGTGCTCGACGAGCCAGCGAATGAGGTGCTCGCGCAGATCGCAGCGCAGGTCCCAGGAGCTCGGAGCATCAGCCGCGGACGCGAGCACCCGGATGACGATCGTCCGCTCGGTCATGTCGACGACCTGCAGCACCCAGTCCCGCCGGTCCCACAGCGGTGACGACTCGACGAACCGGTGTGCAACCTGGCGCAGCTCGTCGACCGGGGCGGTCGCGTCGAGGTAGAGCAGCACGGCACCGAGCACCCGGGACTCCGACCGCGTCCAGTTCTCGAACGGCGTCGAGGTGAAGTAGCTCGTCGGCAGCACGAGCCGACGCTCGTCCCAGAGATGGACGACGACGTAGGTGAGCGTCATCTGCTCGACACGTCCCCACTGGTCCTGCACGACGACGACGTCGTCGATCCGTAAGGCGTCGGAGAACGCGAGCTGGAGACCGGCGAACAGGTTGCCCAGTGTCGCCTGCGCCGCGAAGCCGGCGATGGCGCCGACGAGCCCCGCGCTCGCCAGGAGGCTGGCTCCGAAGGTGCGCATCGGCTGGAAGGTCAACAGGATCGCGGCGACAGCCACGATGGTGATCGCCACCGCTGTGACGCGGCGGACGAGGTCGAGCTGGGTCCGCAGCCTGCGGTTTCGCAGGTTGTTGGCCACATCGAGGCGCAGCCGACGGAAGGCGGCGTCCTCGAGGACGAAGAGGATCCCGACCACGAGCCAGGCGACGGCGGCGATCGAGACGATGCCGACCCCGTGCTGGATCCGGTTGGTCCAACGACCATCCCCGCTCGGCATCGACAGCAGCAGCGCGACCGCCACGAGCGTCGCGGCCCAGGGACGATGGCAGCGACGGTGCAGGTCGCGGATGGTGGGCGAGTCGCTGGCGGAGGCTGCAAGCCGAGTGACGACATCGGAGATGGCCCCGATCACCAGGCCGATCAGCGACGCCGCGACCATCGCGACGATCGTCTCCCCCGTGGCGACGTCGATCAGCGTCCGTGCGGGTAGGGCGAACTCGACCACCCCCGGATCATCACCGCTGGGTCGCCGACCTACTCGCCCGTCAGGCGACGAAGACGGCCAGGATGGCGAAGGCGACCGGCGCGCTCGGCAGCAGTGAGTCCAGCCGGTCCATCAGGCCCCCATGGCCGGGGAGCAGATGCCCCATGTCCTTGATGCCGAGGTCGCGCTTGACCATCGACTCGGCGAGGTCGCCGAAGGTCGCCGAGACCACGGTGGCGATGCCGAGGACGAGGCCAGCCAGCCAGGGACCCTGCAGCGCCAGGGGCACGGCCAGCGAGCCACCCACGCAAGCGAACACAAGCGATCCGGCGGCGCCCTCCCAGGATTTCTTCGGGCTGATCGCCGGCGCCAGCGGGTGCCGCCCGAAGAGGACGCCGGCGGTGTAGCCGCCGACGTCGTTGCAGACGACCAGGAGGATGAACACGAGCACGCGCCGGGCGCCGTCGTCAGGACGCAGCAACAGCATTGCGAAGGACGCCAGAACCGGCACCCACACCAGGGCGAACACGCTCGTGGCCACATCACGCAGGAATCCGGCGGTCGCGCCGCGCATGCGCAGTGCGACCACGGCGCCGGCAGTGAGCACGGCAGCTACGAGGACCCCGTCAGCACCCGCGACGAAACCCGCGACGACGATCGCCGCACTTCCAGGAACCAGTGCCTTCAGCGGCACGGAGGTGGCCTGGTGGCGCAGAGCCGCCGCGAGCTCGGCCATGGCCCCGGAGACCGCGACGGCCGCGACCACGACGAAGGCCTCGCGGCGGACGAACAGCGAGACCAGCACGACGGCGCCGAGCAGCGCGCCGACACCGATGGCGACGGGGAGGTTGCGGCCGGCGCGACGAGGATGGGTGCCGGCTGCGGCAGGCGACGACGTCTGTCGAGCCTCGCCGAGCGTCCTCCGGCGGGCGCCCTCAGCGGCGGGCTCAGTCACTGTCATCAGACCTCGAGCAGCTCGTCTTCCTTGTGCTTGAGCAGCTCGTCAACAGCGGCGACGTAGCGAGCGGTGACCTTCTCCAGCTCCTTCTCGGCCCGCGAGACCTCGTCCTCGCCGGCGTCGCCGTCCTTGACGAGCCGGTCGAGCTGGTCCTTCGCGTGTCGCCGGATGTTGCGGATCGACACGCGTGCGTCCTCCGCCTTGGTCTTCGCGAGCTTGATGAACTCGCGGCGGCGTTCTTCGGTGAGCTGCGGGAGCACGATCCGCAGGACGTTGCCGTCGTTGGTGGGGTTGACCCCCAGGTCGGAGTCGCGGATAGCCCGCTCGATAGCGGCGGTGGCGCCCTTGTCGTAAGGAGCGACAATGATCATCCGCGCCTCGGGCGTCTGGAACGACGCGAGCTGGTTGACCGGCGTCGGAGCGCCGTAGTAGTCCACCACGATCTTGTTGAACATGGCAGGGTGCGCGCGGCCGGTGCGGATTGTCGCGAAGTCGTCCTTGGCGACGGAGACCGCCTTGTCCATCTTCTCCTCGGCTTCGAGGAGTGCCTCGTCGATCACCGGTCCAGCTCCCTCGCCTCGTCGTGCGTCACCAGCGTCCCGATCCTCTCACCCGCGACCGCGCGAGCGATGTTGCCCTCGTCGAGGAGGTTGAAGACCAGGATCGGGAGGTGGTTCTCCGAGCACAGGCTGAAGGCGGCCGCGTCTGCCACCTTCAGCCCTCGTGAGATGACCTCCTGGTAGGAGATCCGGTCGAACTTGCGTGCGTCCGGGACGAGTCGCGGGTCGGCGTCGTAGATCCCGTCGACGCCGTTCTTCGCCATGAGCAGCACTTGGCACCCGATTTCCAGGGCGCGCTGCGCCGCCACCGTGTCTGTCGAGAAGTACGGCATGCCCGCGCCGGCACCGAAGATGACCACGCGGCCCTTCTCCAGGTGCCGCACGGCTCGCCGAGGAATGTACGGCTCCGCGACCTGACCCATGGTGATGGCCGTCTGCACGCGCGTCTCGACGCCGGCCCGCTCGAGGAAGTCCTGCAGCGCGAGGCAGTTCATGACAGTGCCGAGCATGCCCATGTAGTCGGAGCGCGCCCGCTCCATGCCGCGCTGCTGCAGCTCAGCGCCACGGAAGAAGTTGCCGCCACCGACCACGATCGCAACCTGGGCCCCGGTGCGGACGACGTCCGCGATCTGGCTGGCGATGTTCTGGACCACGTCGATGTCGACGCCTACGGCGCCTCCCCCGAAGACCTCACCGGAGAGCTTCAGCAGGACCCGGGAGTACCCGTGCCGCGCTCGCGCGTCCTCCAGCACGTGCACGCCTGCGGTGGTCGTCACATCCATACGCCGGTCGCCATCTCTCTCGTCGCTGCTGCCGTGGGCTCATCATGCAACGAGGGCGAGCCCGGGGATTCCCAGGCTCGCCCTCGCGGCGTCGTTCGGGGACCGGCTCTCAGCCGACGCCCACCTCGAAGCGGGCGAACGCCGAGACCTGCACGCCGGCCTCATCGAGCACGGCCTTCACCGTGCGCTTGCTGTCCTGGACGCTGGGCTGCTCGAGCAGGACGACGTCCTTGAAGTAGCCGTTGACGCGCCCCTCGACGATCTTGGGCAGCGCCTGCTCGGGCTTACCCTCCTCACGAGCGGTCGCCTCGGCGATGCGCTTCTCGTTGTCGACGGTCTCCGCCGGCACCTCGTCACGCGTGACGAAGAGGGGCTTCATCGCCGCGATCTGCATCGCCGCGCCGCGGGCCGCCTCCAAGCTGTCGCCGGTGAAGGCCACCAGCACGCCGACCTGCGGGGGCAGGTCGCTGCTGCGGCGGTGCATGTAGGTCGCGACGGTGCCGTCGAGACGGATCGCGCGGCGCAGCTCGATCTTCTCACCGATGACAGCCGAGGCCGACGTGATGTTGTCGGCAACGGTTTTGCCGTCGGCCAGGGTCTCGGCGAGCAGGGCGTCGACGTCCGTCACGCCGCTCTTGGCGACGTGGGCGGCGATGTCGGCGGCCAGCTGCTGGAACTGCTCGTTCTTGGCGACGAAGTCGGTCTCGCAGGCAAGCTCGATCATCGCGTTCTCGGCCGCGGCGACGAGGCCGTTGCTCGCGGTGCGCTCGGACGCCTTAGAGGCGGCCTTCGCCGCACCCTTGATGCGCAGGGTCTCGATGGCCTTGTCGAAGTCGCCGTCGTTCTCCTGCAGCGCCTTCTTGGCGTCCATCATCCCGGCGCCCGTGGCGTCGCGGAGCTTCTTGACGTCAGCTGCTGTGAACTCTGCCATGGCAGAAAGGTCTCGCTCTCAGTGCAGAACAGGGGCGGTCAGGACTGGGGCTGGGCGTCGCCCTCGGCGACGGCAGGCGCGGGCTGCTCGACCGCGGGCTGCTCGGCTGCAGGCTGCTCGGCTGCAGGCTGCTCGGCTGCGCCGGCGAGGAGCTCCTGCTCCCACTCGGCCAGCGGCTCGGCCTCGCTGGTGCTCGCTGCGCTGTCGCCGCCCCGGTTGGCACCGGCGCGGGCCATGAGTCCGTCGGCGACCGCATCGGCCACGACCCGGGTCAGCAGCGTGACGGAGCGGATCGCGTCGTCGTTGCCGGGGATCTTGTAGTCGACCTCGTCGGGGTCGCAGTTGGTGTCGAGGATCGCGACGACCGGGATGTTGAGCTTGCGCGCCTCGTTGACCGCGAGGTGCTCCTTCTTGGTGTCGACGATCCAGACCGCGCTCGGCACCTTGGCCATGTCGCGGATACCGCCGAGGGTCTTCTCGAGCTTGTCCTTCTCGCGCTTGAGGACGAGCAGCTCCTTCTTCGTCATGCCGGAACCGGCGACGTCGTCGAAGTCGATCTCCTCGAGCTCCTTGAGGCGCTGGAGCCGCTTGTGCACGGTCTGGAAGTTGGTCAGCATGCCGCCGAGCCAGCGCTCGTTGACGTAGGGCATGCCGACGCGGGTCGCCTGCTCGGCGATCGCCTCCTGGGCCTGCTTCTTCGTCCCGACGAAGAGGACGCTGCCGCCGTGGGCCACCGTCTCCTTGAGGAACTCGTAGGCACGGTCGATGTAGGACAGCGACTGCTGCAGGTCGATGATGTAGATGCCGTTGCGCTCAGTGAAGATGAAGCGCTTCATCTTGGGGTTCCAGCGACGGGTCTGGTGCCCGAAGTGGACGCCGCTCTCGAGGAGCTGGCGCATCGTGACGACGGCCATGCCGACGTGCTCCTTCCGCGCCCGCGACCGGGCGCAACTCGGTTGTGCGCAGGACCCGGCGGGCCCCGCTCGTTGCGCCCACCTGCACTGGCACCTCTGCCGCGGACGGCGTCGGACCTGGCCAGGAGGAGCTGCGGCTTGGCTGGCGCCGGCTCGGCGAGAGCTGGCGTTGACCGCAGAACGGCGCTGTGATGTCGCCCGGCCCCTGGAAGGGTCCGGACGCAAGGCTCCAGTGTAGTGGCATCCCGACCGGTCGCCGGACCACGAGCGCGGCTGTCCCCAGCGCTGGTGACCGCCTGCCGCCGTCCACAGCGTCGCGCTCCCCACCGCCACGCCCCTTCCCGAACGTCGAGAGTGGCGGGATGCCCGCCGTCGCCGCCCTCGCTCATGTGGCCGCCCTGGTGGGGACCGCACTGCTCGCCAGCGCGGCCCCCATCGGACCGACGGCCACGCCCGTGCCGGTTAGCGCCGATGGTGCGGCCAGCGGCGCTCCATCCCGCTGGCGGTACCCCCTGGACGGCAGCCCGCAGCTCGTCGCCGCCTTCGACCCTCCGGCGCAGCGGTGGCTCCCGGGCCATCGAGGCATCGACGTCCGAGGGGCGGCTGGCGGTGCAGTCCGCGCGGTCGCCGACGGCGTCGTCGTGTTCGCCGGCCGCATCGGTGACGTCGGGGTGGTGTCGGTCCAGCACCCCGGGGGCCTCCGCTCGACCTACCAGCCCGTGACCGAAGTCGTGGTCGAAGGCGAGACAGTCCACCGCGGCGAGGTCATCGGGTGGTTGCAGGCCACGGGTTCCCACTGCAGCTCGGCCTGCCTGCATCTGGGAGCGCGCCGAGGTGACACCTATGTCAATCCGGTGCTGTTCTTCGCGACATCCCGAGTAAGGCTGCTTCCCTACCTCGGCTCTGGTCCCTAGCTGTGCTTGCGCGGAGTGGGTGAGCGAAGGGTGTCCACCGCTTCTGGCAGACCCTGGGCCAGCCGGACGTAGTCCGCGGGGCAGTTATAGGCCTGAGCGCTCAGGCGCACGAAGCCGTGACCGCGCCAGGAGGTCACCGCCACCTCCACTCCCAGCTCGGTCGCGAGGTGTCGCTGGACCGCGGAGGCGCTCTGCTGGTCCGCGGCGAGTGGCCCAGGCAGCGGGACAAGGCGCATGAAGACCGCGTCATCGTCGGGCCAGGTGGCGACGTCATCCTCGAGCGGTCGCGACCGGTCGTCCGGGCTCAGCCGGGTGTGGCGAGCGGAGCGGGACACTTCCTGCAACGTCGCTGACACGACGTCGCGGCCCTGCCGAACAAGCCGGACATTGTGGTCGCGGAGGCGGTCGGTGCCCAGCCGAGCGAGCAGGCGCAAGGCGGCGGGCGCGGCGAGCCAAGCCGTTACGTCATCGGTGCCAGCAAGGTCGAAGGCGCGAGGAAAGCCCTGATCGTCGTTCCACGACGCGACGAGGGGACGCAGCAGGGCGCGATGCTCGGGCCGGGCGTGGAGGACAGCGGTGCCTCGCGGTGAGCAGGCCCACTTGTGGAGGTTGCCAGTCCAGAAGTCCGCGTCCACCCCTGAGGCCGCGATCGGTGTCATCCCCGGCACGTGGGCGGCGTCGACGATGACGACTGCACCGCGGTCGCGCAGTACGGGGACGACCTCGGCGAGGGGCAGCCGCCAGGCGGTGGCGGACGTGACCGCGTCCAGCAGGACGACGTCGTTCGGGCGGACGGCGGCCAGGGCGTCGAGGATCTCGTCGCTGCCGCCGCCCAGACGGACCGGCGCTTCGCGGACTGGGGAGCCGGTGTCGGCGCCTATGCGCTGCGCGGCGATGACGACCGCGCCGTAGGCGTGGTCGGTGTGCCAGAGCGTCGTGTCCGCGCCCAGTCGACCCGATCGCGCGAGGGACGCGAGCACGGTGCCCACTCCCGTGGTGGCGTTGCGAACGAAGCCGATCTCGGACGCGTCGTCGAATCCGAGGGCGGCCGCAAGCTCGCCACGCGCGACCTCGAGCGCGCCCGCAGCCTCGCGCGCGAAGAAGCGCACCGGGTTGGACTCCATGCGCTCGCGCCAGCTGCGCTGTTCCTGCTGGATGGGACGCGGCACGGCGCCGAAGGAGCCGTGGTTGAGGTGGACAACGGATGGCTCGAGGGTCCAGAGAGAGGCCACCTTGGGCCAGTCGTCCCCCCAGAGATCGTTGACGCGCTCCAGCTCGGCAGCGGGACTCGGACCGCGCCCGCCCGCGTCAGTCACTGTCAACAAGCCGGCCGCGCAGCTGAAGCACGGCCTTGGTGTGCATCTGGCAGATGCGGCTTTCGGTGACGCCGAGGACCTGGCCGATCTCGGCGAGAGTCAGGCCCTCGTAGTAGTAGAGCGTGACGACGATCTTCTCCCGTTCGGGCAGCGAGTTGATCGCCTTGGCAAGCAGGTACTTCGTCTCCTCCGTCTCGAAGGCGAGCACCGGATCGACAGCACGCGTGTCCTCGAGGGTGTCGACGAGCGAGAGCTTGTCGCCCTTCTCCGAGCCGGCGGTGAGCAGCTCGTCCAGGGCGACGACGTTGACGAAGGACACTTGGCTGAAGATCTGGTGCAGCTCGCTGAGCGAGATCTGCATCTGGGCTGCGACCTCGGACTCCGTCGGGGTGCGGTGCAGCTGGGCCTCGAGGGCGGCGTACGCCCGCTCGACGTCGCGGGCCTTGGCGCGGACCGAGCGCGGCACCCAGTCGATGGTCCGCAGCTCGTCGATGATCGCCCCGCGGATGCGGCTGATGGCGTAGGTCTCGAACTTGATCGCGCGCTCGATGTCGAACTTCTCGATCGCGTCGATCAAGCCGAAGATGCCGTAGGACACGAGGTCTGACTGCTCGATGTTGGCGGGCAGCCCGACGCCGACGCGGCCCGCGACGTACTTGACCAGCGGCGAGTAGTGGAGGATCAGCCGCTCGCGGAGGGCCTCGTCCCCGGTCCGTTTGAAGCCGGCCCACAGCTCGCGGAGAGCCTGCTCGTTGGCGCGACCCGCGTCGGCGGGGTCCGAGGCGTCGTCTGCAGCAGTGTCCGGCGCCGCTGCCTCCGGCAGGGAGCTGTCGGTTGCGTCGACCGCCTCGGTCACGTCCACGGCCTCGGAAATGGAGGGTGCTGGAAGAGCGACAGCGCCATCACGCGCGGGGGTGCGCCTGCTCATACGTCGCTCTCAACCGCTCCACGGAGACGTGTGTGTAGACCTGGGTCGTGGCGAGCGTAGCGTGGCCAAGCAGTTCCTGGACCGACCTCAGGTCAGCTCCTCCCTCGAGCAAATGCGTGGCGGCCGAGTGCCGCAGCCCGTGAGGGCCGATGTCGGGGGCTCCCTCGACGGTGCCGACGAGACGGTGGACGACGGCGCGCACGGTGCGCGGGTCCACGCGCGCGCCCCGGGATCCGAGGAAGACGGCGGACCCCGAACGCGGCTGCATCAGCAGCGGCCGGCCAAACCTGAGCCACCGTTCCATGGCATCGAGAGCGGGCTTCCCGACGGGTACCGACCGCTCCTTGGCGCCCTTGCCGAACACCCGTAGCAGCCGGCGATCGCGGTCAATGTCCGGCAGGTCCAGGCCGCACAGCTCGCTGACCCGGATGCCGGTCGCGTACAGCAGCTCCACGAGGGCGGCGTCGCGGAGGGTGAGAGGCTGCTCGTCGTCGGCGAGGGCCTGAGCGCGCTCCATCATGCTGTCGGCCTCACCCGACCGCAGCACCGCTGGCAGCGTCTTGCGCGCCTTCGGGGCGGCCAGCTGGAGACCGCAGTCATGCTCCATCAGCCCCTGTCGATGCGCCCAGGAGGTGAAGGTGCGGGCCGCGCTGGCGCGACGGGCGAGGCTGGCGCGGGCCGCGCCCGTGGCTGACATGCGGGCCAACCAGCTGCGCAGGACGGCGAGATCGAGGTCAGCAATCTCGTCTCGTCGCATCCGATGGGCGTGGTCGAGCAGGCTGAGGATGTCGGCGCGGTAGGCGCGGCAGGTGTGGGCCGAGCGGCCCCGCTCGCGGGCCAGGTGTGCGACGAAGTCGTCGAGTGCCTGCAGCGCCCGCGGCGGCAGCCCCTCCCCCGCGTCCGGCTCGTCGCTTCCTCGGTCGTCGCTTCCTCGGCGGTCGCTTCCTCGGCGGTCGCTCACTGGGCCACGTTGCGGGAGCGGGGGTAGCAAAGCAAGCACCCGCGCGGCGTGTCGCCGGTCACCGGTCACCGGTGGGCACGACACGTCCTGGAAGCACGCTTCGTCCGTCGCGTCACGTCGCCCGCGACCACATCCCATCCGCGCAGACGGCCAGGCCCTGGGATTCGAGGCGAGTGAGGGCCGACTGCACCGTGACGACGTCGAGACCCGCGACGCGCAGGATCCCGGCGAGGTCGACCGGTCGTCGCACCGGAATCGCTTCGACGACGCGCAGCTCGGCCTCCGACAGCAGGTCGAAGAGCCGGGGCTGCTCCGCCGGCTCGAGCGCGCCGTCGCCGAGCCCCAGCTCGCCGAGCCGAATCAGCTCGCGAATGTCGCGGGCGTCACGGACGAGGGTGACCTCTGGTTCGCGCAGCAGCCGGAGGCAGCCGGCGCTCGCACTCGAGCTCACCGGGCCCGGGACGGCCGCGACCGGCCGCATGAGGTGACGGGCCACGGCCGCCGTCGACAACGCCCCGGATCGGTGCGCGGCCTCGACGACGACCGTGCAGCACCCGAGCGCGGCGATGAGACGGTTGCGGCGCAGGAACCGCACCCGCGTGGGGGCCGCGCGAGGGGGCGCCTCGGCCACGAGCAAGCCGCGTCTACCCACGCGTGCGATGAGGTCGCTGTTGCCTCTCGGGTACGGCACGTCGACGCCGCCGGCCAGCACGGCGACGGTGGGTCCCTGGGCGAGCAGGGCGCCCTCGTGGGCTGCGCGATCGATTCCGTAGGCCGCCCCCGAGATCACGCACACGCCCCCCGAGCCCAGCTCCTGCCCCAGCTCCCCGGCCACTGCGATCCCGTACATCGTCGCGGCGCGGCAGCCGACGACTGCGGCGGAGAGCTCCACGTACTCCGCGAGCGGTACCGGCCCCCGCAGCCAGAGTCCCAGCGGCGCCGGCGCTTCCCGCGGCGTCTCGCCCGCGACATCGTCCAGACCGGCCAGTCGCTCGGCCGGCCACTCCTCGTCGCCCGGCATCGCAAAACGGGCCCCTGCCGCTGCGCCGCAGCGCACGTCCTGGTCGACGTCGAGAGCCGGCAGCCGGGAACGCCACTGCGCCAACTGCGGCGGGTCATCCTGGCGGTCGTCGAGCACATGGGCCAGAGCACCGGCGGGCCCTTCCGAGCGGACCAGCCTGGCCATCGTCGGATCACCCGGCTCACACAGCCGGGACAGCGCCAGACGAGCCAGGCGCTCCTCCGACCAGGCCTGCTGAGCGGGCTGCAGCGCCGGCGTCACGCCACCACCCCTGACATCACGCGGTACTGCACCGCGGCTTCGACGTGGCGCCGGGTAGGGGAAGGAACGCCGTCGAGGTCGGCGAGGGTCCAGGACACTCGAACGACGCGGTCGACACCGCGCGCTGTGAGCACGCCCTGACGCAGCAGCGACACCGCCGGCTCAACCGCCTCGGACGACAGCGGCCAGTGCTCCCGCATGGCACTGGCGGGCACTCGCGCGTTGCACGGCCAGGTTGGGGGCAGCTCGGCGCGCTGGCGCCGGTGGATCATCCGCTCCCGAGCAGCGAGCACGCGCTCGCGCACCCGGTCGCTGCTCTCTCCGACGGCAGCCTCAGGCGGCAGGCCGCCAGGACCGGCGGTCGTCGCGAACGGCGCGACGGCCAGCGCCGGCAGCGCTATCTGCAGGTCGATGCGGTCCAGCAGCGGACCCGAGAGACGGGAGAAATAGCGACGGCGAGCCAGCGGCGTGCAGGAGCAGAGCTCGCCTCGGCCGCCGCCGCGTCCACAGGGACAGGGATTGGCGGCAAGAACGAGCTGGAACGACGCCGGATACCGAGTGGTGGCCGCGGCGCGTGAGATCACGATGCTGCCGCTCTCGAGAGGCTGCCGCAGGGCCTCCAGCACGTCAGCGGCGAACTCGGGCGCCTCGTCGAGGAACAGGACGCCGCCATGGGCCAGCGAAACCGCCCCGGGCCGCGGAATCCCTGCTCCGCCGCCGACGATCGATGCTCGGGAGGCGCTGTGGTGCGGGTCCTGGAACGGCGGTGTCGACAGCAGCGCACCGCCAGGCGGGAGCAGGCCGGCCACGGAGTGGACGGCGCTGGCCTCGACGGCGATGCCCGTGTCCAGCGGTGGGAGGATCCCCGGCAGCCGCTCGGCCAGCATCGTCTTGCCTGCCCCGGGAGGACCGGTGAAGAGCAGGTGGTGACCGCCAGCGGCGGCGACCTCCAGCGCATGACGTCCCACCGGCTGCCCCAGGACCTGGGCGAGATCGCGCGCGGGTCCGCGGCCCGAGGCGGGCTGAACCGGCGGGCTGGACGATGCCCGCTCCACGACGGGGTGCGCCTCGCCACGGGACCACTGCACCAGGTGCCGCAGCGACGTCAGGCCGATGACCTCGAGGCCCGGGACGTGCCGCGCCTCGGCGAGGCCCGCGGCGGGGACGATCACGCGCGCGATACCGGCTGCAGCCGCTGCGGCTGCCGCGGGAAGCAGCCCGCGCACCGCGCGCAGCGACCCGTCGAGGCCGAGTTCGCCGAGCAGCACGGCGCCCTGGAGCGATCTGGTGCCGATGGCTCCATCGGCCGCGAGCACGCCGGCGGCGATGGCGAGATCGGCGCCAGAGCCGTGCTTCGGCAGGTCGGCCGGGGCCAGGTTGATGGTCACGCGACCCAGCGGCCACCGGCCGCCGGAGGTGACGATCGCGGCGCGCACGCGGTCGCGCGCTTGCGTGAGAGCGGAGTCCGGGAGGCCGGTGAGAATCACCGCCGGCACCCCCGGGGCGATGGAGGTCTCGACGTCGACGAGGCAACCCTCGATGCCCAGCAGGGCGACGGTCCGGGTGACGGCCAGGGACGGGGCGCGAGGTGGCACGGCCAGCATCCCTGCCCTCAGCCGGCGTTCTTGAGGTACTCGACCTGAGCAGCCCCGGCACCGGCTTGCAAGACGCCCACGATGTCCACCCGGACGGGCACTCGCAGGCCGTGCGCGCGAGCCCACGCGCGCGCCAGCCGGTGCAGTCGCGCCAGCTTCACGGGCGTCACGGCCTCGAAGGGGTGACCTGCGGCGAGGCTCGACCTGGTCTTGACCTCACAGGCCACCAGCTCGTCGCCGTCGCGGGCGACCAGGTCCAGCTCACCCTCGGCGCAGCGCCAGTTGCGGTCGAGGACCACCATCCCCAGCTCCTGCAGGTGCCGCTCGGCCACCCGCTCGCCGTAGCGCCCCAGCCCGTCCTTCGCCCGCATAGCTCCTCCTCGCGAACCGTCGTCGCTCGAAGGCTCGCGTTGGCGAGAACCTGCGGCCAGCCCCAGGCAGTCGCCTGTGGACAGCCGACGGAGCAGGGAGCCGCTGTGGACGAACGCTGGCCGCGGCGCGCTACTCGGGGAAGTCGCGCCCGGGCAGGTCCTTGGGCAGCTCGAGGTCGCTCTTGGACAGCTCCTCGACGTTGACGTCCTTGAAGGTCACGACCTTGACGTTCTTGACGAACCGCGCCGGCCGGTACATGTCCCAGACCCACGCGTCGCTCATCGTCACCTCGAAGTACACCTCGCCGTCGGCGCTGCGGACGTTGAGGTCGACACTGTTGGCGAGGTAGAAGCGACGCTCGGTCTCGACGACGTAGGCGAACAGTCCGACGACATCGCGGTACTCCCGATAGAGCTGCAGCTCCATCTCGGTCTCGTACTTCTCCAGGTCCTCGGCGCTCACAGCACTGCCTCCCGGTCAAGCAGCGATAGGTCCTGCAGCGACACGCCCTCGACGGCATCGTCCTGGACGCGCGGGCGGTCCTGGGCGGGGACGCGCCCCTCGAGGACGCGGAGCCGCCAGCTGCGGCGGTGGTGCTCGCATGGCCCGTGCTCCCGCAGGGCCTCGAGATGCTCCGGGCTGGCGTACCCCTTGTTCTCGTGCCAGCCGTAGCGCGTCTCGGTCGCGGCCAGCCGCACCATCTCGGCATCCCTGGTGACCTTGGCCAGCACGCTGGCGGCGGCGACAGCGGCGCAGCGAAGATCGGCTTTGATCATGGTCGTCACGGGGATGCACGACCCGTCGACGCCCGGAGGGCTCTCCGGCACGGGCCACGGCTCGGCCGCCAGCGCGGCGACTTCGCCGGCGACGTCATCCGGTGCGTCATCGAACAGCGTGGGCACCGCGGGGCGCCGGTAGCGCAGCCAGTTGTAATTGCCGTCGAGCAGGACGAGGTCCGGCGGCTCGGGCAGCTGCGCGAGCGCGCGCTCCCCCGCGAGGCGGAGGGCCGGCAGGATGCCGAAGGTGTCGATCTCGGACGCGGAGGCCGACCCGACCGCGCAGCTCACCGACCATCGCCGCAGCCGCGGGACCAGGCGCTCCCTGACGGGCGCGGCCAGCAGCTTGGAGTCGCGCAGACCGGAAGGAGCGGTCGGGGAGTCAAGATCCACGACGCAGACGCCGACGGAGACCGGTCCGGCGAAGGCACCGCGCCCCACCTCGTCCATGCCGGCCAGCAGCCGGGCGCCCCGTTCGCGCAGCAGGCGCTTCTCGACGCGCAGGGTCGGCGGCTTGCCGGCGGTCGTCCTGGTGGAACCGGAGGTCACGGTGCCGTCGCCCCCATGACCTCGACCGGCTCCCTCGGTGGTCCCTCCCGCAGCAGCTCGACCAACCGTGCCGGCAGGTCGCCGGGGGCGAAGAGCTCACCGGCTTCCTGCGCCTCAACCAGCTGCGAGACCGGCCACCACTTCGCGTCCACAGTGGCCCGGCGTTCCAACGGGGTGAAGCCGGAGGTGTCGATCTCAAACGGCGCACACCGCACGAGGTAGAAGACCTCGTCGGACTCGACGGCCCGCCCTTCGAAGAAGAACGCCGCGACACGGTGCCACACGAGGGGCCCGAGGACAGCGTCGTTCAGGCCGGTCTCCTCGCGCAGCTCGCGCACGGCGCACTGCTCGAGGGTCTCGTCCGGCTCCAGCCCTCCCCCCGGCGTGAACCAGAAGGTGACGTCCGGACGAGCGGGGTCGCCGCCGCGGAACAGCAGCACGCGCTCCCGGTCGTCGACCAGCAGGACTCGCGCGGCGCGGCGCTGCAGGACTGGCGTGCCGGCGTTCATCTCGGCAGTGGCGTCCACACCCATGACCCTAGCCACCGCTCGTGGGAGCGGGAGTCGTCGGCGAGGCGGACGGCTGCGGCGGTGTCGATGCCGGCGGTGCCGATGCCGGCGGTGCCGATGCCGGGGATGTCGATGCCGGCGGTGCCGAGGACCCAGCAGAGGTCGACGGCGGGGGGATGCTGGCAAACGTGTCGGGCCGTCCGATGCCCGACCACCGGTCGACCGGCCAGATGATGACGAAGACGCGGCCGAGGACGTTGCCCACCGGCACCATGCCGTGGCGCGGGTCGTCGATGTGCGCCCGCGAGTCGCGGCTGACGCCCCGGTGGTCGCCCATCACCCAGATGTAACCCTGCGGGACGGTGACATCGAACGGCGTGTCCGACGCCTGGTTGCCCGGATAGAGGTACGGCTCCTTCAGCGTCACGCCGTTCACCGTGAGCTGCCCCTGACGGGTGCAGCAGACGATGTGGTCGCCACCGACCCCGATCACCCGCTTGACCAGGTCGCCGACGGTGTCGTCGGGCAGGACCCCGACCCCGACGAGGATGTCGTGGGCGACCTTGGCGACCCCGGTGCGGTGCGGCAGCTCGGAGGGGTCCAGCCAGCCGCCGGGGTCCTGGAAGACGACGACGTCGCCGCGCTGGATGTCGTGGAAGCGCGGTGTGAGCTTGCTGACCAGGATCCGGTCGTGGACCTTGAGCGTGTTCTCCATCGACTCCGATGGGACGAAGAACGCCTGCACCAGGAAGGTCTTGATCAGGCTCGACAGCGCGAGGGAGAGCACGACCACAAGCACGACCTCGAGCACCGCCGAACGCCGCCCGCGGGGCTTGCCGTGCCTGCCTCCGCTACCGCTGGAGCGGGCGGGGGCACGCGTGGACCCGCTGCTGGTCGAGGTCTCCGCCGTGGCATCGACGTCCCCCGTCGTCTTGTCACTCACGTCGGTCGGCTCCTCGCTCACCCCGGAACGGTACGACGTCTGACCAGCGCCGTCGCACAGGCATCGCCGTGACAGCAGCGGATCGTGACGGAATCGGCATGCGCTACTCCGCTCTGAGCGAGCCCGTCCACCGCGACGGCGGCCAGACGAGCGCCACGACGGGACCGATGACAGCGTCGTTCGGGACGAGTCCGCCGCCGGGGAGCCCGAGGTAGGCGCGCGAGTCCTGCGACCGGGATCGGTGGTCGCCCATCACCCACAGGTAGCCGGTCGGGACCTCGACGTCGAAGCGCACGTTGGACGGCTCGTCCCCGGGCGCCAGGTAGGGCTCGGACAGTTCGTGCCCGTTGCGGACCAGCCGCCCGTCGGCGGCGCAGCAGCGGAGGCGGTCACCGCCGACCGCCATCACGCGCTTGACGAGGTCCTCGTCGCCGCTGCGCGCTCCGGGGGCAGGCGAGCCGAACGCCGCGCGTCGGTCGAGAACCACGACCTGCCCGCGCTCGGGCTGGTCTCCCCCGCTCCCCAGCAGGCGCACGAGGATGCGGTCTCCGGGCTGCAGGGTGGGCTCCATCGAGCCCGAAGGCACCAGGTAGACGCGTGCCACCCAGACGTTCAACGCCCCCGGGATCAGGATCCCGAGGGCGAGAACGAGCACCACCAGCCGCAGCGAGCGGCGGACGCGTGCGCCGTGAGGGCGGACAGCTTCGCCGCCACCCCCGGTCCGGCTCACTTGGAGGGAGCGGTCTCCCGCTTCTCCTTGATCTTGGCGGCCTTGCCGCGCAGGTCGCGCAGGTAGTAGAGCTTCGCGCGGCGGACGTCACCGCGCGTGACGACCTCGATCTTCTCGATGATCGGGGTGTGGAGCGGGAAGGTCCGCTCGACGCCGACGCCAAAGCTCACCTTGCGCACGGTGAAGGTCTCGCGGACCCCACCGCCCTGGCGGCGGATGACGACACCCTGGAAGACCTGGATACGGGAGCGGTTGCCCTCGACGACGCGGACGTGGACCTTGAGGGTGTCACCGGGACGGAAGTCCGGGAGGTCGGTCCGCAGGCTGGCGGCGTCGACGGAGTCAAGCGTGAACATGGGCAGTCGCTTCCTCGCAGGTGCCACAGGTCACCCGCGTGCTCGGGCCCGACGGCACGGTGGCCGTCCGGCGGGATCCGCTGGAGTCAGAGGTCACGGCTGGTGCCGTGGGAGCCAGTCGCGCGCGATGCCCGGCTCCCCTGTGGCAGCGTCGGCGCACGCAACGGCGAGGGTTCAGTCTGCCACAGCAGCGGGACGCCTCACCAATCGCCGCTGTCCGCCGTCCCCCTCGTCGACGATCCAGCCGCACTCGTCGAGCACGGCGAGGTCGGCGCGGTCGAGACTGCCGGGGTCCAAGCGCGCGACGAGGTCCGGGCGGCGGTGGCTCGTGCGCCGCAGCGCCTCGTCGCGACGCCACCGCGCCACGGCGCCGTGATGGCCGGACAACAGCACCGGGGGCACCGGGCGCCCGCGCCAGGACTCCGGCTTGGTGTAGACCGGGTACTCGAGAAGGCCGCCCGACGCGGCTGAGTGCGACTCCTCCACCAGGCTCTCGGCGTTGCCGACGACGCCTGGCAGCAGCCGGCCGACCGCCTCGATGAGCGCGAGGGCAGCGACCTCTCCGCCGTTCAGGACGTAGTCGCCCAGGGAGAACTCCGCCACCTGCACCCGTTCCGCCGCCTCGTCGAACACGCGCGCGTCGATGCCCTCGTACCGGCCACAGGCGACGACGAGCCTCGGGCGGCATGCGAGCTCTTCGACCCAGGACTGGTGCAGCGGGCGGCCTGAGGGTGTCGGCACCAGCAGCAGGGGCGTCTCGCCGAGGGCGAAGACGTCGTCGAGGGCCTCGCCCCACGGCTCGGGCTTCATCACCATGCCCGCTCCCCCGCCATAGGGGGTGTCGTCAACGGTGCGATGCCGGTCGTGCGTCCAGCTGCGCAGGTCGTGGACGGCGATGTCGAGCAGCCCCTGCTGTTGCGCCTTGCCGAGCAGTGAGAGCGACAGCGGCGCGAAGTAGTCAGGGAAGATCGTGATGACGTCGACGCGCACTACGCCTCCGGCTCGCCCTGATCGGCGGCATCGTCATCGCTGAGCTCCAGCAGCCCCTCTGGCAGGTCGAGCACCACCCGGCCCCCGGCCAGGTCAACCTCCGGGACCAGGGCCGCCACGAACGGCACCAGGCTCTCCCGGCCGTGGGGCAGGGCGAGCACGAGCAGGTCTTGCGCACCCCCATGCTGCACGCGGTCGACCACGCCCACCGGCTGCCCCTGCACGGTCACCGCGGCCAGCCCGACGAGCTGGTGGTCGTAGAACTCCTCGGGGTCAGCGGGCCGCTCCCTGTCGTCGACCTGCGCGACGAGGACAGCGCCTCGCAGCCGCTCCGCGCCGTCGCGGTCGGTAACGTCGGCGAAGCCGAGCACGGTGCGTCCGGAGACCAGCCGCATCGAGGTCAGTGTGAGCGGGCCCAGGCTCGGCGGCTCGGTGCGCAGCACGGCCCCGGGGCGCAGCCGCACCTCCGGCTCATCGGTCAGGGGCTCGGCGAGCAGTTCTCCCCGGACCCCGTGCGGTCGTCCGAGCCGGGCCACGCGCACGTCTACTTCCGCCATCGCCCCTCCGTGTCGGTCCTGCCTGCTGCGAGAACGCCACAGGGCCGCCCCACCTGGTGGGACGGCCCCGCGTAGCGCTGTCTGGTGCTGGCCCGCGGGTCAGCGGACCTCATCGACGTCGAGGAAGTCGATCCGGATGCCGCGGCCGCGCGTGAGCGCGCCCACGACGGTGCGCAGGGCCCGCGCGGTGCGACCGCCACGGCCGATGACCTTGCCGAGGTCGTCGGGGTGCACCCGCACCTCGAGGACCTGCCCGCGGCGAAGCTGCCGGTCGCGCACCCGCACGTCCTCGGGGTGCTCGACGATGCCCTTGACGAGGTGCTCGAGAGCCTCCTCGAGCATCGTCAGCTCTCGGTGGTGGTCGCGGCCTCGTCGGCCGGCGCCGCCTCGGTGGCCTCAGCCGCGACGGGGGCAGCCTCGGTCGGCGCCGCGGCCTTCTCGGCGCGCTTCTTCGGAGTGGTCGCCGAGGTCGACGGCTCGTCGTGCGTCTCCTTGGCGGCAGCCTCGAAGATCGCCTTCTTGTCAGCCTTCGGCGCAGCGGTCTTGAGGGTGCCCTCGGCGCCCGGCTCGCCCTTGAACTTCTGCCAGTCGCCGGTCACCTTGAGGATGGCCTTGACAGGCTCGGTCGGCTGCGCGCCGACTCCGAGCCAGTACTGGGCCCGCTCGGAGTCGACCTGGATGAACGACGGCTCTTCGGTGGGGTGGTACTTGCCGATCTCCTCGATCGCGCGCCCGTCGCGCTTGGTGCGGGCGTCGGCGACGACGATGCGGTAGTACGGCGCACGGATCTTGCCCATGCGAAGAAGCTTGATCTTGACGGCCACGGGTGGTCGTGTCTCCTGTGTCTGCTGAGGGTGAGCGTCGCGGCTGTCGCGTGGGGGTGCGCAGCCTGATGCTCGTGGACACGGCGAGCGCGGGTGAGAGGGGCCGCACGCACACCGGTACAGCCCCCAGTCTGCCAGATCGCGTCCGATCCTCCGAACGCCAGAGGACTCACCCGCGGTCGGGCTGCGCCCCGTGCCAGAGTGCGCGCAGCTGCAAGGCGGCCCGAACGACGTCGCGACGGCCGGTCGCCGTCGCCGTCGGCAGCTCCACGGTGGGGCCGAGCCCCAGCGGGCCGGCCACGCCCAGTTCGCGCTGCCACCAGTCGCGGTCGAGCAGCTCGGGCCGGGCCGCGGTCGCGTGGACCTCGTGCCGCTGTGACGTCGCTGCCCGAGCGACGAACCGCTCGTAGGCCACCTCCCATGGCACCTGACACCACAGCTCCGGCACCAGGCGAGGGTCGTGCCCGGCACGGCGCAGCCCCCGCTCGGCCAGTTCGCGGTCGCGGCGGTCCCACCAGAAGCTCTCGACGACCGCGCCCTCGGGCTGGACGGCCAGCAGGTCCCACAGCAGCTCCGACGCCAGCTCCCCGACGCCGAGCTGGCCCCCGAGTCCGCCCCCGAGCCGGCCCCCGAGTCCGTCCCAGAGCTGCCGCGGCAGTTGGGCAGCGAGGGACTCCTTGATGACATCCTTCGCCAGCAGCGGCAGCCCGAGCTCGGCGGCGAGCTGGCCGGCCACGCTCGTCTTGCCCGCACCGGGCAGCCCGTTGACCAGGACCACGCGCGGCGACAGCGCGGGCGGCTCATAGGGGAGGCCCGGCCAGCTCTCGGTGGTGACCGCGTATCGGTCGTGGTCGCGCCACGACTCCTCCCCGGGTCGCCCGAGCCACAGCATCCGCGGGGTGCGCCCCTCCAGCTGGAAGCCCAACCGACGCAGCAGTCCAGCGGAGGCGGTGTTGCCGGGCTGCACGACCGCCTCGAGCCGGTGCAGGCCGAGTCCGTCGGGCAGTGGCGCGAAGGCGAAGTCGATGATCAGCGAGAGCGCCTCCGCCAGACGTCCGGTGCCCGCATAGGGGTCGTAGGAGTCGTAGCCCAACGACCCGGACCGGAACCGGCCGGGCACGATGTTGGACAGGTTGACCTTGGCGGCGAGCTCGCCGGTCTCCCGGTCGAAGGCGAGGAAGCTCCACCACCAGCTGCCCTGGCCGGCGACCATGCTCGGCACGGCATCCGGCTCCACGGGGTTCCACTCGCCGATGCGTGCGGCCGACCGGAGCACGGCGGCTCGGTAGGCGCCAGCGTCGTTCGGGTCGACGCGTCGGACGACGACGCGGTCGCCGACCAGCTCGACCTGCCGCAGCGGGGCTGTCACGAGCCGCTGGCGCGGCGAGCGACCTGCCCGGCCACCAGCCGGCCGCGTAGCACGACCGCGACGGGGTGGGCGAGGGCGGTGACGTCCTGCCGCGGGTCCGCCGGCAGCACAACGAGGTCCGCCGGCACCCCCGGCTCGAGCCGGTCCGGCTGCCCCAGCCAGGTCCGGGCGTTCCACGACGCCGCTGCGACCGCGTCGGCGGGTGCCATGCCGAAGCCGGTCATCGCCGCGACCTCCTGGGCGAGGATGCCGTGCGCCAGCGCTCCGCCGGCATCGGTCCCGGCATAGATGGGGACGCCCGCCTCGTAGGCCTGCCGCAGCGTGTCGTCGACCCGCTCGGACAGCCTGCGCATCCGTGCGGCGTAGACGGGGAAGCGCTCCTCCCCTGCGCGCGCGTACTCCTCGAAACTGCCCATCTGCACGCGGGTCGGCACGAGCGCGACCTGTCGTAGCGCCATCTCGTCGATGAGCTCGGGGGTCAGGCCGGGACCGTGCTCGAGGCAGTCGATCCCGGCGGCCAGCAGGTCGGGCAGCGCCTCGGTCGAGAAGACGTGCGCCGTGACGCGCGCGCCGAGCTCGTGCGCGCGCGCGATCGCGGGCCGCAGCGCCTCGACCGGCCACAGGGGGGTGAGATCGCCGGCGTCGCGGTCGATCCAGTCGCCGACCAACTTCACCCACCCGTCACCGCGACGCGCCTGGACGTCAACGGCGTCCACCAGCTCGTCGGGCTCGATCTCCACGGCGTAGTTGCGGATGTAGCGCTTGCTGCGGGCGATGTGGCGTCCCGCGCGCAGGATCTTCGGCAGGTCCTCGCGGTCGTCGATCCACCGCGTGTCGGCCGCGGACCCGGCGTCGCGCACCAGCAGGGTGCCCGCGTCGCGGTCGGTCAGGGCCTGCTGCTCCTGGACCTCTCGCGGAACGGCGCCGTGGTGGTCGAGGCCGATGTGACAGTGCGCGTCGACGAGCCCCGGCAGGATCCAGCCCTCGGTGACGACCGTGTCGGCGCCGGCGACTGGACCGTCGACCAGCAGGCCGTCGGCGACCCACAGATCGCGCTGCTCGCCCTCGGGCAGAACGACGCCGCGCAGGTGCAGCGCGGGACTCGTGGAAGCGTCCGTCGCGGGTTTCGTCCTGGGGCTTCCTGGGCTCGTCACGCGCCTGACGTTATCGGCCGCCGAGCAGCTTGCTGAAGTCCTCCGGCAGGTCAAAGTCCTGCGCCTGCGGCGACGAGCCGAGCCCGAACGCCGAGCCGCTGCCCTGCCCGTCAGCGCCAGCCCCGGTTCCCACCCCGGCCGCCTCCTGCGCCGCCCGCTTCGCGGGGTTGCCGCTGCGCCCGGCCTTGTTCTTGCCTGGCTTCGCCGCCTTGCCCTTCGACTTCTTGCCGCCGCGTCCGAGCCCGGGCAGTCCACCCATGCCAGGCAGCCCGCCCATGCCCGGCATACCGGGCATACCGCCAGGCAGCCCCCCACCCTTGCCGAGCTGCTTCATCATCTTCTGGGCATCGGCGAAGCGGTCGACGAGGTTGTTGACGTCCGACACCTGGGTGCCCGAGCCCCGGGCGATGCGCGCCCGGCGGGAGCCGTTGAGGATGCGTGGGTCCTCCCGCTCGGCGGGCGTCATCGACTTGATGATCGCCCCGATCCGGTCGATCTCCCGCTCATCGATGGACTCGATCTGCTCGCGCAGCTGGCCCATTCCCGGCAGCATGCCGAGGATCTTCGACAGCGACCCCATCTTGCGCAGCTGCTCCATCTGCTGGAGGAAGTCCTCCAGCGTGAAGCCCTGTCCGCGCTGCAGCCGCTGGGCGAGCCGCTCGGTCTCCTGCTGGTCGAAGGTGCGCTCGGCCTGCTCGATGAGCGTGAGCATGTCGCCCATGTCGAGGATGCGCGAAGCCATCCGGTCGGGGTGGAAGACGTCGAAGTCGTCGAGCTTCTCGCCGTTGCTGGCGAACATGATCGGCCGGCCTGTCACCTTGGCCACCGAGAGCGCCGCGCCGCCTCGGGCGTCGCCGTCCAGCTTGGTGAGGACGACACCGGTGAAGTCGACGCCTTCGAGGAAGGCGAGCGCGGTGTTGACCGCGTCCTGACCGACCATGGCGTCCACGACGAAGAGGACCTCGTCGGGGTTGACTGCCGCCCGGATGTCCGCGGCCTGCTGCATCAGCTCGGCATCGATGCCCAGGCGTCCAGCAGTGTCGACGACCACGACGTCGTGCAGCTTGCTGGTGGCGAGCTGGATCGAGTCACGGGCGACTCGCACGGGGTCGCCGACGCCGTTGCCGGGCTCCGGGGCGTAGACCGCGACGCCGGCGCGCTCGGCCACGACCTGCAGCTGGGTGACCGCGTTGGGGCGCTGGAGGTCGGCCGCCACCAGCAGGGGCTGATGGCCCTGGTTGCGCAGCCAGCGCGCCAGCTTGCCGGCCAGTGTGGTCTTGCCCGCGCCCTGGAGGCCGGCGAGCATGATCACCGTCGGGGGCTGCTTGGCGAAGCGCAGTCGCCGGGTCTCACCTCCGAGGATCTCGACGAGCTCCTCGTTGACGATCTTGACGACCTGCTGCGCTGGGTTCAGCGCCTGCGACACCTCGGCGCCCAGGGCGCGCTGCTTGACCGCGGCGATGAACTCCCGCACGACCGGCAGCGCGACGTCGGCCTCCAGCAGGGCGATGCGGATCTCGCGGCAGGTGGCGTCGATGTCCTGCTCGGACAGGCGTCCCTTGCCGCGCAGCCCCTTGAAGACGTCGGACAGGCGGTCGGAGAGGGTGGCGAACACGAAGGTGCTGCTCCTGAGGCAGAGGTCGAGGTCTCCCTAGCCTAACCGTCTGACTCTGCGGAGGCTGGACGCGCGGCGGGAGCGGCGAGAGCGCGAGACACCGCCTCGGCCACCCGTGCAGCGGCGCCGGCGTCGAGGGCTGCGCCGTTCGAGTTGACGAGGTAGAGCGCGTCGACAGCCTCCGCGCCCCACGTCGCCACGCGGGCCGACCTGATACTGGCACCCGCCGCCGTGACCGCCGTCGCCACGCGATGGAGCAGCCCCGGGGCGTCGTGCGCGCGGACCTCGATCACAGTGGCGTCCACCGAGGCATCGACGACGACGTCGACGCGGGCGGGCGGCCTGGCGGCCACCGGCGACCCTCCCGCCGCTCCAGCCGCGCTGCTCCGGGTGGGCGCATACGCAGCGTCGCGGGCGGCCAGCCGTGCGGAGACGTCGAGGGTGCCCTCCAGTGCGCGGCGCAGCGTCTCGCGCAGCGCCACGGCGTCGGGCCAGTCTCCCGTCTCTGACTCGACCTGCCAGTCCTGCAGGGCCAGGGGCCCCTCTGTGACGACGACAGCAGAGCGGACAGCCAGGCGTTGCAGCGCGAGCGCGCCGGCGACCGTCGCGAGCAGACCGGGCCGGTCGAGGGCGACGATGCGCACGCCGACTGCCCCGTCGTTCCCGGCCTCCCCCTTGACCACCACGACGGGAGCGGTGGCCGCGCGCCTGCGCACGTCGTCGTCCAGCGCCTCGAGGCGGCGAGGCTCATCACCCACGGGGGGCCGGACCCCGAGCAGCCGTGCGTGAGCCCGTGCGACGAGGTCCCCGACCAGCGAGGACCGCCACGCCGTCCAGGTCCCGGGTCCGGTCGCCCGCGAGTCGGCCTCGGTCAGGGCGTGCAGGAGCTCGAGGCTGTCGGCGTCCGGCACGGCAGCCACGAGAGCATCGACTGTCGCGGGGTCGTCCAGGTCGCGGCGGGTGGCCAGCTGCGCGAGCAGCAGGTGGTGCTCGGTGAGCCGGGCGAGTACCTCGAGGTCGGCCTCGGACAGGCCGAGCCGCGCGCCGACGGACCGGGTGGGGCCGACGCCGGCCCGCGGATGGTCGACGTCGGCGGCCGCCTTGCCGAGGTCGTGGGTGAGGGCGGCGAGCAGCAGCAGGTCGGGGCGGCGGACGCGACGGGCGAGGTGCGAGGCCTGGATCGCGGTCTCGACGAGGTGTCGGTCGACGGTCCAGCGGTGGGCGGCGCTGCGCTGCGGCAGCGAGCGGACCGGCTCCCACTCCGGCAGCCACGCCGCCACCGCTCCGGCGCGGTCGAAGTCCTCCCACACGCCCAGGCAGGCAGGTCCCGCTCCGAACAGCGTCAGGAGGGCTTCACGCGCGGACCGGGGCCATGGCACGGGCAGCGGCGGCGCGGCTGCGAGCAGCTCGACGGTCGCGGGTGCGACGAGGACGTCGGCCTCCGCGGCTGCGGCTGCGACGCGCAGTGGCAGCGACGGATCGGCAGGATCGGCGTCGGCGGCGAGTACGGCCTCGCCGTTGGAGAGGTCGACGCCCGGGGCGAGCCGGACACTGCTGCGGCTGCGTCCGGGGACGAGCAGCCGGCGCCGCCTGCGACCGTCGCCGCCGGGCATGGCGCGTCTCCAGACCCCGTCCAGGGCGTGGGCGACGTCGCGCCCGGCGGCGGCTACCGAGCGCCGGAGCTCCTCAACTGGCAGGCCGAGGAGCTGCGCGACGGCCGCCTGGTGGTCCCGCAGCAGCCGCTCAGTGGGGCGCCCGGCCACCAGGTGAAGGGCATCACGGACGTCGGCGAGGGTGGCCATCGCGGCGTCGACCCGCCCGTGGGGCCGGTCGGCGAGCCACGAGGCGGCCACCGCGCGCAGGACCGCGGCGTCTCGCAGGCCCCCGCGTCCCTCCTTCAGGTCGGGTTCGAGCGCGAAGGCAACTTCGCCACTGCGTGCCGCTCGCTCCGCGCACGCCCCGCGCAGAGGTCCGAGCCGGCGGTGGGCGCCGGCACGCCAGTCGGCGAGGACGGCCGCAACCGACCGAGCTCCAAGAGCCGCGTCACCGGCGACCAGCCGCGCGTCGACCATGCCGACGACGACCGCGAGGTCCTCGGCGGCGACGCGGCGCAGGTCGGCGGGGGTCCGCACGGCGTGGTCGATGCGGACGCCGGAGTCCCAGAGGGGGTACCAGAGGCGGGCGGCCCGGTCGGGCGCGCCCTCCCCTGCCTCGTGCACGAGGACGAGGTCGAGATCGCTGGCAGGGGCGAGCTCGCCGCGCCCGTAGCCACCGACGGCGAGCAGCGCCCAGCCCGCCCCCGGGAAGCCCGCCGCGTCCCACAGCCCACGCACCCACGCATCCGCCCGACCGGCGCGGGCCTGACGGGCGCCGGCGCCGATCTCATCGGCGGCACTGCCTTCGGGCCGCCGAGGGGAGGCGGGGTGGGCGGTGCTCAGCAGGTCGTCGAAGAGCGCCACCGCCCCTCCTTCCTCCGTTCGGCTGCGTCCGGGGCCGCCTCAGATCGCGTCGGGTCCCCGCTCCCCCGTGCGCACCCGCACCACGTCCTCCACCGGCACGCTCCACACCTTGCCGTCCCCGATCGACCCGGTGCGGGCAGCTGCGGTGATCGCGTCGATGACGGCGGAAGCGTCAGCGTCCTCCACGAGGACCTCGACGCGCACCTTCGGCACCAGGTCAACCTGGTACTCCGCACCCCGGTAGACCTCCGAGTGCCCCCGCTGCCGGCCGTACCCGCTGGCCTCGCTCACGGTCATCCCGCGGATGCCCAGTGCGGTGAGTGCGGCCCTCACATCGTCGAGCTTGAACGGCTTCACCACGGCGGTCACGAGCCTCATCGCGACACCGGCCTCTCGCTCGTGGCGTCCGCGACCGACGGCACTGCCGGGCCCGGCAGCCCTGCACTGACCAGACCGGACCCGAACGTCGCCCGCCCGGCACCTGTCGTCGTCAACTCGTAGGCCGTCTCCGCGTGCTGTCCGAGGTCGACGCCGGTGATCTCCTGCTCCTGCGAGACCCGGAAGCCCATCGTCTTGTCGATCACGGTGCCGAGCACCCACGCCACGACGAACGAGTAGACCGCGACCGCGACGGCCGCCAGCGTCTGCTTGCCCAGCTGCGTGAGCCCGCCGCCGTACAGCAAGCCGGCGGCGCCACCGGTGAGCAGCGGCGTCGCGAAGACGCCGATGAGCAGCGTGCCGACGACGCCGCCGACGAGGTGGACCCCGACCACGTCGAGGGAGTCGTCGAAGCCAAGCCGGTACTTCAGCCCCACTGCCAGGGCGCACACCGCTCCGGCGACGAGTCCCAGCGCGATCGACGACATGGGGGTGATGCTGCCAGCCGCAGGCGTGATCGCCACGAGGCCGGCGACCGCCCCCGACGCCACTCCCAGGGTCGTCGCGTGCCCATCCCGGATCCGCTCCACGACGACCCAGGCGAGGCTCGCCGCGGCGGTCGCGACCTGCGTGTTGAGAAAGGCGACGCCGGCGGTGCCGTTGGCCGCCAGGGCGGAGCCGGCGTTGAAGCCGAACCACCCGAACCAGAGCAGGCCGGCCCCGAGCAGTACGAAGGGCAGGTTGTGCGGTCGCATCGGGTCCCGGCGCCAGCCGACGCGCCTGCCGAGCACGAGACAGAGGGCGAGGCCGGCGGCGCCGGCGTTGATGTGCACCGCCGTCCCGCCCGCGAAGTCGAACGCCTGCAGGTGGTCGGCTATCCAGCCGCCGCTTCCGCCGTTGAAGTAGAAGACCCAGTGCGCGACGGGGAAGTAGACGACCGTCGTCCACACCGCCACGAACACCACCCACGCGCTGAACTTCACGCGGTCAGCGACCGCGCCGCTGATGAGAGCAGGCGTGATGATCGCGAACATCATCTGGAACGCCGAGAAGACAAGCGTCGGCACTGTCCCGGTGCCGGTCTTCAGCAGGCCGTTGAGCCCGACCTGCGAGAGCCCGCCGATCAGCGGGTTGGTGCCGGTGAAGGCGAGGGAGTACCCGAAGAGCACCCACAGCAGCGACACGACGCCGATGCAGACGAAGCTCATCATGATCATGTTGAGGACGCTCTTCATGCGGACCATGCCGCCGTAGAAGAACGCCAGACCGGGGGTCATGAGGAGCACGAGCGCGCTGCTGACGAGCAGCCAGGCGGTGTCGCCTGAGTCCAGCTTCGGCATCGGCGTGGCCCTCCTTCCTGGAAATGCTGGGACCGAGCGGAGGACGACGTCGCTGTCGTCTGCTCCGCAAGAGTCGGCCAGCCCCGTTTCCGGAGGTGCCGCCGCGTGTTACCCGTGGGTGACGCTTGCCGCGGTCACGTAACGCCTGTGTGACACGCAGGCCCTCTGCCGGCGGCGCTGTCGGCCGCTGTCAGTCGCCCAGCAGCGCGTGCACGAAGGCATCGGGGTCGAAGGGCGCCAGGTCGTCCGGGCCCTCGCCGAGCCCCACGAGCTTGACCGGCACCCCGAGCTCGCGCTGCACCTGCACGACGATGCCGCCCTTGGCGGTGCCGTCGAGCTTGGTGAGCACGATGCCGCTGACGTCGACGACCTCGCTGAAGACGCGCGCCTGCACGAGACCGTTCTGACCGGTGGTGGCGTCCAGGACCAGCAGGACCTCGTCGACTGGCCCCTGCCGCTCGACGACCCGCTTGATCTTGCCGAGCTCGTCAATCAGGCCGGCCTTGTTCTGCAGGCGGCCGGCGGTGTCGATCACGACGACGTCGGCCTCGGCCTC
>JBQCDV010000229.1:0-31962 GCA_051960855.1 Actinomycetales bacterium
GCGCTCGACATGCTCGCCGCGATCCGCGGGGACCGGCCGCCCGCGCGTCCGGTGCGAGCGCTGGAGTAGCGGCCGCTCAGGCGTCGGTCAGGGCTCGGACTCGAGCAGCTCCTCGGCACTCGGGATACCGGGCGTCATCGTCGCGGCCTCGGCCCACCCCCGCTCGAGCGCGTCGAACGCCGCAGGGACCTCCCGCACCCACGACACCACGTCGCGCGCCGAGGGGCGGACGAAGCCTGACTCCGTCAGCTGCTCCACGAGGGAGCGCAGCGAGTCGTAGACGCCGTCGGGATCCAGGACCACGACCGGCTTGGCGTGCATGGACAGGCTCCGCGAGACCCAGATCTCGAGCAGCTCCTCGAGCGTCCCAATGCCGCCGGGCAGCACGAGGAAGGCGTCGGCCCGGCGGTCCATCTCCGCCTTCCGCGTCCGCATGTCCGCGGTGACGATGAGCTCGTCCGCCTCCACGTCGGCGACCTCGAGCCGCCGCAGGGCCTCAGGGATGACGCCGACGGTCTTCGCGCCTCCCGCTCGGGCAGCGTGGGCCACCGCACCCATGCACGAGACGCGGCCACCCCCACTTACGAGGTCATGACCGCGCCGGGCCAGCTCCGCGCCGACCTGCTCGGCCAGGCGGACGTAGCGCTGCGAGATCGAGGTGCTGGACGCGCAGAAGACCGCGACCGTCGCCATCGGAGCTCCCCCGTCGGTCAGGTCCCGGCGATGTGCAGCCGGTCGTCCGCGTCGCGGATGAACTGCACTGCCTCGGACACGTCGTCGGTCACGGTGAACAGGTCGAGGTCACGCTCGCTGATGTTGCCGCCCTCGAGCACCGCGGAGCGGATCCAGTCCACGAGCCCGCCCCAGTAGCCGGAGTCCATCAGGACGACCGGAAACGACGTCACCTTGCGCGTCTGCACGAGACACAGGGCCTCGAAGAGCTCGTCGAAGGTCCCGAAGCCGCCGGGCAGGACCACGAAACCCTGCGCGTACTTGACGAACATCGTCTTGCGGGCGAAGAAGTAGCGGAAGTTGACGCCGATGTCGACCCACTCGTTCATGCCCTGCTCGAAAGGCAGCTCGATGCCGAGCCCCACCGACACGCCACCGGCCTGCTGCGCCCCCTTGTTGGCCGCCTCCATCACGCCGGGGCCGCCTCCGGTGATGACGCCGTAGCCGGCGGCGACGAGCTCGCGCCCGAGCTGCTCGGCGACGCGGTACCGCTCCGAGTCCCGCGGGGTCCGGGCGCTGCCGAAGACGCTGACGGCCGGACCGAGCTCCGCCAGCGCCCCGAAGCCCTCGACGAACTCCGACTGGATCCGCAGGACGCGCCAGGGGTCGGTGTGGACCCAGTCCGAGGGGCCGCGGCTGTCGAGCAGCCGCTGGTCGGTCGTGGTCTCGTCGACCTGACCGCGCCGCAGCATGACCGGCCCCTTGAGCTTCGACGGCGACCCCGCAGCGCGCCCCTCCGGTCCCGGCGCCTGAGCCGCATCCGCCATCTGGGCCCTGTCAGCGCTGTCTGTCTCACTCGAGGCTGTGGCGCCCCCCGTCGTGCCTTCCTCCATCGCCATGGGCGCAGGCTAGTCGGCCCCGGAGTCGGCCCTGCTCACTGTCCTCGCAGCCACGCGCACAGCAACTCGGCGCTGCGGCGAATCTGCGCCGCGTCGACGTGCTCGTCCGCGCGGTGGGCGAAGGTCGGGTCACCGGGCCCGAAGTTGACCGCCGGGACCCCGATCGCGGCGAACCGCGCGACATCGGTCCACCCGAACTTCGGAGCCACCTGTCCTCCGACCGCCGCGACGAACTCCGCCGCTGCCGGCCGGTCGAGCCCCGGTAGCGCTCCTGGGGCGCTGTCGGTGACGACGACCTCGTAGCCGTCGAAGACCTCTCGCACATGGTCTAGCGCCTCGGCCTCGCTGCGGCTGGGCGCGAAGCGGTAGTTGACCGTGACGACACAAGCGTCGGGAACGACGTTGCCCGCCACCCCGCCGCGGATGGCTACCGCGTTGAGCCCCTCCCGGTACGTCAGCCCGTCGATCTCCACCTGGCGCGGCTGGTAGCCGCGCAGCCGGTCCAGCACCTCCCCGGCAGCATGGATGGCGTTGCTGCCCATCCACGAGCGCGCAGTGTGGGCGCGCTGCCCGGTTGTCGTCACCTCGACGCGAAGAGTCCCCTGGCAGCCCGCTTCGACAGCGGCGTTGCTCGGCTCGAGCAGGACGGCGAAGTCCGCCTCCAGGAGCTCGGGCCGGGTGCGAGCGAGTCGGCCCAGCCCGTTGCGCGCCGACTCGACCTCCTCGCAGTCGTAGAAGACGTAGGTGACGTCGCGGACGGGCTCGGGGACGGCGGCGGCAGCCGCGAGCATCGTCGCCACGCCCCCCTTCATGTCGCAGACACCGCAGCCGTGGAGGATCTCGCTGCTGCCGTCACCCGAGCGATCCCGGCGGACTGGCAGGTTGTCGGCGACCGGGACGGTGTCGAGGTGGCCGGCGAGGACGACGCGCTCAGCCCGGGACAGCGACGTTCGGGCCACGAGCACGTTGCCGTCACGCAGCACCTCGAGGTGCGGAAGGCCGCGCAGGGCTGCCTCCACGGCGTCGGTGAGCGGCCCCTCCTCCCCGCTGACCGAGGGGATGTCGCACAGCGCGACGGTGAGGTCGACGGGGTCGGCGGCCAGGTCGAGGACAGCAACGGGAGTCACCCGCCCGAGACTAGGACCCGCTCTGGCAGGCTGGCCCGCATGACGCGATCGGCTTGGGGTCATGGACTCGCCACGGTGCGCGAGTCCGGTCAGGTGCTCGACTGTTGGTTCCCGTCGCCTCAGCTGGGCGAGCCCGACGGCTCGGCGGTGCCCGACGACCTGCAGGCCGCACAGCGCCACGACGCACTGCGTGGAGTGAGACTCGAGGTCCGCACCGTCGCCATCGACCTCGACGCCGCGCCGGCCGATACCGCAGACGCCTACCTGCGGCTGCACCTGCTCTCGCACCGGCTCGTGCAGCCTCACGGGCAGAACCTCGACGGCCTCTTCGGCGTGCTGCCCAACGTCGTCTGGACCTCGGCAGGACCGTGCGCCGTCGAGGACTTCGAGACCACCCGGCTGCGCCTTGTCGGCAGCGGGCAGCGGGTCACTGTGTACGGCGTCGACAAGTTCCCGCGGATGACCGACTACGTCGTCCCGACCGGGGTGCGGATCGCCGACGCCGACCGCGTCCGCCTCGGCGCGCACCTGGCCAGCGGGACGACGGTCATGCACGAGGGCTTCGTCAACTTCAACGCCGGCACGCTCGGCACCTCGATGGTCGAGGGCCGCATCGTCGCCGGGGTCGTCGTCGGTGACGGCTCTGACATCGGCGGCGGGGCGTCCATCCTCGGCACCCTCTCCGGCGGTGGCAAGCACGTCGTGTCCATCGGGCAGCGCTGCCTGCTCGGCGCCAACTCCGGCTGCGGCATCTCCCTCGGCGACGACTGCGTGGTCGAGGCGGGCCTCTACCTGACGGCCGGGACCAAGGTGACACTGCCCGACGGCCGGGTCGTGAAGGCGCGGGAGCTGTCCGGGTCCTCCGGCCTGCTCTACCTGCGCAACTCCGTCACTGGGGCCGTGGAGGCGCGGCCGCGGACCGGGCACGGCATCGAGCTCAACGCCGCCCTGCACAGCAACGCTTGAGCACCCGCCCCGGCCAGCGCCGGCGACGTTCGTCACGCCGGAGACCGAGACGGAACGCCGGACGCGGTCGCAGCCGTTGGCTGCGTGTGGCACGCGCCAAGGGGACCCGCCGGCTGGTAGCCGGCGCGGTTGTCGTCGTCCTGGTCGCGGTGGTCGCCCTGCTCGCTGAGCGGCGGGTCTTCATCGCCCCGTGGTCACCCGGGTGCACCGCAGCGATCCAGCAGGGCAGCGTCACCCTCGACCTGGAACAGGCGCAGAACGCCGCCACCATCGCCGGGGTGGGCCAGAAGCTCGGCGTCCCGCCGCATGCAACGACGATCGCGCTCGCGGCGGCCTACCAGGAGTCGGACCTGCGCAACCTCGACCACGGCGACCGCGACAGCCTGGGGCTGTTCCAGCAGCGGCCGTCGCAGGGCTGGGGCACGCCGCAGCAGCTGCAGGACCCCGTCTACGCCGCGACGGCGTTCTACCGCGCGCTGGTCAAGGTGCCGGGGTATCTCACGCTGCCGGTCACGCAGGCCGCCCAGCGCGTGCAGCGCAGCGGCTTCCCCGACGCCTACGGCGACCACGAGCAGGACGCTCGCGTGCTGGCCTCGGCGCTGCGCGGGCAGAAGCCGGCCGCGTTCAGCTGCCGGATCCCCACGCCGGAGGGGCCGCGTCAGAGCGAGGGCACCTCCGGCCTCACGCCTCGCGCCGCAGCGGTGCGCGCCGAGCTCACCCGCGTCTTCGGGTCACTACCGCTCGGCGGCTTCGCCCCCGGCGGCGTCTCCACCGGTCATATGGAGGGGTCGGCGCACTATGACGGGCGCGCCATCGACGTGTTCTTCCGGCCGGTCGGCGATGCCACCCAGCATGCGCGCGGCTGGACGGTGGCCGAGTGGGCTGTGGCGCACGCCGACGCCCTGAAGATCGCGACCGTCATCTACGACGACCGGATCTGGACGGCGGCGCGCAGCGAGCAGGGCTGGCGGGCTTACGCCGCACCGTCCGGACCGGGCAACCCCGACACCCTCCGCCACCGCGACCACGTGCACATCGACGTCGTCGCGGGGAGCTGACGCGCCCTCCCCAGGGGCAGGCCGCCGGGACCGTCAGCGGTCGGCGAGCGGCACGTAGTCGCGCTCGGTTGCGCCGGTGTAGACCTGCCGCGGGCGCCCGATCTTGGTCTGCGGGTCGACCATCATCTCGCGCCAGTGCGCGATCCACCCGGGCAGGCGACCGAGGGCGAAGAGCACCGTGAACATCCGGGTCGGGAAGCCCATCGCCTTGTAGATCAGGCCCGTGTAGAAGTCGACGTTGGGGTAGAGCCGGCGCTCGACGAAGTAGTCGTCGTGCAGGGCCACGTCCTCGAGGCGCAGCGCGATGTCGAGCAGCGGGTCCTGGACGCCGAGGCGGCTGAGCACGTCGTCCGCGGTCTTCTTCACGATCGCCGCGCGCGGGTCGTAGTTCTTGTAGACACGGTGGCCGAAGCCCATGAGCTTGACGCCGGCCTCGCGGTTCTTGACGCGCTGGACGAAGGTGTCGACGTCGCCGCCGTCGGCCTGGATCCCCGAGAGCATCTCGAGCACGGCCTGGTTGGCCCCGCCGTGCAGCGGGCCGAACAGCGCGTTGATGCCGGCCGACACCGACGCGAAGAGGTTGGCCTGGCTGGACCCGACCATCCGCACGGTTGACGTCGAGCAGTTCTGCTCGTGGTCCGCATGCAGGATGAAGAGCAGGTCGAGGGCCTTGACCACGGTGGGGTCGGGCTCGTAGGGCTCGACCGGCAGCCCGAAGGTCATGCGCAGGAAGTTCTCGACCAGGCCAAGGGAGTTGTCCGGGTAGAGCAGCGGCTGTCCCACGGACTTCTTGAAGGCGTAGGCCGCGATCGTGGGCAGCTTGGCCATCAGCCGGACCGTCGAGATCTCGACCTGCTCGGGGTCGAGCGGGTCGAGGGAGTCCTGGTAGAAGGTCGACAGGGCGCTCACCGCGGAGGAGAGCACGGGCATCGGGTGAGCGTCGCGCGGGAAGCCGTCGAAGAACCGCTTGAGGTCCTCCTGCAGCAGGGTGTGCCGACGGATGCGGTCCTCGAAGTCGGCCAGCTGCTGCTCGGTGGGCAGCTCGCCGTAGATGAGCAGGTAGGCGACCTCGGGGAAGGTGCTGCTCTCCGCCAGCTGCTCGATCGGGTAGCCCCGGTAGCGCAGGATGCCGGCGTCGCCGTCGATGTAGGTGATGGCCGAGGAGCACGAGGCGGTGTTGACGAAGCCGGGGTCGAGCGTGACCGCCCCGGTCGTCTTCAGCAGCGACGAGATGTCGAGGCCCGGCTGGCCCTCGGTCGGAGGCACCACGGACAGGGGCAGCTCGCCCTCGGGATAGGTGAGGACGACCTTGTCGTCGCTCCCGATGCCGCTCTCGCTCACTTGCTGGCCCTCCTCGTTGAGTCCCCGCGTGCTGTCGGTGTCTAGCTATCGGCTGGCGGCACTGCGCGCCGCTCCCGCGCCCAGTGCTGCAGGCGCTGCACAGCGGCGGCCACGCGCTCGTCGGTCGCCGTGAGGGCGACACGGACGTGGTCGGCGCCGGCGGCACCGTAGAACGTCCCAGGAGCGACCAGGATCCCGAGCTCCGCCAACGACGCCACGGTCTCGAGCGCGGGGTGCCCGAGAGTCGCCCAGAGGTACAGACCAGCCTCGGAGTGGTCGATGCGGAAGCCCGCCTCCTGCAGCGCTCCTCTCAGCAGCGTACGACGCTCGGCGTACCGCTGCCTCTGCTCGGCGGCGTGGAGATCGTCACACAGGGCTGCCCCCATCGCCGCCTGCACGGGGGCCGGCACGATCATGCCGGCGTGCTTGCGCACCTCCAGTAGCCGCGCGACCACGCTCGGGTCGCCAGTCACGAAGCCGGCGCGGTAGCCGGCGAGGTTGCTTCGCTTCGACAGCGAGTGCAGCGCGAGCAGCCCGGTGGGGTCGCCCCCGCACACGTCGGGGTGGAGCACGGACACCGGCTGGGTCTCCCAGCCCAGCTCGATGTAGCACTCGTCCGACACGACGAGCACGCCGCGGTCGCGTGCCCAGTCGACCACCTTGCGCAGGTGCTCGACGGGCAGCACCTTGCCTGTCGGGTTGGCCGGAGTGTTGAGCCACAGCAGCGCCGGCCGCCGCGGCCCGATGGCCGTGAGGGAGTCGGCGGCGAGCACCTCGGCGTCAGCCAGTCGCGCCCCGACGTCGTAGGTCGGATAGGCGATCTCCGGAATGACCACCAGGTCCCGCGGGCCCAGGCCGAGCAGCGTCGGCAGCCAGGCCACGAGCTCCTTGGTCCCGATCAGCGGCAGCACGGCGCGCTCGGGGACACCGACCACCCCCAGACGGCGCCGCATCCAGTCGACGGCGGCCTGCCGCAGCTCCGGCGTTCCGGCTGTGAAGGGGTAGCCGGGTGCGTCGGCGGCCTCGGCGAGCGCCCGCCGGACCACCTCAGGGGTGGGGTCCACGGGGGTGCCGACGGACAGGTCGACGAGGCCCGCGGGATGAGCCGCCGCGCGATCCTTGGCGGGCGCGAGGGTGTCCCAGGGGAAGTCGGGCAGCGCCCGGAGCGTCAGTGCTCCGCTCCCTCACCCTGCGGCGGCAGGGCCTCCACCAGCGGGTGGTCCTTGTCGATCAAGCCCATCTTCGCCGCGCCCCCAGGCGAGCCCAGGTCGTTGAAGAACTCGACGTTGGCGGTGTAGTAGCCCTTCCACTGCTCGGGGACGTCGTCCTCGTAGTAGATGGCCTCCACCGGGCACACCGGCTCGCAGGCACCGCAGTCGACGCACTCGTCCGGGTGGATGTACAGCGAGCGCCGACCCTCGTAGATGCAGTCGACGGGGCACTCGTCGATGCACGCCTTGTCCTTGACGTCGACGCAGGGCTGGGCGATCACGTAGGTCACGGCAGAACTCCTCCTCGATGGGCCGCGCCTAGTATCGCGGCTGACAGCGCCGACGTGCAGCGGGGGGTGAGACGTGCCCGACATCCCTGCCGTCGACCCACCCGCCGTTCGCTTCGCGTCCGTGCTCGCCGTCGGCAACCGGGTGAGCGTGCGGCGCCGGCTGCCCGACGGGTCCCTCGGTGACGTCGTTGGCGAGGTCATCCCGCCGACGCCCACCGCGAGCCGGAACCCCGGGGCCGTGGTCGAGGTGCGTCGCCGCACCGGCGACGTCGTCACCCTGGACCCGAACGACGTCGTCGCCGCGCGCGTGGTCCCGCCGGCTCCCCCGCGTCGCCCGCGCGTCGCCCCCGACGAGCTGCTGGAGGTCGGTGCCGCCACCTGGCCGGCCGCGGTCGAGGACCTCCTCGGCAGTTGGCGCCTGCGAGCCAGCGGCGGCTTCACCCGTCGGGCCAACGCCGTCTACCCCGTCGGCGGAGCCGAAGGAGCCGGCCTCCCGCTGCCGGAGGCCCTTCAGCGCCTCGTCTGGTGGTACCGCGAGCGAGGACTGCCACCGCAGCTGGTGGCGCCCGTCGGGGGCGACCTGGCCGCGGCCCTGCGCGAGCAGGGATGGCGCAGCGAGCACCGCCTGCTCGAGCAGGTTGCTCGGGCGGAGGAGACCCGCGGGCTGCTGCACACCGCGTTGGAGCACCAGCCGGCTGCCGAACACCCCGTCGGCTTGGCAGCCGAGCTCACCGACGGCTGGCTCCGGCTGGCCCGCGGACTCGCGCTCACCGACGTCACCGACGAGGTGCGCGCGGTCCTGACGCCGCCACCCGGCTCCGGTGTGCAGGTGTGCCTGGCCGCGCTGGGCCCGGCCGAGGCACCATCAGCTGTCGCGCGGATCGCCGTTCGCGGCCGTTGGGCGAGCATCTCCGCCCTGCGGACAGCGCCGGACGCTCGGCGACAGGGACTCGCTCTGCGCGTCATGCTGGCGCTCGTGGACTGGGCCGTGGCGCACGGCGCCGCCTACCTGCATCTGCAGGTCGACGCCGACAACGAGGTGGCGCTGCCGCTCTATGGACGGATCGGCTTCGCGACCGCCCTGGAGCAGCAGTGGTGGCACCCCGACGAGGCCTCCGGTGCCTGAGCAGCGCGGGCCGCGGCGCCTGGGGAACTCCGGCACCTCCCGCAACTCCGGCAGCTCGCTGGCGTCGCGTCTCGTCAGCCGGCTCACCGACTCGCTCGCACTGCAGCCGTTGCTCGGCATCCTCGCGGGCGTCCTGCTCGCGCTGGCCCTGTCCGAGACCACGCTGCGCCCGGGGTGGCTCGATCACCTGCTGGCGCTGAACCGGGCGGACGCGGCCTCGCTGCTCGGCGTCATCGTGGGAGGCGTCCTCAGCTCGCTGGCGTTCGTCGCCTCGTCGCTCATGGTGACGCTCCAGCTGGCGTCCTCGCAGTTCAGCCCCCGGCTGTTGCGGATCTTCCTGCGGGACGACACCACCAAAGGCGTCCTCGCTGTCCTGACGACAACGGTGGCCTACGGCATCACGCTCGCCGCCCGGTGGCGCACCGATGACGGTGAGCGGCCTCCGGAGCCCGCGACGGCGTTTGCTGTGCTGCTCGGCCTGGCCAGTGTCGCGGCCCTGGTGTACTTCATCGCCCACATCGCCCGCGTCCTGCGCGTCGACACGATGATGAAGGAGGTCAACCGGCAGACGCTCATCTCGTTGCACCACGAGTACGGCGAGCAGCGCACGACGAAATTCGGCCGGTTGCCGGAGCCCCCCGAGTGCGCCCGCGCGCTGCCGATGCCCGACGACGGCTTCGTGGACGGCTACGACCTCGGCGAGCTCGCGCGGCGTGCGCGGGAGCACGACTGCGTCGTTCGGCTGGAGGCCTTTCCGGGCCTGCACGTCGTGGCCGGGGCGCCCCTGGGCTGGGTGTGGTCGGAGCGGGACGAGCTCGGCGTCGACGTGGCCGACCTCGTGCACGGCGTCGTCGCGGTCAGCTTCGAGCGCACGCCGTTTCAGGACACGGCCTTCGGCTTCCGCCGGCTGGTCGACATCGCGGTCAAGGCGATGTCCCCCGCGGTCAACGACCCGACCACTGCTGGACACGCCGTGGGACACCTCTCGGCGCTGCTGCGCCGGCTCGTCGAGCATGGCACGCGCGGCGACGTGGTCTGCGACGACGACGGCCGGGTGCGCGTCATCGTCGTCCGCCCCGACCTGCCCTTCTACCTGGCGCTGACGTGTGGGCAGCTGCGCCGGTTCGGCGCCGGCGAGGTCGCTCTGCTGGTGGCCCTGCTGGCGCTGCTGCGGGACACGGCGGCCTCGTTGGCGGGCAGGGACGGGCCGGGAGCGAGCGAGGACCGTGACGGTCGGGCGGTCCTGGCGGAGGCAGCGCTGCTCGTGGAGGCCGCCGAGCAGCGGCTGTCTCAGGACGCCGACCTCGAGGTGGTCCGGTCAGCGGCGGCCAGCGTCACGGCGGCCCTGAAGGGTGACCTGCGCGCGGCCTACGCGCACCGGCTGGACGAGGCGCTCGCGCGCTGAGTCCGATCCCGACGGGCTTGGCGGCGACGGGGCGAGCCGGCCGAGCAACCGAGCGGCATCAGCGTTCGAGGTGGCGGTACCGCCGGCGGTAGTAGACGAGCGGCTCGTCATCCGGCCGGGTGACGTGAGCTCCGAGGACCTCCCCGATGACGAGCGAGTGGTCCCCCGCCGGGGTCACCGACACCGTCCGGGCGTCGACCACCGCCATCGCCACGTCCAGCACGGCCGCTCCCGTGAGCTCGCTGCGGGTGTGCGGATAGCGGTCCAGCTGGCCGTGCAGGGGGCGCCCCTGGGTGGCGAACCACGATGACGCCTCGCGCCCGCCGGTCCCGAGGATGTTGACGGTCCAATACCGGGTGTCCAGCACGGCGTCGTGGAAGCGCGCCTCCTGGTCGACGCTCACCAGCACGAGGACGGGGTCGAGACTGACCGAGGTGAAGGCGTTGGCCGTCATCGCGTGGT
The DNA here is from genome assembly GCA_051960855.1 of Actinomycetales bacterium. Taxonomy (GTDB): domain Bacteria; phylum Actinomycetota; class Actinomycetes; order JAJZTN01; family JAJZTN01; genus JBQCDV01. Next base: position 10,558 of record JBQCDV010000229.1, read on the forward strand.
CGATGCCGCCCCGTCGGGTCGTCACCACGGTGACGCCGGTGGCAAAACGTCCGGCGACCTGCCGGAAGAGGTCGGGATCCACACTGGCCACGAGCGTCGAGCCTACGTCGGGTCCGCGGCAGGCGCGTCCTCGGTCCAGCTGCGCGGCAGCGGGACCAGGGAGATGACGAAGCCCAGTCCGACCAGGCCCACCAGCCACGCCGTCCCGAGCGCCTGACCGGTGACGACCAGGTCACCGGCGGCGGTCGAGCGGCCGAGGACGAGGGCGGTGACCAGCGCGCCGATCGCGCAGACAGCGACCCCGGGTGCCCACCAGAGCCGCATCAGCGCGAAGGCGGCGCCGGCCAGGAGCAGCGCGAGCACGACTCCCCACGGCACCGTCGCCGTCCCGGAGCGCCACACGTTGAGGGCCTGGAAGGAGCCGAGCAGCCCGACGAGCACGCCGAGCAGCAGACTCTGGACGACCTTCGAGATCACTCACGCACCCTAGGCTGCGCAGCCTCGGCCGACCGGGCCGGATCGCGCAGGTCCACCACGGTGTCGGCCTCGGCGGCCGCCTGCTCGAGCACCGCGGTGATCTCCTCGCCGAGCAGCTCGTGCCGCTCCACCAGGGCGTCCCGCAGCGCCGCCACGAGGTGGCGATGGCTGCCGAGGAGCTCGAGGGCGATGCCCTTCTGCTCCTGCAGCAGCTCCTCCACCCGCGCGCGGCCCTCGCCGTCGCCGAGCACGCGGCCGACGAGGTTGCTGTCGGTGAGCGCGGACCCCTGGACGGCTGCGTAACTGACCAGGGTCCCCGTCATCCCGCAGGCGCCGACCATCTGGGCGGCCAGGGTGGTGGCGTAGTGCAGGTCGCCGCCGGGCCCGGTCGACACGTCGCCGAAGAAGAGCTCCTCGGCTGCTTGTCCGCCCATGGCGACCTGCAGCAGCGCGAGCATCTCGCTGCGCGACCGGGTGAAGACGTCCTCGCGGTCGCCGTGCGCGAGCATGCCGAGCGCGTTGCGCCGCTTGATGACGGTCAGGACGTCGAGCCGCCGGTGCGGCGCCACGAGCCAGGCCATCGTCGCGTGGCCCGCCTCGTGCGTCGCGATCAGCCGCAGCTCGTGGTCGGTGTAGGCCACCGGCTGGCCCAGCCCCACCTCCTCGGCGAGCCGTGCCTCCTCGACATCCGCCCACGACATGGCCGTGCGCCCGTGCGAGAGGGCCGTGACGGAGGCCTCGTCGAGCACGTGCTCGAGCATCGCGGGCGACCATCCCGCCGTGAGCGAGGCGAGCGTCGCCACCCGCTCGTCGTCGTCGAGCTCCGCGCTGTGCGACCGGGTGTGCAGGAAGTGCCGCAGCAGCGCCTCACGCCCGCGGCGGTCCGGGGTGTCGAAGGTGAGACGGCGGTCGAAGCGGCCGGGACGCAGCAGCGCGGGGTCGAGACCATCGGCCCGGTTGGTGGAGGCGATCAACAGCACGTTGGGCCGCCGCACCACGGGCTTGTGCAGCTGCCGCTGCGCCGGGAGAAAGGCGTTGAGAACGTCGACGACCTTGCCCCAGGTCTTCCGCCAGCCCGCCGGCTCGTCGAAGCTCTGCATCTGCACCAGGAGCTCGTTGACGACGGGTCCGGCGATGTCGGCGGTCCCGAACGGCGCCGCGACGGTGCCGTGGGGAGCGTCGGTGGACGCCGCCGACGGCGCGCCCACGGCGGGGAGGCCGGCGACGGCGCCGCAGTGCGTGACGGCGTTCGTGGATGACCACGCCGACGACGGCGAGGCGGGAGGCGCGGAGAACCCGGAGAACTCGAGGCCGCGCCGGGCGCCACCGATGGCGTCGAACTCGTCGATGAAGCCGATGGCGCCGCCCTCACGCTCGGCCAGGCGGCGCAGCTCCTTGAAGTACGACCGGATCTTGCGGGCGGTGGCGCCGTAGAAGGACGACTGGAAGCTGGTGGCGGTGGCGAAGAGGAAGGGGACGTTCGCTTCGGCCGCGACCGCCTTGGCGGTGTGGGTCTTGCCGGTTCCGGGCGGCCCCTCGAAGAGCAGCCCGCGGCGGCTACGACCACCGGTGACCTCCCCGAAGGACCGGTGCGCCAGGAAGAGGTTGAGCGAGCGCACGACCTCGGTCTTGACCGTGTCGATGCCGACGACGTCGTCGAGGCGGACGTCGAGCTGCTCGGGGCGGAAGAGGGTGTGCGGCGAGCGGCCGGTCACGACGTAGGAGCCGCCCATCAGCAGGATGAGCATGAGGAAGAAGAGCATGGGGGCGGCGATCAGCCAGTCGATGCCGCCGAGGACCTGTCCGGGCAGGCCCACCACGTCGACGGGCGCGCCTCGCAGGATGCGCGACCAGAGGTAGAGCGTCGGGATGCCGAGGACGACGGCAAGGACCGCGAGGCGCCGCTGCCGCTGGGCCTCCCGGGCCGCAGCGACGTCACCGCCGCGCAGCACTCCTGCCCCGGTCGCGAGCGCCGGCAGGAGCAGTTCGCTGGCCGTGGCCACGCTCGCTCCCGCGGCCTCGCGGGCCTGACGTCGGCCCGTTGTCGCTCTGCTGCGCATGTCGCCTCCGCGCCTTGACCTGGCTCCGAAGATCACTAACCGCCGAAGATCACTAACCGCCGGAGAGATGCCCCTGCTGCTGGCGTGTCACACCTCGCCCAGAATGGCCTCATGCAGCGTCGCATCCTCCTGGTCCACGCGCACCCGGACGACGAGACCATCAACTGCGGCGTGACGATGGCACGGGCCGTCAGCGAGGGCGATGCGGTCACGCTGGTCACCTGCACCCTCGGTGAGGAGGGCGAGATCCTCGTCCCTGACCTCGCAGGCCTGGCTTCCGCCCGTGGCGACGGGCTCGGCGGCTACCGCCTGACCGAGCTGCGGTCGGCGATGGCCGCGCTCGGCGTCACCGACTGGCGGCTGCTCGGCGGCGTGGGCCGCTACCGCGACAGCGGCATGAGGGGCGCCGCCACCAACGACGACCCCCGGGCCTTCTGCCAGGCCGACCTGGACGAGGCGGCCGGCCTGCTTGCCGAGATCGTCCTCGAGGTGCGGCCGGAGACGGTTGTCACCTACGACCCGGACGGCGGCTACGGCCACCCGGACCACGTCCAGGCGCACCGGGTGACCATGCGGGCCGTGGAGCTCGCGGCCGAGCGCGGGTGGCACGTCCCCCGGGTGCTGTGGTGCGCCTACCCGGCGTCCGAGCTCGCCGCTGCGGTGGCCTCGACCCGAACGCCGCCGCCTCCCCTGCTCGCCGCCGACAACGTCGGCCAGCTGCCTCCCGGCACCGCCGACAACCTGGTCACGGTCGCGGTGACGGCGCGTGACGGCAGTGACGACCATGAGCGGAAGGTCCAGGCCATGCGTGCCCACGCCACCCAGCTCGTCGTCGCCCCGCCGCTGTACGCCCTCAGCAACCTGGTGGCGACGCCGCTGTTCGCGACCGAGTGGTACCGGCCCGCGGACGGCTGGGAGCCCGACGCGACCGTCGGCTCACTCTGGCCCGAGGGCGCGCAGCCCTGACGCGAAGGCTGCAGCTGACGTCGACGAGCTGTCGATGCGCCAGTCCGCTTCCTTCTCCATGTCGAACCAGACGAACGTCGTGATCTGCGGGTGAGCCGCGAGCCACCCGAAGAAGTCGCTCACCCACGCGGCCTTCGATCCGCCGGCCTCGCTGGAGGCGGTCTCGGCGATCCACACCGGCTTCGCCGGCGCCAGCGCCGAGAGCTCGGCGAGCGAGGCGTCGAAGATCTGCGACGCGGTCTGCCAGACTCCCGGTCCGCCGGAGGTCCCCCAGTTGTAGCCATCGAGGGCGACCACATCGACGTAGGCGTCGCCGGGGTAGAGCTCCGCGAGGGGCGTCGAGCCGGTGTAGCTGACATTCGGGCTCCACACCCACCGCACGTTCGTCGCTCCGGCGGCGGCGAAGACGTCGTGCACGTGTCGCCAGGCGTTCACATACGCCGTTGCGGTGTTGCCGTTGGCCTGCGCGGCCCAGGGGTACCAGGTGCCGTTCATCTCGTGGGCGAAGCGCAGGTAGACCGGCTGACCGAGGGACGCCAGAGCCTGCGCCCACGCCCGGTAGTAGTCGTCGTAGGAGCCCGAGGCGAGCATGTCCACGCTGTAGGACGGCTGCGTGACGCCCTGCCCAGCCACCCATGGCTCCCAGGTGAGCAGCGGAGCCTGGCCGCGCGCGAGCACGGCTGTCAGGCCGGCCAGGTCCGGCCGCTGGGTGAAGTCCTGGTACCAGAGCACGACATCGGGGGTCCGCCCGGACACGCTGGCGACCTGCGACAGCTCCGACGTGGCGAGCGGGCCGCCCGGCGTGGCGACTCCGAAGGCGACGGGGCGTGGCGTGATGACGGTGAACGTCGTTGTGCCGGTCGTGGAACCCACGGTCACCACGACGGGCACGGCGCCCGCCGGCAGGTCCGGCACCGTCAGCGAGACGCCGCTGACCGTGCCGCTGCGACTCGTCGTGAAGGCGACCGAGGCCGAACCCAGCGTCGCGACGCCCTTCGCCGAGCGCGGGAAACCGCTGCCCGTCAGGCTTGTCACGCTCCCAGGAGCTCCCGCGGCGGGTGTCAGCGAGACGGCGCCCGCTGAGGGGGACTTGGCAGCAGCCTTGGTCGCGGCAGACGCACCAGCGGCCCCGCCCGCGACGGTCGTCGTCGCCACCAGGAGGGCCGCAAGGATCACCCGCAGCTTTCGGAAGGTCACCGTCACGTTGTCGGCCCTCGGGCAGTCCCGTCTCATGACTCACGAGCATGAGTGACGAGTGATGCAGATGTGTCGAAATCGGCGAAACCCGCGCAGGCGCGGTTCACTACATGATCGCGAGGAAGGACAGACGGCGTGGGACGGCATGCGCGGCGCAGGACACGAGGGGCGACAGCACGACGCGTGCTGATGCGTCTGCTCATCGTGGTGACCTTGAGTCTGGGGATCAACTACATCATCTGGCGGTGGACCAGCTCGGTGAACTGGTCGGCCTGGCCGATCGCGGTCCCGCTGGTCCTCGCCGAGACCTACAGCCTGCTCGACGCCGTGCTCTTCGGTCTGACGATGTGGCGTCTCAAGGAGCGCCCGCCTGCACCGAGCCCGCCTGACGGCGCGACGGTCGACGTCTTCATCACCACCTACAACGAGCCGGTCGAGCTCGTGACGACCACAGCGCGGGCCGCCCGCGACATCCGCTGGCCCCACCAGACCTGGATCCTCGACGACGGTGCGCGCGCGGAGATGCGGGAGGCAGCGGAGTCGCTCGGGATCGGCTACATCCAGCGCGGCCCGGAGTGGGACGGCCTCCCGCGGCATGCGAAGGCCGGAAACCTCAACAACGCGCTCGCCCTCACCGAGGGCGAGTTCATGCTCATCCTGGACGCCGACCAGATCCCCTCGCCCGAGATCCTGCACCGGACGCTGGGCTGGTTCCGGGACGAGCGCGTCGCCCTCGTCCAGACCCCGCAGTGGTTCACCAACGTCACCGACGCCGACCCGCTCGGCAGTCAGGCCCCGCTGTTCTACGGACCGATCCAGCAGGGCAAGGACGGCTGGAACGCTGCGTTCTTCTGCGGCTCCAACGCCATCCTGCGGCGCGAAGCCCTGATGCAGGCCGGACTCGCCGACTACGTCCGCACCGTCCGTCGCGCCGTGACCGAGGCCCTGGACGAGTCCCGGCGCGTCCTGCGCCGCGCACGTCGCCACACCCGGGAGCAGGGACCCGCGGCCACGGCGGCCATCCGCCGCATCGACGCCGCCGCTCAGCAGGCCCAGCGCGAAGTCCGTCAGCGCATCCCGCTCGCGCTCGTGACTCAGCGCTTCCAGTCCGCCGTCGACGAGGCGTCGCGGGAGCTCGTCGCCGCCGATGTGTCGGGGCTCGAAGCGGACCTCGCCGCGCTCGAGGAGCTGCGCGGCACGGGCAGCTCCGCCGGGACCTATGGCGGCGAGGGCGAGGGCGAGGGCGAGGGCGAGGTCGGCGACGGCGCCGCGCCCGCGGACAGCGGCGTTCGGACGCTGGACCTCTCGGTCATGGAACGGCTGTCCGACCGAGACTGGACGCCGCTCGGTGCGCTCGAGTCGGTCAAGGAGCTGATCCGCGCCGTCGACGTCGACCGGGCCGGTGAGGCGCAGGCCGTCATGCCGATGTCGACGGTCAGCGTCACCGAGGACATGGCCACGGCCATGCGACTGCACGGCACCGGCTGGAAGAGCGTCTACCACCACGAGGTGCTCGCGCACGGCCTCGCCCCGGAGGACCTCGGGACGATGCTGCACCAGCGGCTGCGCTGGGCGCAGGGGACGCTCCAGGTGCTGCTGCGTGAGAACCCGCTGCGTGCCCCCGGCCTGCAACCGGGTCAACGGCTCATGTACTTCGCGACCATGTGGAGCTACCTGTCCGGCTTCGCGGCCGTCGTCTACATCGCGGCGCCGATCCTCTACCTCCTGACGGGGGTCAAACCGGTCGAGACCTTCGGCGGCACCTTCCTCTGGCACCTCGTGCCGTTTCTCATCGCCAACCAGCTGCTGTTCCTCGTCGTGGCGCACGGCGTCAAGACGTGGCGCGGACAGCAGTACTCCTTGGCGCTATTCCCGCTGTGGATCCGGGCGGTCACCACCGCGGTCGGCAACGTGTTCTTCGGCAAGAGCCTCGGCTTCGTCGTGACGCCGAAGACCCGGCAGGCCGGCGGACCGCAGTGGCGGCTGATCCGACCTCAGCTGGTCGCGATGGGCCTGCTCGCCGTCTCCGCCGTCGTCGGCCTGGTCCGGCTCGGCCTCGGTCAGGCCAAGCCCATCGGCATCCTCGTCAACGCCGCCTGGGTCGTCTTCGACATCGTCATCCTCAGCGTGGTCGTCACCGCGGCGCGCTACCGCGGTTTCCCCGAGACAAGCGACGAAAGTGCCCCCGCGTGATCCCGCGGTAAGCGGCGTCCCCGCCGACGCGGACTGTTGCCGGTGGGGCAGGATGCGCGCATGACCGACGACCTCAGCTTCCCGCGTCACTCCGCGCGCACTATGCGCTTCACCCTCGGCGCGCCCCGCAGCTTCACGCTGGCACCGGATGCTGGCCGCCTCACGTGGCTGCAGACGCGGTCGGGCACCGACCGCAGCGCGTGCCTGTGGGTGCAGGACCTGCCGGACGGCGACCCGCGCGTCGTCGCCGATCCCGCCGTGCTGCTCGCCTCCGGTGCCGAGGAGCTCACACCGGAGGAGCGGGCCCGTCGCGAGCGGGCGCGAGAGGGCGGCGCGGGCGTCGTCGGCTACAGCACCGACGCAGCGGTCACGCGGGCGGCCTTCGCGCTGTCAGGGCAGCTCTACGTCGTCGACCTCACCGGGGAGTCGCAGCCGCGTCGGCTCGAGGTACCCACGCCGGTCGCAGATCCCCGGCTCGACCCGACCGGGCAGCGCGTGAGCTTCACGCATGACGGCTCGCTCTATGTCGTGGGCGCCGACGCCGGTACCCCGGCGCAGCAGGTCGCCGAGCGTGAGTCCGAGACGGTGACCTGGGGCCTGGCGGAGTTTGTGGCCGCCGAGGAGATGAGCCGCTACCGCGGCACGTGGTGGAGCCCGAGTGGCGACCGCCTGCTGGCCACGCGGGTCGACGAGGCCCCCGTCAACGTCTGGCACATCGCCGACCCCGCTCACCCCGAGAGCGAGCCGCTCACCGTGCGCTACCCGGCGGCCGGCACCCCGAACGCCGACGTCCGCGTCTTCGTCGTCAGCCTCGACGGCGACCGGACCGAAGCCGTGTGGGACCGAGACGCCTACCCCTACCTCGCCACCGCCGCCTGGGACGCCGACCACGGCCCCCACCTCCTGGTGCAGAGCCGCGACCAGCACGACGTCGCCGTGCTGCGGGTCGACGAGTCCGACGGCACGACCGCGGTCGTGCGGACCGAGCATGACGACACCTGGCTGGAGCTCATCCCGGGCCTGCCCGCCTGGCTGCCCGACGGGCGACTGCTGCGCGTCGTACCCGACGCGGCGTCAGACACCAACCGGCTCTACGCCGACGACGAGCCCCTGACTCCGGCCGGCCTGCAGGTGCAGGGGGTGCTGGGCGTCACTCCCGTCGGCGTCGTCGTCAGCGGAACCGAGGACTCCACCGAGGACCACGTCCACCTCGTCACGCCGCAGCCCAGCGGGGGTGCGACGGTCAGGCGCATCGACCCCCCGGAGAGCAGGGTCGCGGCTGCCGTCGTCTCCGACAGCGGAATCGTGCTCGGCAAGGGCGACGTCAACAACTGGGGCCGCAGCTGGAGCGTCTCGCCATTGTCCGCCGAGGGGGCCGGGCCGAGCCTCGCACACCTCCCCGGCCGGGCCGAGACACCCGCCGTGCAGCCCGAGCCGCGCTTCCTCACCCTGGGCGAGCGCCAGCTGCAGGCGGCCCTGCTGCTGCCGTCCGGTCATCAGCCAGGCACGCGCCTGCCCGTCCTGCTCGACCCGTACGGCGGCCCTCACGCGCGGCGCGTGCTCCGCAGCCGGTCGGCTTTCGGTGAGTCCCAGTGGTGGGCCGACCAGGGCTTCGCTGTCCTCGTCATCGACGGGCGGGGCACGCCCGCTCGTACCCCCAGCTGGGAGCGCTCGGTCGCCGGTGACCTCGCCACCCCGGCGCTGGAGGACCAGGTTGACGGACTCCTCGCAGCCGCGAAGACCGAGCCCGACCTCGACCTGAGCCGCGTCGCGATCCGCGGCTGGTCCTTCGGTGGCTACCTGGCTGCGCTGGCCGTGCTCCGTCGGCCCGACGTGTTCGCAGCCGCGATCGCCGGGGCGCCGGTCACCGACTGGACCCTCTACGACACCCACTACACCGAGCGCTACCTCGGGCCCGACGCCCACGGCGCCGACGCCGCCGCCTACCGGCGGAGCAGCCTCCTGGACGACGCTGCCCGCCTGGAGCGCCCGCTCATGGTCATCCACGGCCTCGCCGACGACAACGTCGTCGTCGCCCACTCGCTGCGCCTGTCCGGTGCCCTGCTGGCAGCCGGCCGCGCCCACGAGGTGCTCCCGCTCACCGGCGTCACGCACATGACGCCGCAGGAGGAGGTCGCCGAGAACCTCCTCCTGCTGCAGCTGGACTTCCTTGTGCGCGCGCTGCGCCTCGACAGGTAGCGCCACCCCCGGATAGCCGAACGCCGCCCGCAAGCGCTGCGGGCGGCGTTCGGCTATCTGCTGGTTGGTGGTGCGAGATCAGTCCTCGCCCGCCGCCGCGAGGGCGGGGTTGATGCCGTGCGTCTGCTCCGAGTCCTCGACGGGGAAGTGGCAGGCGATCCGGTGGCCCGGCGCGATCTCGCGCAGCTCCGGCGCCTCGGTCGCGCAGCGCTCCTGCGCCTTCCAGCACCGCGTCCGGAAGACACAGCCCGAGGGCGGGTTGCTCGGCGAGGGCAGGTCGCCCTCGAGCAAGATCCGCTCCCGCTTGTGCTCCGACTCCGGGTCCGGCACCGGCACCGCTGACAGCAGCGCCACAGTGTACGGGTGGCGGGGATGGCTGTAGAGAGAGTCGCTGTCGGCGACCTCCATGACCTTGCCGAGGTACATCACCGTCACGTCGTCGGCCATGTGCCGCACCACGGACAGGTCGTGGGCGATGAAGACGTAGGCGAGGTTGAACTCGTCCTGGATGTCCTCGAGCAGGTTGACGACCTGCGCCTGGATCGACACATCCAGGGCCGAGACCGGCTCGTCACAGACGATCAGCTTGGGCCGCAGGGCGATCGCGCGGGCGATGCCGATGCGCTGCCGCTGACCACCCGAGAACTCGTTCGGATAGCGGTTCACGTGCTCGGGGTTGAGCCCGACGCGCTCCATGAGCTCCTGCACCGCACGCCGCACCCCACCCGGGGGAGTCACGCCCTGGACCTCGAACGGCGCGGAGATGATCCGGCCGATCGTGTGGCGCGGGTTGAGCGACGAGTACGGGTCCTGGAAGATCATCTGCATCTGGCGACGCAGCGGGACCAGGTCCGAGCGCGAAAGGTTTGCGATCTCGCGACCGTCGAACTCGATCGACCCGTCCGTGGGGTCGAGCAGCCGCAGCAGAGTGCGGCCTGCCGTCGACTTGCCACAGCCGGACTCCCCCACCAGGCCCATCGTGTGCCCGGGTGCCACCTCGAGCGACAGCCCGTCCACGGCCTTGACCGCCCCGACCTGGCGCTTGAACAGGCCATGGGTGATCGGGAAGTGCTTGCGCAGGTGGCTGACCCGCAGGAGCGGCTCGGCCCGCGAGGGGCTCGGCTGGGCCGGTCCGGCCGGGCTCTCGGCGACCGTGCTCACAGGACCTCCTCGCTGGTCACGTTGCCGGACATGGCCGGGTCGCCCTCGGTGTTGCCGCTCTTACTGGCGACAGGGGCGGCATTCGCAGCTGCGCCGGTCGGGCGGTACTCGGCCCCGACGAGCGCGAGTCGCTCCGCGCCGACACGCTGGCGCTCGTCCGGAGCGATGTGGCAGCGCACCGCCTGGGTGGGTGAGACAGGGTCAAGGCCCGGCTCCACCTCGGCACAGCGATTGCCGGGGACGAGGTGCTTGTACTGGCAGCGAGGCCGGAAGACACAACCGCTGGGCAGGTTGATCAGCGACGGGGGCTGGCCGCCGATCGGGGCCAGCCGCTCGCCGCGCTGCTGGTCCAGCCGCGGCACCGACGAGAGCAGCCCGAGGGTGTAGGGCATCTGGGGCCGGTAGAAGATGTCCTCCACCGAGCCCCGCTCGACGATGCGACCGCCGTACATGACGACGACGTCGTCGGACATCTCGGCCACCACACCGAGGTCATGGGTAATCAGCACGATCGCGGTGTTGAACTCCTGCTGCAGGTCGCGCATCAGCTCGATGATCTGCGCCTGCACGGTGACGTCGAGTGCCGTCGTGGGCTCGTCGGCGATCAGCAGCTCCGGACCGTTGAGCAGGGCCATCGCGATCATCACGCGCTGCCGCATACCGCCGGAAAGCTGGTGCGGGTAGGTGTCCAGGCGGTCCGCGGCGTTGGGGATCCCGACGCGCTTAAGCGACTCCAGCGCCTGCTTGCGCGCGTCGCTCTTCGACACGTCCTGGTGCACGCGCACGGCCTCAACGAGCTGACGCCCGATCGTGTAGAAGGGGTGCAGCGAGCTGAGCGGGTCCTGGAAGATCATCGCCATCCGCTTGCCGCGCAACCCGCGGACAGTCGGCTCGTCGGCGCCGACGATCTCGGTGTCACCGACGCGGATGGTCCCGGAGACCGACGCCACCTTGCGGTTGTGCAGTCCCATGATCGCCTGGCTGGTCACGCTCTTGCCGGAGCCCGACTCCCCCACGACCGCGAGCGTGCGACCGGGTTCGACCGAGAACGACACACCGTCGACGGCACGCACGACGCCGTCCTCGGTGGGGAATCGGACCTGCAGGTCCTCGACCTGCAGGAAGGGGGTGCTCATGCCAGCCTCACTCGGGGGTCGATCACGGCGTAGAGGACGTCCACGACCAGGTTCATGACGATGATGAACGCCGCGGCGACCAGGACCGTCCCGGTAATCGTAGGCAGGTCGGCGTTGACGACGGAATCCAGCGCAAGCGAGCCCAGTCCGTTGAGACGGAAGACGTACTCGGTGATGACCGCGCCGCCGAGCAGGCCGGCCAGGTCGAGTCCGGCGCTGGTGACGATCGGCGTCAGGCCGGCGCGCAGCGCATGCTTGCGGATGACGATCCGCTCGGGCAGCCCCTTGGCGCGGGCGGTGCGGATGTAGTCCTCGCCGAGCGTCTCGAGCATCTGGTTGCGGGTGAGCCGGACGTAGTAGGCGGCGTAGAGCACCGCGAGGGTGAACCAGGGCAGCAGCAGGTTCTGCCACCAGCCGTTGAAGTCGTCGAACGGGCTGACGTAGCCGTCGTTGGGCAGCCACTGCAGCTTGATGAGAACGACGAAGACGGCGATCTCGCCGATGAAGAACGACGGGAAGGAGTAGCCGAGGAGCGCGAGACCGAGAACCCCTCGGTCCCGCAAGGTTCCTCGTCGCAAGGCGGCGTAGACACCAAAGCCCACGCCGAGGATCAGCCACATGATGAACGCGCCAGCGGCCAGCTGAGCGGTCACAGCGAAACGGTCGAGGATCAGCGCGGTGACGTCCTCACCCTTGTTGAAGGAGTAGCCCAGGCAGGGCTTGGGGCACTCGAACGTCTGGGTGCCGGAGCCGTAGGTGCGCCCCACGAACACGCCCTTGACGAAGGCCTCGTACTGCTGCACGAGCGGCTTGTCGAGACCGAGCCGGTGCCGGTTGGCTGCGATCACCTGAGGGGTGCAGGACTTGCCGCAGGTGAGAGCCGCCGGGTCGGCGGGCAGGGCGTTGAAGAGCAGGAACACCACGATGCTCAGCGCGATGAGCATCGCGACCACCGCGGCGATGCGGCGGATGAGGTAGGAGACCACGACGGTTTCGCTCGCTTCCGAAGGCTGCGTGCTGGTGTAGCCGAGGGTCGCACACCGCGAGCAGCAGCAGTGGCAGGGGCTCGGCACGCGGCCGTGGGACGGGTCGGAGTCCGACCCGTCCCACGGTCACGGTCTGTCGGTCACGTCAGAGCGACTCTGACGCTTCGATCACTTCGTGACGTACAGCGCACCGAACGGCATGCCGCCGTACGGAGCCCAGATGTACGCGCCGCCGACCTTCGAGCCGACGATGTACTGGATCTTGCCGAAGCGGGTCGGGATGACCGGGACGTCCTTCATCGCCTGAGCGTTCAGGTCGGCCCACATCTGGCCCTGCTTGGTGCGGTCGGTCTCCGCCTTGGCCTTCTGGACAGCGTCGTTGAAGGCCTTGTTGTTGTAGTGCGAGAGGTTGAAGCCGCCGGAGGGCGTCAGCAGCTCGGGCACCACGGTCGAGGCGTTGAGCCAGTCCGGACCCCAGCCTGCGCTGGAGAGCTCGTGCTCCTTCTTCGGGTCGAGCACGATGCCGTAGTACTGGCCCGGCTCGATCGGGTTCGGCTTCACCGTGATGCCGGCGCGCTTCTCCGCCGTCACGATCGCACCCGCGACCTTGTCGTTGGTCGGCGTCTGCGGGTAGTCGAAGGTGATCGTCGGCATCGGCTTGCCCGACTCCTGGATGAGCTGCTTGGCGTAGTCCGGGTCGCCGGTGGCCGGGATGGACTTGCCGAGCAGACCGTCCCACATGTTGGTGGGCTTGTAGTCCAGGGACAGGTTGGGCTTGATGACGCCGTCGGCCAGGTCACCGGCGAACTTGCCACCGGCGATCGTCAGCAGCTGCTGCCGGTCGAGGGCGGCCGCGATCGCGATGCGCTGCTTGACGTCGGGGACCTTGTCCACGTTGATCGCGAGGTAGCGGACGTAGGGGTCGTAGTCGTCGAAGCGACGGTCCTTGTAGCGCGGGTCGCTGAAGATCGTCGACAGGTCGCCGGAGTCGACGCCAGCCAGCTGCACCGCGGTCTGGTCCTCGCCGGAGTCGGCGATGATGCGCTGGTCGATCTGCGCCGGGTCGACACCGAAGGTGACGACAACCTTGTCCGGGTACGCCGGGCGGTAGGGGTCGCTCTCCTTCTTCCATGCGTCGTTGCGCACGAGGATGAGCTTGCTGCCCTTGTCGTACTGCTGGATCTTGTACGGACCGGAGGACACGGGGTGGTCGTCGTACTTCTCACCGTCGTCCTTCGCCTTGGGCACGGGGCTGAAGGCGAGCAGGGTGACGGTGTAGTTGAAGTCCGCGACCGGCTTGTTCAGGTGGAACGTGATGGTTTTGTTGTCCGACGAGCACTCGACGGCCTTGTCGAAGGCGGCCTGGCCGGTCGCGTCAGCCTTGTAGGGGCCCTTGTAGACCGAGGTGCCGTCGGCGGCCTGCGGGATGTCCAGCATGGAGATCGCGTAGGTCGGGCCGTCGGTGATGATGTCGGTCGCGAACGTGCGCGAGACGCCGTACTTGACGTCGGCGCAGGTGATCGGCGAGCCGTCCTCGAAGGTCGCACCGTCGCGCAGCGTGAACTTCCAGGTCTTGGCGTCGTCACTGGCCTGGCCGGTGTCGGTGGCGAGGTCGGGGACGAGCTCGGAGCCGTCCTTGCCGGCGCCGAACTTGTAGGCGGTCAGCGTGCGCTGCAGATAGCCGTTGGCGAACGACAGGTCGACACCGGTGTAGTTGCGCTGCGGGTCGAGATGCAGGAACTGCTTCTCGGTGGTCAGGACGTTGATCGTCCCGCCCTTCTGGCCCTCGCCGGCGCTGCCCCCGGAAGCGGTCGGCCCGCCCGAGGTGCCGTTCGTCGCGCCGCCGGTGTTTGTCCCGGACCCACCGCTGTTGCTCGAGCATGCGGTGAGAGCGAGGGCAGCGGCGGACACGAGGACGAAAGCGCGCAGACCCTTGTTGGTCTTGCTCATGTCACTCCTCCGTGTTGTCGGCCGGCAGCGCGCGCTGCGTCGGCCATGGCCACCCGCGGCGTGCGGGGGACCACCCCTCCTCGGCGAGAAGGGAGTCTGTGGGTTGGGATCCGGAGCGGCTCGAAGTCGAGCTCAGACGCGGCCGGCTCTCGGGTCGAGGGCATCGCGGACGGCGTCGCCGAGCAGGTTGAAGGCGAACACGACGACGAAGAGCATGGCCCCGGGAATCAGCAGGTAGGCGGGGTCGACGACCATGTAGCGGACTGCGTCCCCGAGCATCGATCCCCAGGTCGCGGCCGGCGGCAGGATGCCGACACCGAGGAACGACAGCGCCGACTCCAGCGCGATGTAGGTCGGCAGCGAGATCGTGGCGTAGACCAGGATCGGCGCCCAGAGGTTGGGCAGGATCTCCCGGAACAGGATCCGCGGCGTCTTAGCGCCCATCGCCACGCTGGCCTCCACGAACTCTCGCTCTCGGATGCTCAGGACCTGGCCGCGGACGATGCGGGCGAGGTAGGGCCAGCCGAAGAAGCTGATCGTGAGGATCAGGAAGAGGATGCGCGCGAAGTTGCCTCCCGGCACCCCGATGTCCTCCAGCCGCTGCGTCAGGACATTGCTCATGGACAGCAGGAGGAGCAGCAGCGGGAAGGCAAGGATGAGGTCCATCAGCCGCCCGAGCAGCGTGTCAAGCGCACCCCGGCTGTAGCCGGCGATGATGCCGATGGTCGTGCCGAGGAAGCAGGTGATGATCGTGGCGCTGAAGGCGATCAGCAGGCTGATGCGCGAGCCGTAGAGCAGGCGGGCGAAGTTGTCGCGGCCGGTGAGCGGCTCCACACCGAAGGGGTGGTGCCAGCTGATGCCGCCGCCGAAGCCGAGCGGCATGCTGCCGTTGGGGTCGAGCAGCTTGTCGTTACCGGTCGTGGTGTCGACGCCCACCAGTCGGGTCACCAGCGGCGCGAGCACGGCAATGCCGATGATGAGAAACAGCACGATGAGCGAGACGATCGCGACTTTGTCGCGCTTGAGGCGCATCCAGGCCATCTTCGACAGCGAGCGACCCGCCGCCTCATTGGACGACTCGGGCTCGTGACCCCCCGGGGCCTGCTCTGTGGGCGCGACATCGATCGGCGTAGCCATCGGGCGATGAACTCCTCAGCTCGCTTGGCTGGCTGCTGCAGGGGCTGCGGTCAAACGGCGAATCCCGCGCGGGGCGCCGAGCGGGAGCGTCGGCGCGGCTGAACTGTACGTGACGCCCACGCAGAGCACGAACGCCGTCCCGCGAGGGCGGGGGACCGAAGAGTTGCCCGTGGGGACAGCGCTCTCGCGCAGAAACGGCACCTTGCGGTCCTCCTCCCGAGCAGCAGAACGCGGCTGTTTGACCTTCCGAGCGGCGACCGTACTACGCGGTTGGCGACAAACAAGACGCGCGGATGTAACGACTCGGTCTCGCTTTCGACCTGACGCCGTCACATCCGCGCATCGCGCCCCACGGGCGCTCTCCCCTAGGCGCCACCCTTGGCGCTGTCCCCTATGCGCCACCCTTGGCGCGGCGCCCCCGGGTCTTCTCCCGCTCCTGCGCCGACAGGGTCACCTTGCGCAGCCGCACCGTCTGCGGGGTCACCTCGACGCACTCGTCCTCGCGACAGAACTCCAGCGCCTGCTCGAGGCTCAGCTGACGGTGCGGGATGAGCCGCACGAGCTCGTCTCCCGTCGAGGAGCGCATGTTGGTGAGCTTCTTCTCCTTGGTCGCGTTGACGTCCATGTCATCGGACCGGGAGTTCTCCCCCACGATCATGCCCTCGTAGACCTCGATGCCGGGGGCGACGAACATGGTGCCGCGCTCCTGGAGGTTGAACAGGGCGTACGACGTGGCGGGGCCGGGCCGGTCGGCGACCAGGGAGCCCGTCGGGCGCGTGCGCAGCTCCCCGAACCACGGCTCGTAGCCCTCGAACACGTGGTGGAGCAGGCCCGTCCCGCGCGTCTCGGTGAGGAACTCGGTGCGGAAGCCGATGAGCCCGCGTGCGGGGACGAGGTACTCCATGCGCACCCAGCCGGTGCCGTGGTTGACCATCTGCTCCATGCGCCCCTTCCGGAGCGCCATGAGCTGCGTGACGACGCCGAGGAAGTCCTCCGGAATGTCGACGGTGAGGCGCTCCACCGGCTCGTGGACCTTGCCGTCGACCAGCCGCGTGACGACCTGCGGCTTGCCGACGGTGAGCTCGAAGCCCTCCCGGCGCATGAGCTCGACGAGGATTGCCAGCTGCAGCTCGCCGCGGCCCTGCACCTCCCAGGTGTCGGGACGCTCCGTCGACAGGACCCGGATCGACACGTTGCCGACGAGCTCGGCGTCGAGGCGGTTCTTGACCAGCCGCGCCGTCAGCTTGCTGCCGTCCCGGCCGGCCATCGGGGAGGTGTTGATGCCGACGGTCATCGAGATCGAGGGCTCGTCGACGGTGATGACCGGCAGCGGACGCGGATCGTCTGGGTCCGCGAGGGTCTCGCCGATGGTGATCTCCGGGATGCCGGCGATCGCGATGATGTCCCCGGCCGCGGCCTCCTCGGCCGGCACCCGCTCGAGGGCCTCCGTCATGAGCAGCTCGGTGATCTTCACCCGCTCGACGGTCCCGTCGGCGCGGCACCACGCGACGTTCTGGCCCTTGCGGATCGTGCCGGCGTGCACGCGGCACAGCGCGAGGCGCCCGAGGTACGGCGAGGCGTCGAGGTTGGTCACGTGCGCCTGCAGCGGCGCCCCCTCGAGGTAGGACGGCGCCGGGATCGCCTCCAGCAGCACGTTCATCAGCGGTCGCAGGTCCGGGCTGTCGGGCATGTCGCCATCAGCAGGGCGGGTGGTGGAAGCACGGCCGGCCTTCGCGCTGGCGTAGACGATCGGGAACTCGATCTGGGTCTCGTCGGCGTCGAGATCGAGGAACAGCTCGTAGGTCTCGTCGACGACCTCCGCGATCCGGGCGTCCGGCCGGTCGACCTTGTTGACGACGAGCACGACGGGAAGCCGCGCCTCGAGAGCCTTGCGCAGGACGAACCGCGTCTGCGGCAGCGGTCCCTCGCTGGCGTCGACGAGCAGCACGACGCCGTCGACCATCGACAGTCCGCGCTCCACCTCTCCGCCGAAGTCGGCGTGGCCCGGGGTGTCGACGATGTTGATCGTCACCGCGTCCTCGCCGGTCCCCCATCGCACCGCGGTGTTCTTCGCGAGGATCGTGATGCCCTTCTCGCGCTCGAGGTCCATCGAGTCCATGACCCGCTCCCGCACCGAGTCGTTCTCGGCCTGGTGAGCGGTGAAGGCCCCGGACTGCCACAGCATGGCGTCGACCAGGGTGGTCTTGCCGTGGTCGACGTGGGCCACGATGGCGACGTTCCGCAAGTCGCGGCGGGTCGACCGGGGGGCGTCGCTGGAGGCGACCGTGGAGGCAGTCTCGACGGAGTCGGTGACAGGCATGCGGGCAGGCTCGACCTTCGGCAGGAGTTGGGGAACCGCACAATTCTAGGCGCTCGGCGGGTGGCACACTGCCGCAGTGACAGCGCCCTCCCTCGTGGTCGTGGCAGCCGCACTGCTCGACCCCCGTGGTCGGCTGCTCGCGGCGCGCCGGTCCGCGCCCGCTGCGGTCGCCGGCGGCTGGGAGCTGCCGGGGGGCAAGGTCGAGCCGGGCGAGTCGGAACCCGACGCCCTGCACCGCGAGCTGCGCGAGGAGCTGGGCGTCGAGGTCGAGCTCGGTGACCGGGTGGGCGGCAGCTGGCAGCTGGACCCGCAGCATCGCCCCGGTGCCGTCCTGCACGTCTGGACCGCACTCGTGCGTCGCGGGACCCCCGCCGCTCTGGAGGACCACGACGAGCTGCGCTGGCTGCCGGCCGGGCAGTGGTTCGACGTCGAGTGGCTGCCGGCGGACCTTCCCGTCGTGCGTCACCTGGCGGCACTACCGGCACTACCGGCACTACCGGCACTACCCGCACGCTGGAACACGCGGCCGCCGTCCGGGCCGGGAGCCGCTGCGGGATGACGGGCCCGGCGCCGGTGCCCACAGCTACCGAGCTCGTCGAGCAGCTGCGACGGGCGGGTTCGGTCTTCGCCGAGGACGAGTTCGAGGCCCTGGCGAAGGTCTGGTGGGGCGCCGACCTGGTCCGCGCGGTCCGGCGGCGCTGCGACGGGGAGTTGGTCGAGCACCTGGTCGGACAGGCGGCTTTCGCGGGACTCGACCTGCACATCGCCGCGCCGGTGTTCGTGCCACGCCCACGAGCGATGGCGCTGCTACGCGTGGCGGCCGCCGTGCTGAGACATCCCGGCACCACCGGCGTCCACAGCACCAGCGACACCGAAACCGACACCGACACCGAAACCGACACCGACACCGGGACTGGCAGCGACACCTGCGAGGCCCCGCTCGTCGTCGACCTCGGCTGCGGCTGCGGTGCTCTCGCCGCGAGCCTTGCCAGCATCACGTGTGGAGGGGAACGCCGCCCCCGCATTCTCGCCGTCGACAGCGACCCGGCCGCCGTGGCGTGCGCGGCGGTCAACGGCTCGCGCTACGGGTTCCAAGCGTGGCGGGGCGATTGGCTGCACCACCTGCCGGCGCCCTGGACGAGCCGGCTGCAGCTCGTGGTCGCCTACCTGCCGCACATGCCCGACGACGAGCTCGAACGGCGTCCGCGCGACCTGGCCCGAGCGGAGACGCTGCTGTCGGTAGCCGGTGGGCACGACGGCCTCGACCCGCTGCGGGCCGTACTGCCACAGCTGCCGGACCTGCTCGCGCCAGCGGGCGCCTTCGTGACCCTGCTTCACGAGCGGCAGCAGGAGGCGGCTCTCGCGGCGGTGGAAGCCGCCGGCCTGCACGCGCGCTGGGCGGGTGGTGACGCTCCCGGCGATGTCGTGCTCATCGCCGGGAGCGGCCGGCGTCAGGGGTAGACAAACTCCCAGAGGTCTGCGCCGTGGCGGTCCAGGCCACTGCTGATCGTGCCGGTGTGGAGGCCGGCGCCAGCGGCGGCGTACTGGATGAGCACCTGGGCAGGCGCGTCGCCGACGGTCGCGACCTGGATCACCGTGCTGCCGCCAGCGCTGCTCATGGACTGCGGCTGCGGCAAGATCGACGTGATCTGCAACGTCGCCGCGATCGACGAGTCCAAAACGATCGTCGCGAGACCGTCGTGGAAGGCCGTCGGCTGCACCGTGATGGAGAGGGAGTTCTGGCCTAGATGCCGGACGAAGTGCTGGTAGTCGACCCGCAGATCTCCCGAGGGGCTGGCAGCGCTGGTGTTGCTCAGCGGCCCGTTGCTGAACAGTCCCGCCAGCGCCGCGACGATGACGAGTAGTGCGAGCCACCACGCCACCCGCTCGATCCGCCACTCCCGGCGCTGGAAGCGCAGGTCCTGGTCGAGCTGCAGGTCCTCCGCGCGCGTGAGCAGCTCGGACGACTCCTTCTCGCTGATACTCACTGCGCCTCCGCGGGCTGCTCTTGCGGCACCACGCTGATGCCACCCGAGGTTTCCAGAACCGCGTACTTGATCTGGTCGAGCCGGCCGATCCCCTGCGTCTCCCGCGCAGCCGACAGGATCTCCTCGACGGAGATGTGCTCGCGGCGCATGACCTCCTCGAGCGGCTCCCCGTGGTTGACGATGAGGACCGGCTCACTGTTGCTGATGCGGTCAAAGCGCGGAAACTTGTAGCGAAGGGCGTCGGAGACCCGGTCGAGGGCGACAAGCGTCAGGATGACGAGAACCGCCATGGTCACGGAGAAGTCCTGGCCCAGCAGAGCCTGCTGGGTGGCCTCGCTGATGATGAGCAGCAGCACGAAGTTGAACGTCGTCATCTCAGACAGCGTGCGCTTGCCTGACAGTCGCAGGATGACCAGGAGCGCGCCGTAGACCGCGACTGCGCGCAGGACCGCGTCCACACCCACCTCCGAACCGGAGCCGCTGAGTGACCACCGGCAGTGATCACTGCGACGAGGGTCCCCGGGCGCCGGTTCCTCAAACGACCAACGGCGAGCGCCGGTCAGGTCGACGAGGCGCGCACCTCTCGACGCATCACCCAACGGTTGCGGTCCCCGCGCCGCTCCAGCCGCAGCTCGTCGAGGGCGGCACGGGCGATGCCGAGACCACGACCGCTCTCCGCCCAGACTGGAATGGCGTCGAGGCCGCCCGGGGGCAGCAGGGGAGGCTCCCCGTCGTCTTCCACCACTGCTTCGAGGCTTTCGGGACCGACGCGCACCTCGAGGGTGAACGCCGCGCCGACCGCGTGCTCCACGAGGTTGCCGATGACCTCCATGACGGCGGTCTCGAACGCCATCGCGTCAGCCGCCGAGGGGCAGGCGCGCGCGGCGCCAGCCACGGCGTCGTGCACCCGCTCGACGGCAGCGGGACCGGCAACGCCGTTCAGGAAGGTGCCCTCCCCCGGCCGCGGGTCAGATGCCACGCACGGCCTCATCGACCGTGCCGTAGGAATGCAGCACCGAGTCGAGGTTGGTGAGCTGCAGCACCATGCGGGGCTGCTCGGGAGTTGCCGCGATACGCAGGTCTCCCCCGGCCTGGCGCGCGGTCTTGAGGGCCGCGATCAGTGCCCCCAGACCTGAGGAGTCCATGAACTCCGTGGCGCCGAGGTCGACGACGAACCGGCGGTGGCCCGAGGCGACCTCCTTGGTCACGAGCTCGCGCAGCCGGGGGGCGGCGACCAGGTTCAGGCGCGCACCCGGGCGGATCACGCGCACATCTCCGGTGGTCTCGACGGACAGGTCGCTCACTCCACGGTTCCCTTCGGGTTCGGCTCCTGGCGGCGACGCACCGCCAGCACGGTCACGTCGTCCGGCTCGTCGGCTGCCCGACCGGCCACGCTCATCCTCGTGACAAAATCGGCAAGATCGTTGGCCGCCAGCCAAGCCTCCCGTACGCCGTGTGGGACATCGCCGGGTCGCCCTCCCAGCCGGTCCATGACACCGTCGCTGACGACGACGACGATCTCGCCGTCCTGCAGCCAGGTGCCATACGTGGGCCACTCCCCCGGGCCGAGCAGCCCGAGGGGCGGCCCGCTCGAGGCGAGGATCTCGACTCTGCCGTCGCTACGGACGACATAGG
>JBQCDV010000230.1:0-14138 GCA_051960855.1 Actinomycetales bacterium
TCCCGAGATCCGCGGGATGGTCAAGACGGTGACCCACCTGGTCTCCGTCGAGGAGGTTGACTGACCATGGCCGAGAAGAAGGCCACTGCGAAGAAGCCCGCCGCCAAGGCTGCGGCTCCCGAGGCCAAGGCCTCGGAGGGCTCGGCCCTCAAGCTGCACCACCTGCGTCCGGCCCCCGGAGCCAAGACCGCCAAGACCCGCGTGGGTCGCGGTGAGGGCTCCAAGGGCAAGACGGCTGGTCGCGGCACCAAGGGCACCAAGGCCCGCTACCAGGTGCCCGCCCGCTTCGAGGGTGGCCAGATGCCGCTGCACATGCGGCTTCCTAAGCTCCGAGGCTTCAAGAACCCGGCGCGGGTCGAGTACCAGGTCGTCAACCTCGACAAGCTGAGCTCGCTGTTCCCCGAGGGCGGCGACGTCTCGGTTGCCGACCTCGTCGCCAAGGGCGCCGTGCGAGCGAACGCGCCGGTGAAGATCCTCGGCACCGGCGAGGTCACCGTCGCCCTGCAGGTGTCGGCGAACGCCTTCTCCGGCTCAGCCGCCGAGAAGATCGCCGCAGCCGGCGGCAGTACCACCCAGATCTGACGCACGACGTCGCTCCACCGCCCCTCGTCGCTTTCTCGGCGGCGCGGGGCGGTGGCGTCTCGGGCTGTTAGAGTTCCGAATTGTTTCCGCGTGCCCGCTGGCACATCTGGTTATCCGTCGCTCCGCCGTTGCTCGGCGGGGCCCGGTAGGAGGACTCGTGCTCACCGCCTTCGCGCGGGCCATGCGCACACCCGATCTGCGCAAGAAGATCCTGTTCACGCTCGGGATCATGGCCCTCTTCCGGCTGGGCTCAGCCCTTCCCACTCCCGGAGTCGACTACTCGGCCGTCCAGCAGTGTCTGCGCACGCAGCAGACCAGCGGCCTCTACAGCCTGATCAACCTGTTCAGTGGCGGTGCGCTGCTGCAGCTGTCCGTGTTCGCGCTGGGGATCATGCCCTACATCACGGCAAGCATCATCGTGCAGCTGCTCACGGTCGTGATCCCGCGGTTCGAGGCCCTCAAGCAGGAGGGGCAGTCCGGCACGACGCGGTTGACGCAGTACACGCGCTACATCACGATCGCGCTCGGTGTCCTGCAGGCCACGGCGCTGGTCTCCCTCGCCCGGGCCTCCGGACCGGGCAGCCTGCTCAACTGCAACACCTCGCTGCTGCGAGACGACCATCTCTGGACGATCGCGCTCGCGGTGGTCGTCATGACCGCCGGCACCGCCGTCATCATGTGGCTCGGTGAGCTCATCACCGACCGCGGTATCGGCAACGGGATGTCACTGCTGATCTTCACCCAGATCGCCGCTCGCTTCCCGCAGTCGCTCTGGCAGATCAAGGTCGAGAAGGGGATCGAGCTCTTCATCCTCGTGCTCATCGTCGGTCTCGCGATCGTCGCCGCTGTCGTCTTCGTTGAGCAGGCCCAGCGACGGATTCCGGTCCAGTACGCCAAGCGGATGATCGGCCGGCAGATGTACGGGGGGACCTCCACCTACATCCCGCTGAAGGTCAACCAGGCTGGCGTCATCCCGGTCATCTTCGCGTCCTCCCTGCTCTACATTCCCGCCCTGGCGGCTCGTCTGGGCAAGCCGACGGACGGGTGGGTGCAGTGGGTCAACAACACCTTCGTGCGGGGCGACCACCCGATCTACATGCTGTTCTACTTTGCGCTGATCGTCTTCTTCACCTACTTCTCCGTCGCGATCACGTTCAACCCGACCGAGGTCGCGGACAACATGAAGAAGTACGGCGGCTTCATCCCAGGTATCCGTGCTGGGCGCCCGACGGCGGAGTACCTCGACTACGTACTGAGCCGGATCACGCTGCCGGGCGCGCTCTACCTCGGTCTGATCTCGCTCATCCCGATCTTCGCGCTCGCGTTGTTCAACGCCAACCAGAACTTCCCGTTCGGCGGCACGTCGCTGCTGATCATGGTCGGTGTCGGGCTCGACACGGTGAAGCAGATCGAGAGCCAGCTCCAGCAGCGTCACTACGAGGGGTTCCTGCGCTAGTGCGACTCGTCATCATGGGCCCGCCCGGAGCGGGCAAGGGCACGCAGGCCAAGCTGATCGCCGCTCGCTTCGGCATCCCGGCGATCTCCACCGGCGACATCTTCCGCGCCAACGTCCGAGACGAGACCGACCTCGGCCGCGAGGCCAAGCGGTACATGGACGCCGGCGACTACGTCCCCGACTCGGTGACCAACGCGATGGTTCGCGACCGGCTGGCAGCCGACGACGCGAGCAGCGGCTTCCTCCTCGACGGCTACCCCCGCACGGTGGCCCAGGTCGGTGAGCTCGACGCGATGCTCGCCGAGCGGCAGGTCGCCCTCGACGCCGTCTTGCAGCTCACCGTCGACACCGACGAGGTGGTCGCGCGTCTGACGAAGCGAGCGGCTGACGAGGGGCGCAGCGACGACGACGAGAGCGTCGTGCGCCACCGGCTCGACGTCTACGACCGCGAGACGCGTCCGCTGCTCGACGTCTACGCCTCCCGCGGCCTGCTGGTCGCCGTCGACGGCATGGGTGACATCGACGCAGTGGCCGCTCGGCTCGCGACTGCCCTGACTGACGCCGTCTGACGGCGTGGGTCACGGGCTGCTGTGGGGATCGGTCTCGGGCTCCTGCGCAGGCGCACGCGCATGATCCAGATCAAGACCGAGGCGCAGGTTTCGGCCATGCGCGCCGCGGGTCTGGTCGTCGGGCGCACTCTCGAGCGGCTCCGGGCGGCGGTCGCGCCCGGCATGACCACTGCCGACCTCGACGTCATCGCGCGCGAGTCCATCCTCGGGGAGGGCGCCACTCCGTCGTTCACCGGCTATCACGGCTATCCCGCAACCATCTGCGTCTCGGTCAACGACGAGATCGTGCACGGCATCCCGGGGCCGCGGCTGCTGCGCGAGGGTGACATCGTCAGCATTGACTGCGGCGCGATCGTGGACGGCTGGCATGGGGACGCGGCGATCAGCGTCGGCGTCGGCCAGGTCAGCGACGAGGCGCGCGAGCTCATGCGGGTGTGCGAGGAAGCCATGTGGCGGGGGTTCGCTGCCGCCCGGCTCGGCGGACGCCTCACCGACATCTCCCACGCCGTCGAAGCGCACGTGCAGTCCCAGGGCGACTACGGCATCGTCGAGGAGTACGTCGGCCACGGCATCGGCACCGAGATGCACCAGGAGCCGCAGGTTCCCAACTATGGCCGTCCTGGCCGGGGGCCGTCGCTGCAGCGCGGACTGGTCCTGGCGGTCGAGCCGATGATCACGGTGGGCTCTCACGAGACCGAGCTGCTCGGCGACGGTTGGACGGTGCGCACCGCCGACGGCTCCCTGGCGGCTCACTTCGAGCACACCTTCACCCTCACCCCTGCCGGTCCCTGGGTGTTGACCGCACTTGACGGGGGAGTGGCCAAGCTCGCCGAGCTGGGAGTCACCGCCTACGCGGGCTGACCGGCAGCCTCTGTGACGGACGTCGTCCGCACGGATTTCGTGCCTGCCTGCCGGATGACGTAGACTCGACCGTCGGCTTCACGAGCATCTGCTCCCTCGCGCGCCCCGCGGCTGGTCTGGCGTGCGCCGGGAGCTTCCGTCACGCGTGGGGCTTGCACGACAAGTGACGTCATGCCCCCACCGCGGGGCAGTACGGATTGCGGAGGACATGCCCAAAAAAGACGGAGCCATCGAGATCGAGGGAACGATCATCGAGTCTCTTCCGAACGCCATGTTCCGGGTGGAGCTCGACAACGGTCACAAGGTCCTGGCGCACATCAGCGGAAAGATGCGGATGCACTACATCCGGATCCTGCCGGATGACCGTGTCGTCGTGGAGCTCAGCCCTTACGACCTCAGCCGTGGGCGCATCGTCTACCGCTACAAGTGACCCGCGCTCGACCGGCCCTGGCCGGGCGAGCGCTCATCCAGTTCGTCGTGCGACCTCGTCGTCGACGTCGCCCCCGAGGAAGTCATGAAGGTCAAGCCGAGCGTCAAGAAGATCTGCGACAAGTGCAAGGTGATCCGCCGGCACGGTCGCGTCATGGTCATCTGCGACAACCTGCGCCACAAGCAGCGCCAGGGCTGATCGCAGGCTGATCGCACCCGTAGGGGACCGATCCGGTCCGAGCAGCACCCGACCCTGACAGGCGGGGACGCGCAGCGGCGTTCGTCTCGAACGACGTCGCGACGGCCCTCCTCTGCCAGACGTCACCCCCGGTGGAGAGGCCGGGGACCCGGCGCAGACCGCCGGGACCGGTGCTGCCCCAGACCTCTCCGACAACCAAGAGAAGAGCAACTGACACATGGCACGTCTGGTCGGTGTCGACCTCCCGCGCGACAAGCGCCTCGAGGTCGCCCTCACCTACATCTACGGGATCGGTCGCACCCGGTCGCTCGAGATCCTCGCCGGCACCAGCATCAGCGGTGACACCCGCGTGCGGGACCTCTCCGACGAGCAGCTCCTCGCGCTGCGTGACTTCATCGAGGGCAACTACAAGACGGAGGGTGACCTCCGTCGCGAGGTCCAGGCCGACATCCGCCGCAAGGTCGAGATCGGCTGCTACCAGGGACTGCGTCACCGTCGTGGGCTGCCTGTCCACGGGCAGCGCACCCACACCAACGCGCGCACCCGCAAGGGTCCCCGTCGCGCGATCGCCGGCAAGAAGAAGCCGGGCAAGAAGTAAGCAGTCCCTTCAGCGTCGCCCGCTGAAGCGGTCCGACGACCTCATCGTTCTACGGAGCTACCAGCCACATGCCTCCCAAGTCACGTCAGGCGGCGGCCAAGACCAAGGTCCGCCGCAAGGAAAAGAAGAACGTCGCTCACGGGCACGCCCACATCAAGAGCACGTTCAACAACACGATCGTCTCGATCACCGACCCTCAGGGCAACGTGATCTCGTGGGCCAGCGCCGGCCATGTCGGCTTCAAGGGCTCGCGCAAGTCGACGCCGTTCGCGGCGCAGATGGCGGCCGAGAACGCCGCCCGTCGTGCCCAGGAGCACGGCATGCGCAAGGTCGACGTCTTCGTCAAGGGCCCGGGCTCGGGTCGGGAGACGGCCATCCGGTCGTTGCAGGCCACGGGTCTCGAGGTCGGCACGATCCAGGACGTCACCCCCGTGCCGCACAACGGCTGCCGTCCGCCGAAGCGTCGCCGAGTCTGACGCGCACACGAGTTCGAGGAGTTAGAAGACATGGCGCGTTACACCGGCGCTGACTGCAAGCGCTGCCGTCGCGAGAAGATGAAGCTGTTCCTCAAGGGCAGCAAGTGCGAGTCCCCGAAGTGCCCGATCGAGATCCGCCCCTACCCCCCGGGTGAGCACGGCCGCGGTCGCACCAAGGACTCCGAGTACCTCCTGCAGATGCGCGAGAAGCAGAAGTGCGCCCGCATCTACGGCGTCCTCGAGAAGCAGTTCCGTGGCTACTTCGAGGAGGCCAACCGCAAGACCGGCAAGACCGGTGACAACCTGCTGCGTATCCTCGAGTCCCGTCTGGACAACGTCGTCTACCGCGCGGGCTTCGCCCCCAGCCGTGACGCCGCCCGGCAGCTCGTGCGCCACGGCCACTTCACCGTCAACGGTCACAAGGTCGACATCCCGTCCTTCCGCGTGAGCGAGGCCGACATCGTCGAGGTCCGCGAGTCCTCGCGCGAGCTGACGCCGTTCCTCATCGCCCGGGAGACCGCGGGAGAGCGGACCGTCCCCGCCTGGCTCGAGGCCATCCCCTCGCGCCTGCGGATCCTCGTGCACTCCCTCCCGGCCCGGCAGGTCATCGACACGCCGGTCCAGGAGCAGCTGATCGTCGAGCTCTACTCCAAGTGAGCTGAGCTCTGCGGGCCGGGCGGCGTGACCGTCCGGCCCGCACCTGCAGCCGTCAGACCGACGACGGCGGCAGTGCGTGTCCCTCGAGGCGTCAAATGGCGGGCGCCCGAGACCCGAAGGAGTCCCAGTGCTCATCGCCCAGCGTCCATCGCTGTCCGAGGAGGTCGTCTCCGAGTACCGCTCGCGGTTCATCATCGAGCCGCTCGAGCCGGGCTTCGGCTACACCCTCGGCAACTCCCTGCGTCGCACCCTGCTCTCGTCCATCCCCGGTGCCTCGGTCACGAGCATCCGCGTGGAGGGCGTCCTGCACGAGTTCACGACGATCGAGGGAGTCAAGGAGGACGTCACCGACGTCATCCTCAACCTCAAGAACCTCGTCGTGAGCTCCGAGCACGACGAGCCCGTCGTCATGTACCTGCGCAAGCAGGGCCCCGGCGCTGTGACCGCCGCCGACATCGCGCCCCCGGCCGGTGTCGAGGTGCACAACCCCGACCTGCACATCGCCACGCTCAACGGCAAGGGCCGGCTGGAGATGGAGCTCACGGTCGAGCGTGGCCGCGGCTACGTCTCGGCGGTGCAGAACAAGCAGACCGGCCAGGAGATCGGCCGCATCCCGGTCGACTCGATCTACTCCCCGGTCCTCAAGGTGACCTACAAGGTCGAGGCGACGCGTGTCGAGCAGCGCACCGACTTCGACCGGCTCATCGTCGACGTCGAGACCAAGCAGTCGATGCTGCCTCGCGACGCGATGGCCAGCGCCGGCAAGACGCTGGTCGAGCTGTTCGGGCTGGCCCGTGAGCTCAACGTCGAGGCCGAGGGCATCGACATGGGGCCGTCGCCGACCGACGCCGCACTGGCGGCCGATCTCGCGCTGCCGATCGAGGAGCTCGAGCTGACCGTCCGCTCCTACAACTGCCTGAAGCGCGAGGGCATCCACACTGTGGGTGAGCTCGTGTCGCGCAGCGAGGCCGACCTCCTCGACAT
The DNA here is from genome assembly GCA_051960855.1 of Actinomycetales bacterium. GTDB lineage: Bacteria > Actinomycetota > Actinomycetes > JAJZTN01 > JAJZTN01 > JBQCDV01. The sequence goes on from JBQCDV010000230.1 coordinate 6,812, forward strand.
CCGTAACTTCGGTGCGAAGTCGATCGACGAGGTCAAGGCCAAGCTGCACTCCATGGGCCTGGCGCTCAAGGACAGCCCGCCCGGGTTCGACCCCTCCGCCGTCGTGCACGACTATGCCGACGACGAGGACGACGCCGGCTTCGTCGAGACCGAGCAGTACTGATCAGACGACCGCCAGCGCGCGGACGCGCCGGCGACAAGGAGAACGACAACGATGCCCACGCCCACCAAGGGACCCCGTCTCGGCGGCGGCCCGGCGCACGAGCGGCTGCTGCTGGCCAACATGGCCTCGCAGCTCTTCGAGCACGGCCGGATCACCACGACCGAGGCCAAGGCCCGTCGCCTGCGGCCGCTGGCCGAGCGCCTCATCACTAAGGCGAAGCGCGGTGACCTGCACGCCCGTCGTCAGGTCCTGTCGGTCGTCCGTGACAAGGGCGTCGTGCACGCTCTCTTCACCGAGATCGGTCCGCGGTACGAGAACCGCTCCGGCGGTTACACCCGCATTACCAAGCTCGGCCCGCGCAAGGGTGACGCCGCACCCATGGCCGTCATCGAGCTGGTCGAGGCCCTGACCGTCCGGCAGCAGGCGGTGGGCGAGGCCGAGCGCGCTCGCGGCACCCGCTTCGCGTCCGACCAGACAGCGTCCGACAAGGGCGCGTCCGACCAGGCCGCGTCAGACCAGTCCGACCACGCCGTGGCCGACGAGACGCTGGAGTCGCAGGAGGTCGCACCCGAGGCTGGCGAGCAGCCGGCCGAGGACGTGACGTCCGACCAGACGGCCGAGGCCAGCCAGGTGGAGCAGGCCGAGGGCGACGCCGACAAGGCGTGACCCACGGCCACGCTGACCCGCGGGTCTGATGTCGCTGACAGTGGAGCCCGCCGCCCCCGATCTCGGGGACGGCGGGCTTCCTGCTGTCCGTGTCCGCCTCGACATCGCCTACGACGGCTCGGCGTTCGCCGGCTGGGCCCGCCAGCCCGGGCTGCGGACGGTCCAGGGTGAGCTGGAGCGCGGCCTGCAGACGGTCCTGCGCCTCCCCGTGCCACCGGAGCTGACGGTGGCCGGACGCACGGACGCCGGCGTGCACGCGCGCGGGCAGGTCGCTCACCTCGACGTTCGTGCCAGCTCGTGGGCGGCGGTGGGCGGCCGGTCACGTCGCGCCCCGGCCGAGTCGCTGCACCATCGCTTGGCTGGCGTGCTGCCGGACGACGTGCGGGTCACCGGTGTGACCGAGGTGCCGGAGGCCTTTGACGCCCGCTTCTCCGCGCTCTGGCGCCGCTATGTCTATCGGGTCTGCGACGACCCGTCCGGTCTCGACCCTCTGACGCGCGGCTGGGTGACCTGGCACGCCCGCCGCCTCGACGTTCGATCGATGAACGACGCCGCCCAGGTGCTGCTCGGCGAGCAGGACTTCGCCGCGTTCTGCCGCCGCCGTGAGGGTGCGACGACCGTCCGGACGCTGCGGCAGCTGGCCGTCGAGCGCTGCCCGGACGGCGTGGTGGCGGCCACCGTCGTCGCCGACGCCTTCTGCCACTCGATGGTGCGCTCCCTCATGGGCGCGCTGCTCTCCGTCGGAGAGGGCCAGCGGGACGTCGCGTGGGTCCGGGACATCCTCGCGGGCCGGCAGCGCCATCCGAGCGTGCACGTCGCGGCGGCCAAGGGCCTCACGCTCGAGGAGGTCGGCTACCCGCCTGCCGCCGAGTTGGCCGCGCAGGCGGAGCGGACGAGGCGGCGCCGGCCACCACTGGACGGCGCAGGCACTGTGGAGCGGGCAGCACGGGAAGCGGCAGCACGGGAGCGGGCAGCACGGGAGGACGGCAGCGGTGACTGAGCACTACTTCTCGGAGCAGCCGACGGGTCCCGACCAGCGGCGGCTGGTGGAGATCACCCTCGATGGGCAGCAGGTGCGGCTGCAGACGGCGCGGGGTGTCTTCAGCGGAGACCGCCTCGACCTCGGCACCGCCGTGCTGCTGAAGGAGACGCCGGCACCGCAGGGCCGGGAGCTGCTCGACCTGGGCTGTGGCTACGGGCCGATTGCGCTGACCATGGCGCGCCGCAACCGCGAGGCCCGGGTGTGGGCCGTCGACGTCAACGCCCGCGCGCGCGAGCTCACCGCCGCTAACGCCGCTGCGCTGCGGCTCGCCGAGCGCGTCGTGGTGGCCGCACCCGCTGAGCTGCCGGCCACCGTCGAGCTGGACGAGCTGTGGTCCAACCCGCCCATCCGCATCGGCAAGGCGGCCCTGCACGAGCTGCTGCTGACCTGGCTGCCGCGCCTGCGGGCTGAGGGCGTGGCCCGCCTCGTGGTCGCCCGCAACCTGGGTGCCGACTCCCTAGCGGCGTGGCTGACAGACCAGGGCTACCGCGTGACGCGGACAGCCAGCTCGAAGGGCTACCGGGTGCTCGAGGTGCGGAAGGCGCGAGCGCTCTTCGGTGTTGGCCCGGAAGAAGCCCCGTTGCGGACCACTCCCGTGGAGGACCAAGCATGACCGCCGAGCTCGACAAGGACCCCAAGCTGGCCGCCTACGCCCACCCCGAGCGGCTGGTGACGACCCAGTGGCTCGCGAGCCACCTCGGCGATCCCGGCCTCGTCGTGGTCGAGTCCGACGAGGACGTGCTGCTCTACGAGACCGGTCACATTCCCGGTGCTGTGAAGATCGACTGGCACACCGACCTCAACGACCCCGTCACCCGCGACTACGTGGACGGCACGCGGTTCGCGGAGGTGATGGCGGCCAAGGGGATCTCGCGTGACACCACGGTGGTCATCTACGGCGACAAGAACAACTGGTGGGCCGCCTACTCCCTGTGGGTCTTCACCCTCTTCGGCCACGAGGACGTCCGGCTGCTCGACGGCGGTCGTGCGAAGTGGGTGGCGGAGGGCCGTGAGCTGACCCGCGAGGTACCGACCCCCGCAGCCGCCGACTACCCGGTCGTCGAGCGCGACGACAGCGCCGTTCGCGCGTTCAAGGACGAGGTGCTCGCCCATCTGGGCAAGCCGATGGTCGACGTGCGCAGCCCGGGGGAGTTCTCCGGCGAGCTGCTGCACATGCCCGACTACCCGCAGGAAGGCGCGGTCCGCGGTGGTCACATCCCGGGCGCGAAGAACGTCCCGTGGGCCAAGGCGGCAGCAGAGGACGGCACCTTCCGCAGCCGCGAGGAGCTGGAGGCGCTCTACCAGGGCGAGGCCGGCCTGAGCCCGGACGACGACGTCGTCGCCTACTGCCGCATCGGTGAGCGTTCGTCGCACACCTGGTTCGTCCTCACCCATCTGCTCGGCTTCCCCCACGTGCGCAACTACGACGGCTCCTGGACCGAGTGGGGCAACGCCGTGCGAGTGCCGGTCGAGCGCGGGTCGGGGTCGTGACGGCCCTGCCTCCTCGCCTGGAGGAGATCGTCGAGGACTTCGAGGCGGTCCCGGCGCAGGACCGGCTGCAGCTGCTGCTCGAGCTCTCCGACGAGCTGCCGACGCTGCCCGAGCGCTACGAGGGGCACCGCGAGGCGATGGAGCACGTGCCCGAGTGTCAGAGCCCGCTGTTCCTCGCCGTCGAGGTCGACGACGCCCGCCTGGTTCACGTCTTCATGGACGCGCCAGCGGAGGCGCCAACCACGCGCGGCTTCGCCAGCATCCTCGCGCAAGGGCTGGACGGTGAGGCGGCCGACGTCGTCGCCTCGGTGCCCGACGACTTCTACACCCGGCTCGGGATCACCGACCTCGTCAGCCCGCTGCGGATCCGCGGGATGGCGGCGATGCTGTCGCGGGTGAAGCGGCAGGTGCGCGAGCAGACGGCCTGACAAAAGTGCCTGGCGGCAGGTGACCGGTCGCGGCACACTCGCCCCCGTGGGATACGTCGACGTCGCCAAGGTCGGTTTCACCCTGCCCGACGGCAGGGTCCTGCTCGACGACGTCTCCTTCCGGGTCGGCGAGGGTGCCAAGGTAGCTCTCGTCGGGGCCAACGGGGCGGGCAAGACCACCCTGCTGCGCATCGTCGCCGGGGACCTCGACCCGCACGCCGGTGCGGTCTCGCGCAGCGGCGGCCTCGGCGTCATGCGCCAGTTCATCGGCACTGCGCGGTGGCGCGAGCAGGCCATGGCCGACCGTCACGCCGCCCGGGACGCGGGGCTGACCCCCACCGTCCGCGACTTGCTCGTGTCGGTGGCGCCGCCTCGCCTGCGTGAGGCGGCGCTGGCCGTCGAGCGCGCTGAGCTCGCGATGATGGAGCGCGACGACGAGCCCACGCAGCTGCGCTATGCGCAGGCACTGGCCGACTGGGCCGATGCGGGCGGCTACGACCTCGAGGTCGTCTGGGACACCTGCACGGTCGCAGCGCTCGGGATTCCCTTCGAGCGCGCCCAGTGGCGCGACGTCGACACGCTCTCCGGCGGTGAGCAGAAACGGCTGGTGCTCGAGTCGCTCCTGCGCGGGCCCGACGAGGTCCTGCTGCTCGACGAGCCCGACAACTACCTCGACGTCCCCGGCAAGCGCTGGCTGGAGGAGGCCCTGCGCGAGTCGCCGAAGACCGTCCTCTACGTCAGCCATGACCGCGAGCTGCTCGCCCGCACCGCGACCCGCGTCGTCACCGTCGAGCTCGGGGCGGCCGGCAACACCGCGTGGACGCATCCCGGCGGCTTCGACAGCTACCACGACGCGCGGCGGGACCGCTTCAGCCGGCTCGACGAGCTGCGTCGCCGCTGGGACGAGGAGCACGCGAAGCTCAAGGCTCTCGTGCTGATGTACAAGACCAAGGCCGCCTACAACGACGGCCTCGCCAGCCGCTACCAGGCGGCGCAGACGCGGCTGGCGAAGTTCGAGGAGGCCGGACCACCGCAGGCGCTGCCGCGTGAGCAGACTCTGCGGATGCGGCTGACCGGCGGCCGGACGGGCAAGCGCGCGCTCGTGTGCGAGCACCTCGAGCTGACCGGTCTCATGCAGCCCTTCGACCTCGAAGTCTGGTACGGCGAGCGGGTTGCCGTCCTCGGCTCCAATGGCTCGGGGAAGTCGCACTTCCTGCGACTGCTGGCAAACGGCGGCAGCGACCCTGATGCGGAGCACCGCCCGGTAAGCGAGGCGGAGATCGCGTCAGTCCGACACGAAGGGGTCGCGCGACTCGGGGCGCGCGTCCGTCCCGGGTGGTTCGCCCAGACTCACCAGCACCCCGAGCTGGTCGGTCGCACGCTGCTCGACATCCTCTGGCGAGGTGATGATCACCGGGCCGGCATGGCGCGCGAGCAGGCGTCGCGGGCCCTCGACCGGTATGAGCTCGCGCACGCCGCCGAGCAGACCTTCGAGACGCTGTCCGGCGGCCAGCAGGCGCGTCTGCAGATCCTGCTGCTCGAGCTGTCCGGCGCCACGATGCTGCTGCTCGACGAGCCCACCGACAACCTCGACCTCGAGTCGGCGGAGGCGCTCGAAGAGGGGCTGGCCGCCTTCGAGGGGACCGTCGTCGCCGTGACCCACGACCGGTGGTTCGCCCGCGGCTTCGACCGCTTCCTCGTCTTCGGCGCCGACGGCCGGGTCTACGAGGCGCCGGAACCGGTCTGGGACGAGGGCCGCGTGGCCCGAGTCCGCTGACGTCCCCTGCCTTTTCGCCGCCGTCATCGCGGCGCACCCCGGTAGCGTCCATCGCGTGCTCTCCCGAACGCCGTCCGCACGTCCCCTGTCCCGCAGGCTGCGTGCCGCATGCGTCGCGGCGCTGCTCGCGACCACAGCGGCGTGCACCACCGAGGGCGGGGCGCCGAGGCAGACGGGTAGCGCCGGCAGCGGCGTTCGGGGATCGGGGGTGGGTGCTTCGGTATCCGGGCCCACCGACGACGCGGGTATCGCGGCGGCTGGCGCCCGTGGTGTTGCCGAGCCCGAGGGGCAGCCGGTCTACTTTGTGATGACCGACCGCTTTGCCAACGGGGACGCCTCCAACGACCGCGGAGGCCTCGCCGGCGGCCGCGACGTGACGGGATTCGACCCCACCGACCCGGGCTACTTCCATGGCGGCGACTTCGCGGGTCTGACGCAGCGGCTGGACTACATCAAGGGTCTCGGCATGGAGGCCATCTGGGTGACGCCGGTCGTCCGGAATCTCGCGGTGCAGGGGGAGGGCGCGGACGCCAGCGCCGCCTACCACGGCTACTGGGGGCTGGACTTCACCAGCGTCGACCCGCATCTCGGCAGCGAGCAGGCGGTCCGCGCCTTCGTCGACGCTGCGCACCAGCGGGGCCTCAAGGTCTATCTCGACGTGGTCGTCAACCACACCGCCGACGTGCTCCGCTACAACGACGGCGACTCCAGCTACCTCAGCGCCGCCGGTCGCCCGTGGCTCGACGCGAGCGGCAACCCCGTGGACGTCACCGCTGTCGCCGACACCCCGAAGTTCCCTCAGCTGACGCTGAAATCCTTTCCGCACCAACCCGTTCCACGCGATTCGCGTCTTGCTGACGCTAAGAAGCCGGCCTGGCTCAACGACCTGACCGCCTACCACAACCGAGGCAACTCGACCTACAGCGGCGAGAGCACGCAGTGGGGTGACATCGCCGGGCTGGACGACCTCTTCACCGAGGAGCCGCGTGTCCTGACGGGCATGACCGACATCGTGACGAGCTGGGTCGAGCGGCTGCGGGTCGACGGGCTCCGGCTGGACACGGTCAAGCACGTGAACCCTGAGTTCTGGCGAGCCTTCGTCCCGGCGGTCACAGCAAAAGCCGCCTCGCTCGGCATCGCGCCGTTCTACGTCTTCGGCGAGGTGCTGGACCCGGACCCGCTCAACACCTCGCCCTGGGTCAAGCGGGCCGGAGTGCCCGAGGTGCTGGACTTCCCGTTCCAGTCCGCCGCTGTCAGCTATGCCACCGGCGGCGACCCGGCCGACCTCGCCACCCTCTTCGACGCTGACGACGATTACACCGACGTCGACAGCGACGCCGGCTCCCTTGCGACGTTCCTGGGCAACCACGACCTCGGGCGAGTGGGCGCCTTCCTGGAGCAGGGGACGCTCGGCGAGAAGCCATCGATGCTGATGTCCCGGGACGCCCTCGCCCACGACCTGCTGTTCCTCTCCCGGGGCAACCCGGTCGTCTACTACGGCGACGAGCAGGGCTTCACCGGTCCCACCAGCGACTTCGGTGACAAGCGGGCGCGCCAGGACATGTTCGGCACCCAGACGCCGATCTACCAGGACGACGTCATCGTCGGCAGCGACAAGCCGGAAGGCACCGCGGCCCACTACGACACCAACGCCCCGTTGTACCGGCAGATCAAGGCGCTCTCCGCCCTGCGCGCCGCCAACCCGGCGCTCGCCGACGGCGCCCAGGTGCACCGCTACGCCTCCGACTCGGCGGGGATCT
>JBQCDV010000231.1:0-8204 GCA_051960855.1 Actinomycetales bacterium
CCGCGATGCGCGAGGCGTGCGGCTACCCGATGGGCCCCTTCCAGCTGCTCGACCTCATCGGCCTCGACACCTCCCTGCAGATCCTCGAGACGATGTACGCCCAGAGCCGGGACCGCCTGCACGCTCCATCGCCCCTGCTGCGCCAGCTCGTGGCGACGGGTGCGCTCGGCCGCAAGAGTGGACGCGGCTTCTCCAGCTATGAGAGCGCCAGCTCCGGGGCCAGCTCCGGGGCCAGCTCCGGCGCCGGTGTCGGTGACTCGTCCACCTCGGCCGCGCCGGGCTCGCCCACGGGAGGGAGTGGCGAAGGAGCGCACCTCGTGGTGCTGCTCGACCAGGCCAACGCCTCCGCCACCGACCAGCTCGTCGCGCGGCTGCGCGAGGCCGGAATCGAGGCCGAGGTGAGCCAGCCGGGCGAGTCCGCGACGGAGGCCGGCGCGCGGCTCGGAGTCGAGGGCGAGCTCGTCGGACTGCACCCGGTGCCTCGCCGCTCGGGTGGTGAAGGAGACGGAGGGCTCGCCGTTGTCGAGGTCATTGCGACCGTGCTGGCCACCGATCCGGCTGTGGCCGCCGCGCGGTCGGCCGCGGCTGCCGCTGGTGTCGCGGTCGTCGAGAGCCGCGACCGGGCAGGGTACGTCGTCGACGCTCTGCTGTTCCCGTACCTGAACGACGCCCTGCGGCTCATCGACGTCGGCTACGCCACGGCCGACGATGTCGACACGGCCATGACCAAGGGCTGCGGCTATCCCGTCGGCCCCGTCGCGCTACTCGACAGCATCGGACTGGAGCCGACGATGGCGCGGCTCGAGGCCCTGTCCGAGGAGTCCCGCGAGCCGGGCGAGCACCCGGTCCCGCTGCTCAAGCGGCTCGTTGCGGCAGGACGGTCCAGCTACCGCGCCGGCTCGTGACGCCGGGACCCGTGGCCCACCCGCTGGCCCGGATCCTGACCGATGCCAGCCGTGGCGCCTATCCACCTGCGGATGGAGCCTGGCAACGTCTCCCACCCTGGCGCCCGGGGGTGGAGGGCATCGTCGCGCTGACCGGTCATGCGTATCTGGCGGTGGGAGACGACGTCGCGGACGGCGTGCTCGAGGCCCTGCCCATCGATGGCTTCGGCGGCGCGCACGACCCTCGCGTCATCCTGACGCTATGTGGTGACGGATGGATGGACAGCCTGGACGTGCTGGTCGCCGGGTCTGGGATACCGGCCGCCGAGCCGCTCGTCGCCCGTCCGGACTTGGCCGACCACCCCCGCGTCCGCTATGCCGCGGCGCTCCGGGACGACGTCATCCCCTACAGCATCGCGACCGGTCTCGAGCGCGAGGCAGGCGTGGTGATCGTCAGCCGCGGGATCGGCGGTCTCCGCGAGGTGAGCGTCGAAGTGACGCAAAGGTTCACCGGGCTCGGACGTCGGCTGCTGTCCGCTGCGCGCGGGCTGTGGCCCGAGGATGAGATCGCGGTCGCCGCCGTCGCCCCCGGCAACGCCGCCAGCCTGCGTGCGTTTCTGGCAGCGGGCTTCGCACCGATCGGCAGCGTGCAGGTCTACCGGCCGGTCCGCGGCCCCCAGTAGCCAGAGCAGCCGCTCAACCGCAGCAGCCGCCTCCGCAGCAACCGCCCGACGGCGTCGCGGCGGCCGGGCTCGAGGTGCCCGCGCGGGCGACGTTCAGGAGCTTGACGGTGTCGTCATGGCCGGCGGGGCAGGCCGCCGGGTCGCCAGCGGCAGACATCGGACGGTCGACCTCGAAGGTGTCGCCACAGGCGCGGCAGCGGAAGTCGTAGCGAGGCATGGCAGCAGGGTAGGGCCGCTGTCAGCGGCGGTGGGCGCGTCTGTCGAAGCAGGCGCGGTGCCAGTGCCGGCGCGTCTCCAACCCATCACTGCCGAACGACGTCCCGTCGGCGCGCCACGCGACCACGTGCGGCGTCCGTGCGGGGATCTCCTGCGAGCACCCCGGACAGCGGTAGCTCTTGCTCGCGTCCTGTCCCGTGACCGGCTGGACGATCCACTCGCCGTCGGAAGCCTCCACGTAGCGGCGCATCCCGCCGACCCGCAGCTCGCGCGGCTGCTCGCCGTCCCCCTGACCGCCGCGTCCGCCGGGCCTGCCGGCGCCCCGCCTCGGTCGGCCCCCTGACCGGGGACGGTTGGAGCGGGGCATGGGGTGCATTGTCCCTTGGGTACCGTCACCCTTGATGAGCGCCCCGATCCGTGCCAACAGCGTCCTGCCGGCCCGTCGCGAGGACATCGAGCTGCACACTGCCGACGGCCTCACCCTCGTCGGCGAGCTGGCCCTGCCTCTGGAGGGTCCGCCGCGCGCGACCCTCATCACGCTGCATCCCCTGCCGACACACGGCGGCTTCATGGACAGCCACGTGATCCGCAAGGCGTCCTATCGGCTGCCCGCTCTGGCGGGGATCGCGGTGCTCCGGTTCAACACCCGCGGCACTTCGAGCGCGCGGGGCATCAGCGAGGGCGAGTTCGACAACGCCGTGGGGGAGCGCTTCGACGTGGCGGCCGCCATCGAGTTCGCGGAGTTCCGGGACCTGCCGCACCGCTGGCTGCTGGGCTGGTCCTTCGGCACGGATCTCGCGCTCATGCACGGCTGCGACCCGGCAGTCGAGGGCGCGATCCTGCTGTCGCCACCGTTGCGCTACTCGGCTGCCGAGGATCTGCTGCGCTGGGCGGGGTCCGGCAAGCCGCTCCTCGCCCTCGTGCCGGAGCACGACGACTACCTGCAGCCGCCGGAGGCACAGCAGCGCTTCGCGCCGGTGGCCCAGGCCGAGGTCATCGGCGTCGACGGCGCGAAGCACCTGTGGGTAGGCGAGACCTATGTCCGGCGGGTGCTGGACGAGATCGTGCAGCGTGTTGCCCCCGGAGTTGCCACGCCGCTGCCCACCACGTGGGAGGGGCCGATGGAGCAGGCCGACCTCGACTGAGGCAGCCGCCGGCGCGGTTCCTCTCAGCGCACCGAGGTCTCCGCCGGCTGCACCAGTTCGACCAGTACACCGCCGGCGTCCTTGGGGTGCACGAAGTTGACCCGCGATCCGGCGGTGCCGCGCCGTGCCGTCTCGTAGAGCAGCCGGAGACCGCGCTCCCGCAGCACGGCCGAGACCGCCTCGACGTCGCGCACCCGGTAGGCCACCTGCTGCAGCCCCGGACCTCGGGTGTCGAGGAACTTCGCGATCGTGGACTCCGGCGACAGTGGCGCCAGCAGCTGGACGCAGGACCCCGAGTTGCCCACGGCCATCATCGCCTCGCGGACTCCCTGCTCCTCGTTGACCTCCTCGTGCGCCAGCCGCATCCCAAAGCTCTCGCGGTAGAAGGCGATGGCGGCATCGAGGTCGGCGACCGCGACCCCGACGTGGTCGATGGCCTCGAACAGCGAGGAGTCGAGCGGACGGTCGGCCGAGGGATCGACGGAGGCGCGAGCGGCGCCGTTCGGGAAGGTGGTCACGCCCCGCACGATACGAGCGCGCACGCCGCGGCTGCGCGCCCGGGACGGCCGTAGGCTGGTCTCACTCACAAAGTCGTCTGAGTCACCCACAAAGTCGTCTGAGTCACCCACAAGGTCGTAGGAGGCACCCGCCGTGTCCGGATCCGTCATCGTCGCCGGAGCCCGCACCCCGATGGGCCGGCTGCTCGGCTCGCTCAAGGACTTCTCCGCCGCCGACCTCGGCGGCGTCGCGATCAAGGGTGCGCTCGAGCGAGCGGGTGTGCGCCCCGAGCAGGTCGAGTACGTGATCATGGGCCAGGTGCTGCAGGCCGGCGCCGGCCAGATCCCCGCCCGCCAGGCCGCGGTCAAGGCCGGCATACCCATGACCGTGCCCGCACTGACCATCAACAAGGTGTGCCTGTCCGGGCTCGACGCAATCGCCCTGGCCGACCAGCTCATCCGCGCCGGGGAGTTCGACATCGTCGTCGCCGGCGGCATGGAGTCGATGACGCAGGCGCCGCACTTCCTGCCGCGGTCACGCGAGGGTGTGAAGTTCGGCGACGTGAAACTGGTCGACTCGATGTCCTACGACGGCCTCTGGGACGTCTTCACCACCCAGGCCATGGGTGCGCTCACCGAGTCCTGCAACGCCGAGCTCGGCATCTCCCGCGAGGACCAGGACGCCTTCTCAGCTCGCAGCCACCAGCGGGCTGCCGAGGCGTGGAAGAACGGTCTCTTCGACGAGGAGGTCGTCCCCGTCGAGATCCCGAGCCGTAAGGGTGACCCCATCGTCTTCAAGGAGGACGAGGGCATCCGCCCCGACACCACGACCGAGAGCCTCGCCAAGCTCAAGCCCGCCTTCAGCAAGGACGGCACCATCACGGCCGGCTCCAGCTCGCAGATCTCCGACGGTGCGGCCGCGGTCGTCGTCATGAGCAAGGCGAAGGCGGAGGAGCTCGGGCTCACCTGGCTCGCGGAGATCGGGGCGCACGGCGTCGTCGCCGGACCGGACTCCACACTGCAGAGCCAGCCCTCGCGCGCGATCAACAAGGCGTGCGAGAAGGAGGGCATCTCGGCCGGCGACCTCGACCTTATCGAGATCAACGAGGCCTTCGCGTCGGTCGCGATCAAGAGCATGCGCGACCTCGGCGTCTCCGAGGACAAGGTCAACCCGAACGGCGGAGCTATCGCTCTCGGGCATCCGATCGGGATGTCCGGGGCACGGCTGGCGCTGCACCTCGCGCTGGAGCTCAAGCGGCAGGGCGGCGGCACGGGTGTCGCCGCGCTCTGCGGTGGCGGTGGCCAGGGCGATGCCCTGATCCTCCGCGTGCCCGCCCAGGCCTGATGGGCGGACGCCACGCAGCGGTCGACGTCGACGCCCTCGTCCGGGCGGCCCGGGAGGGCCGCCCGCGAGCGGTGGCGCGGCTGATCTCGCTCGTCGAGGACGCCTCTCCGCAGCTGCGCGAGGTGATGGCGGCACTGGCGCCGCACACCGGCCACGCCTTTGTCGTCGGTCTGACGGGAAGTCCAGGCGTGGGCAAGTCGACCTCGACGTCGGCTCTCGTCACGGCGCTGCGGGCCGCCGGCCGTCGCGTCGGCGTCCTCGCGGTCGACCCCTCGTCGCCGTTCTCCGGTGGCGCGCTGCTCGGCGACCGCGTCCGGATGCAGGACCACGCACTCGACCCCGAGGTCTACATCCGCTCGATGGCCAGCCGCGGGCACCTGGGCGGCCTGTCATGGGCGACGCCGCAGGCGCTGCGTGTGCTGGACGCGGTCGGCTGCGACGTCGTGCTGGTCGAGACCGTGGGGGTGGGCCAGTCCGAGGTCGAGGTCGCGGGCCTCGCCGACACCACGATCGTGCTGCTCGCTCCCGGCATGGGGGATGCGATCCAGGCGGCGAAGGCCGGCATCCTCGAGGTCGGCGACGTCTTCGCGGTCAACAAGGCCGACCGCGACGGCGCCGACGCCACCGTGCGCGAGGTGCGGCACATGCTGAGCCTGGGGGAGAAGCGCCAGCCGGGGGACTGGCGGCCACCTGTCGTGAAGATGGTCGCCGCGCGGCAGGAGGGCATCGACGAGCTGCTCGAGGCCCTCGACAAGCACCGGGCGTGGCTGGAGGAGACCGGGACGCTGCAGCAGCGGCGCGAGCGCCGGGCCGGAGCCGAGATCGAGGCGATCAGCGTCGCGTCGCTGCGCGCGCGGATGGGGGACCTGCGCGGAGGTGACCTGCTACCGCAGCTGGCCGCCGACGTCGCCGCTGGCCGCACTGATCCCTACTCCGCCTCCGACCGCCTGCTGGGTTCGCTCGGGGAGACCCTCTAGCCCTGCCGGGTCGTTGACACCGCACGCGTTCTTGACGACGCAGCGTGACGCTCTGACAGCATGCGCGAGTGATCGCGATCGAGGTGCACGACCTGCGCAAGCACTATGGGGACCTGCGGGCTGTCGACGGGGTGAGCTTCGAGGTCGCGGAGGGTGAGTTCTTCGGGATCCTCGGTCCCAACGGCGCCGGCAAGACCACCACGCTCGAGGTCCTCGAGGGCATCCGGGAGCCCGATGGCGGCTCGGTCAGCGTGCTCGGGGAGCCCGTCTGGCCGCGCAACCCGCGGCTGCTGCCTCGCATCGGCGTGCAGCTGCAGTCGACGTCGTTCTTCGACAAGCTCACCGCGCGCGAGCAGCTCGAGACCTTCGGGGCGCTCTACGGCGTCCCGAAGACCCGCGCGCTCGACATGCTCGACCTCGTGGGGCTGACCGACAAGGCTGACACCCGGGACGACAAGCTCTCGGGGGGGCAGCGCCAGCGGCTGTCGATCGCATGCGCTCTCGTGCACGACCCGGACCTCGTTTTTCTCGACGAGCCGACGGCTGCTCTCGATCCGCAGGCCCGGCGCAACCTCTGGGACCTGCTGCGCGAGATTCAGAGCCGCGGCAAGACGATCGTCTACACGACGCACTACCTCGATGAGGCCGAAGCGCTGTGCGACCGCGTCGCCATCATGGACGCCGGTCACATCCTCGCGCTGGACACGCCACCGGCGTTGGTGCGCGGGCTGCAGGCACCGACACGTGTGGCGCTGCCGCGGCAGTCGCTGCCGGCCGACCAGGCCGCGGCGTTGCCGGGAGTCGAGCTCGCCGACGACGACGGCATCGACCTCGTGCTCACCACCCATGAGCCTGCCCAGTTGGTGGGCGCGCTCGCCGCCCGCAACCTTCTCGATGGGATCTCGGTGCGCACCGCCACCCTCGAAGACGTCTTCCTCACCCTTACCGGACGGGAGTACCGGGCATGAGCGCCACCGCCTCAGGCCAGAGCACGAGCGCCGAACGACGCAGCGACGCGACCGCTCGCATCCCGGGAGCACGCCGCTCGCCGGACGAGGCCAGCCGCGGCGCCGGCGTGGCGTCCTTGACGCAGCTGCGGATCCTGAGCCAGGCGATGCTGCGGGGCTTCTTCCGCGACCGCACGGCGCTGTTCTTCACGTTCTTCTTCCCGCTGATGTTCCTCATCGTCTTCGGGCTGCTCTTCCGCTCCGGCGGCGACAGCCGCACGACGATCGGCGTGGTCGGCAGCGGCCCGGTGATCTCGGCCCTTCCCCAGGACGCCGTCACGGTCAAGAAGTTCGACTCGCTGGACGCCGCGCTGGCCAAGGTGCGCGCTGGCGACGTACCGGCGGTCATCGTCGAGCAGGGCGACACCGTGGTGCTGCGCTACTCCGCGGCCGACCAGGTGAAGGCGGCGACGGTGCGCGGCCTGGTGAGCGCTGTCGTCGACGCCGCCAACGTGGCAGCGACAGGGCAGCCGCCCCGCTTCGCGCTGACGGCCCAGCAGGTGGAGAGCAACGACCTCAAGCCCATCCAGTACCTCACCCCGGGCATCCTCTCGTGGGGTATCGCGACCTCAGCGGCCTTCGGCGCCGCCCTGACCCTGGTGACCTGGCGGCGCAAGCAGCTGCTGCGGCGCGTGCGGCTGTCGCCCGCGCCGGTCGCCACGGTCCTGGGCGCGCGGGTCGCGGTGGCTCTGGTGGTCGCGCTCGTGCAGGCGCTGGTGTTCACGGGCGTCGCGCTCACTCCGCCGTTCGGGCTGCGACTCACCGGCTCGTGGTACCTCGCGCTGCCGCTGCTGGTCGCCGGGACGCTGGCGTTCCTGTCGATCGGACTGCTGGTCGGCTCGATCGCCAAGACCGACGAAGCCGCCAGTGCCATGGTCAACTTCGCGGTGCTGCCGATGGCCTTCCTGTCCGGCACGTTCTTCGACATCTCGCAGGCGCCGCCGTGGATGCAGACCGTGAGCAAGATCTTCCCGCTGCGGCACATGAACGACGGGATGCTCGACGTCCTCGTCCGTGGCAAGGGGATCTCGGCGCTGCTCGTGCCGATGGCCTTCCTGCTCGGCTTCACCGCTGTGATGGTGCTGATCTCGCGCCGCTTCTTCACCTGGGATGACGCCTAGGACGATCCGTCGGGACCGCGCGTAGGGTCGCAGCATGCTTATTGCCTTCTCCGTCGCGCCGCAGGACACCGGGGACAGCGTCAGCGAGGCGGTCGCAGCGGCCGTCCGCGTCGTCCGGGAGTCCGGGCTCCCCAACCGGACGGACGCCATGTTCACCACGCTCGAGGGCGAGTGGGACGAGGTGATGGACGTCGTCAAGCGCGCCACCGAGGCCGCCGGCCAGGGGGCGGGACGCGTCTCGCTCGTCCTCAAGGCCGACATCCGTCCCGGCCACACCGGTGAGCTCGACGGCAAGCTCCAGCGCCTCGAGTCGCACCTGCGGGGGTAGC
>JBQCDV010000232.1:0-11162 GCA_051960855.1 Actinomycetales bacterium
GTGCGCCCTCGTCGGGCTCAAGCCGACCGTCGGGCTGGTGAGCCGGACCGGCATCGTGCCGATCGCGGCAAGCCAGGACACCGCCGGTCCCATGTGCCGGACCGTCGCCGACGCGGCAGTGCTGCTCGCCGCTCTCGCCGGCCCCGACCCAGAGGACGCAGCGACGACGGACCAGCCGGACCCGCTGCCGGACTACGTGGCTGCCGCGTCAGCGACCGGTGGCCTTCGCAACGCCCGCCTCGGCGTGGTGCGGGTGGCTGAGGGTGGGATCGGCGGTGAGGTCCCGCTCGATGAGCAGCTTCACACGGCAGCCCTCGAGGCTGCGGCCGGCGCGGGCGCCGTTCTGGAGTCCGACATCGACCTGCCCGAGCTGCCCTGGGAGCCCGAGCTCTACGTCCTGCGCTGGGAGTTCGAGCGCGACGCGGACGCCTACTTCTCGCGTCTGCCGGAGCAGGCACCGGTGCGCAGCCTGCAGGCTCTACGGGAGTGGAACGTCGCTCATGCCGACGTCGCTCTGAAGTACGGCCAGGTGCACGTCGACGCCGCCTGCGAGATCGACCACGACGCGACGCGCGAGGACTACGAGCGCACCCGGCGCGAGGACCAGCAGCGGTGCGCCGAGGGCCTCGAAGCGGTGCTGATTGAGCGGAACGTCGACGCTCTCGTCTTCCCGGCCGCGAGTGGCTGCTCGTGGGCGGCGCGCGCGGGCTGGCCCAGTCTTGTGCTGCCTGTCGGTCTGACCCGGCACGGCCGACGGCCGGTCGGGCTCATGCTCGTGGCTCGCCCGTGGCAGGAGGCCCGACTGCTGGAGATCGCCGCCGACTGGGAGCGGGTGCTGCCGCGCCGGCAGCCGCCGACACTGACGAACCCGGCCATCTACCGCGGCACGCCGTTGGCCCGCTGACCGGACGGCAGCACGGCCGGCGTCGTGTCACGGGGCGCGCAGGATCACCCAGACGCGCTTGCCGCCCTCGTGGTCTTCGACGCCCCACCGTTCCGTCAGGGCCTCGATCAGAGCGATGCCGCGGCCACCGAGGGAGTCGTCGCGCAGCTCGCGGATCAGCGGACGCACCGAGGACCCGTCGGCGAGGGCCAGCCGGATCTCGTCGCCGGCCGCCTCGATGGTGAGCTCGAAACTCGCCTCGCCCCCCACGTGGCGGACGGCATTGGTGACCATCTCGGAGACGACCAGCTGGGCGGCGTCCACCGCCGACGACAGCTGCCAGGCATGCAGCAACTGCCTCACGACTCCGCGGGCCACGCTGGGCGCCGTCAGGGTCGGAGGCACATCGACGAGAGCGCGGTAACTGCTCACCGGCGGTCGTCCTCCTTTCGCAGACCACAGCATGCCCGATGGCAGCGGGTTCTACCCCTGCGCGGCCGGCGCGGAGGTCACACTGCGAGCGCGGGCCGCCCCTTCGGTGACTCCGCCTGCTGCTCCACCTGGGTCTGCAGCTCTTCGGCCGGCACAGGACGGCCGAAGAGCCAGCCCTGCGCAACGTCGCACCCGGCGTTGGCTAGCGCCTCCCGCTGCGACGGTTCCTCGACGCCCTCCGCCACGACCATCAGGCCCTGCGCGTGACCGAGCGTCACGATGGCGGCGATGAGGTCGTCGTCGCGCTGCGAGCAGCCGATCCGCTCCACGAAGCTGCGGTCGATCTTCAGGAAGCTGAGGGGCAGCCGGGTGAGATAGGCCAGCGCCGAGTAGCCGGTGCCGAAGTCGTCGAGCCCGAGGACGACGCCGCGGGCGTGCAGGAGCTGCACGTTGGCCGTGGCCGCGTCACTGGTCGACAGCAGGGTCCGCTCGGTCAGCTCGAGGCGCAGCGCGCGGCCCGGCAGTGAGAGCTCGTCGAGCAGGTCGACGACCGCGGCGCCGAAGCCGACGCCGTCGAGGGTCGCCGCCGAGACGTTGACCGAGACGTAGCCCCCCGGGAGCAAACCGGAGGCCAGCCAGGCGGCGTGCTGGTGGAGAGCCCGGCGCAGGACCTGGGCGTCCAGGACCGGGATGAGACCGGCATCCTCGGCCACCTCGATGAAGACGTCCGGCGGGATCGCCCGCTCCGGGTGCTCCAGCCGCGACAGCACCTCGGTGCCGATGATGCGTCCATCGGTCACGTCGACGAGCGGCTGGTAGACGAGACGCAGCGACTCCTGCACCAGCGCCTCCCGCAGGTGGTGCTCGACGTGCACGCGCTCCTGGACGTCCGCGCGCAGCGAGTCGTCGAAGACCGCCAGCTGGTTGCGCCCGGCGTCCTTCGCTCGGTAGAGCGCCAGGTCCGCCTCGCGCAGCACGTCCTCGCACGTGACGGGACTCGCCGCCGCCGCTTCGCTGGTCGCGATGGCCACTCCGATGCTGCCGGTGGTGTTGAGCACGCCCACCGACCCACCGAGCCGGAAGGGCGCGCGCAGCGTTGCCAGGATGGCGTGGGCGAACTGCGCCCCCCGTGCGCCGTCGCGGCCGCCCTCGATCAGGACGACGAACTCGTCGCCCCCCAGGCGTGCGATCGTCGCCGTCTCCGGGCACGTCGCACGCAGCCGCGCCGCGACCGCCTGCAGCAGCTCGTCACCGGCCTGGTGGCCGAGAGTGTCGTTGACCAGCTTGAAGCGGTCGAGGTCCATCATCAGCAGCGCCACACTCCCGCGCGGTTCCTCGCCGAGACGGTCGAGGGCGCGGCCGACCCTCTCGTGCAGCAGGGTGCGGTTCGCCAGGCCAGTCAGGGCGTCGGTGAGGGCCATCCGCTCCAGCTCGCGCTGCGTGCGCTGCCGGTCGGTGATGTCGAGGGCGTGACTGATGACGAAGGGCGAGCCGTCCACGTCGACGCCTGCCGCTGTCGTCACCAGGACGTCGATGCGGCTGCCGTCCTTGCGGACGTACTGCTTGGGGAACTCCATCCGGTGGTGCATGCCACTGGCCAGCTGCCGCATCCGCTGCAGGTCGATGTCGTGGAACTCTGGCGGCGAGATCGACGTGATCGTCTGCCCGACCAGCTCGCCGGGCTCGTAGCCGAGCATCACATGCAGGGCCTGGTTGGCCTGGCTGATCTCTCCCTCGCGACCCGGCGCGGTGCTCACCAGCAGCATCCCGGTGGGGGCGTTGTCGAACGCGGTCCGGAAGCGCTCCTCGCTGGCGGTCGCGATGGCGGTGGCCCGCACCCGGTCGCTGATGTCGATCGTCGCCCCGCGCACGCCGACGACGAAGGGATGAGGCGCTGCGGCGTTCGTCTCGCCCTCCGCCCGCTCGGGTAGGCCGAGCACGGGGTCGGACCAGGCGAGCAGGTGCGCCACCTCGCCGTCGGGGCGCACCACGCGGAAGACGTTCTGGTAGCCCTCGCCGGTGGCCTGGGCGTGCTCGGCCAGCCGTGCGCACGTCTCTCGGTCGTCGGGATGCACGTGCTGCAGGAAGCGCTCGAAGGTGGGGTCCATCGACTCGGGCTCCAGCCCGAGCAGCGTGAACATCCGGTCGGACCAGGTCAGCGCGCCGGTCGCGATGTCCCAGTCCCAGGTGGCCATGCCGGTCAGGGCCTCGGCCTTGAGCAGTCGAGCCTGGGTGCGCTCCAGGGACTCGATCGCCTGCTGCTGCTCGAGGAGGGCGAAGGAGTAGGACAGCCGGCTCGCGGCGACCTCGGCCAGGGCCTCGAGCGTCGCGACGTCCTGCTCGTCGAACATGCCCGGCTCGACGCCGAGCACGGACACACACCCCAGGGGCTGGTCCCGGTAGAGCAGCGGCGCATGGACCGATGACCGAACGCCGGAGCGACGGTTGACCTCGGCGTCCGTCCGCCCGTCCTGCCACCCGTCGAGGCACAGCTGGCCGCGGCGCTCGCGCAGCGCGACTCCAGCGACGGTGCTGTCGACGGCCAGACGGGTGCCGAGCGGGTCGACGACGGCGCCGTAGGAGGCCTCGATGACCAGGTGGGCACCATGCAGCCGCGTCACCGCCGCGGAGGGGGCGCCGGTCAGCTGCTGGGCGGCGCCGAGCAGGGTGGTCAGCACGACGTCGGGGTCAGGCGGCGCGACGGCGAGCTGTCGGAGCGCGGCGACGAGGCCGTCGTGCTGGCCGCCCTGCACGGGCAGCCGTCGGCTCGACACCCGCGTGTCGCTCGCGCTCATCTCACCTCCGGACTCGACGTGCCCTTGCCGCTGATCGGCAGTTTTGGGCAGAAACTCAAGAGGGATTCGCCGCTCTGCCATGACAAGGACGGTTGCGGGGGTCAGAATGCGGCCAGCCCGCGGACTCAGCCCCGCCACCGGAGGTGCTCATGCTCAGCACGATGCAGGACGTCCCGCTGCTGCTCTCGCGGATCCTCGAGTACGGCGCCACCGCGCATGGGTCCGCCGAGGTCGTGACGTGGACCGCCGAGGCCAACGACGGCGGCGAGCCACGGCGGGCGACGTTCGCGCAGGTGGGTCGGCGATGTGCCCAGCTGGCGCACGCGCTGCGGGACGAGCTGGGGATCGACGGCGACCAGCGCGTGGCGACGTTCATGTGGAACAACCAGGAGCACCTCGAGGCCTACCTCGCCATCCCCTCGATGGGGGCGGTGCTGCACGCACTGAACATCCGGCTCTTCCCCGAGCAGCTGGTCTACGTCGCCAACCATGCCGAGGACCGCGTCGTCATCGTCGACAACACCCTGGCCGGGCCGTTCGCCAAGCTGCTGCCGCACTTCCAGACCGTCGAGACCGTCGTCGTCAACGGCCCGATCGATGACGAGGTGCGCGGCGCGCTGGCGGCGACGGGCAAGCGGCTCTACGACTACGAGGAGCTGCTGGCGGGGCGGCCGGAGACGTTCGAGTGGCCGGTGCTGGACGAGCGGTCGGCCGCGGCGATGTGCTACACGAGCGGCACCACCGGCAACCCCAAGGGCGTCGTCTACAGCCACCGGTCGGACTACCTGCACACGATGCAGCTGTGCATGGCCTCGACGCTGGCGATGAAGGCGGGGGACCGGGTGCTGGCGATCGTGCCGCTCTTCCACGCGAACGCGTGGGGGCTGCCGTATGCGGCCTTCATGGGCGGTGCGTCGCTGCTGATGCCGGACCGCTTCCTGCAGGCCGAGCCGCTGTGCCGCTTCATCGAGCGGGAGAAGGCATCCTCCGCCGCGGCCGTGCCGACCATCTGGACCGACGTCCTGAACTACCTCGACTCCCATGACGTCGACATCACCACCCTGAACGACGTCATCGTCGGTGGCTCCGCGTGCCCACCCGCCCTGATGCGGGCCTTCCAGGAGCGGTACGGCGTCCGGATCCTGCACGCCTGGGGGATGACCGAGACCTCGCCCCTGGGGTCGGTGGCGCTGCCGCCGCCGGGTCTGGACGAGGCCGAGCACTGGCGCTACCGCGAGACCCAGGGCCGGCTGTCTGTTGCGGTCGAAGGCCGGCTCGTCGGGCCCGCCGGCGACGTCATGCCGTGGGACGGGGAGAGCGTCGGCGAGCTCGAGGTGCGCGGCCCCTGGATCACCGGGTCGTACTACCGGGAGGACGACCCGCTGAAGTTCGACGAGGGCTGGCTGCGCACCGGGGACGTCGGCCGCATCACCCCGGACGGCTTCCTCACCCTGACCGACCGGGCCAAGGACGTGATCAAGTCCGGCGGCGAGTGGATCTCCTCGGTGGACCTCGAGAACGCTCTGATGGCGCATCCGGCCGTGCTCGAGGCGTCCGTCGTCGGCGTCCCCGACGAACGGTGGGGTGAGCGGCCGCTCGCGACGGTCGTCGTGCGTGAGGGGCAGTCGGTCTCCGCCGAGCAGCTGCGGGAGTTCCTCGCCGACAAGGTCGCGCGGTGGCAGCTGCCGGAGCGGTGGGCCTTCATCGACGCGGTGCCCAAGACCTCGGTCGGGAAGTTCGACAAGAAGGTCATCCGGCAGCGGTACGCCGAGGGTGCCCTCGCGGTGGAGCAGGTCGCCTCCGCTCCGTCGGCACCGGCGGTGGGGTAACCTGTGCGACGGTCTGGAGGCGTCGCCTAGTCCGGTCTATGGCGCCGCACTGCTAATGCGGTTTGGGTCTCAAGCCCATCGAGGGTTCAAATCCCTCCGCCTCCGCTCACCTCGAAGGCCCCGCTGCCGGTCGCTCCGGCAGCGGGGCCTTATCAAGGAGTGCGGGCGGCGGCCAGCAGGGCGTCGAGCGTGGTCAGCTTGACCCGCGGCCGGCCCGACTCGGCGCCGGCCGTCCGCTCGGCGGCATCGATGCGCTGCCAGCCGGCTTCGTCGATGAGCTGCACCCCGCGCTGCGACAGCAGGTCGACGATGTCGCCGCGATCCCCGCGCCGCGGGAGCGCGCCGGTCCGGAGGTCCTCGACGAGCAGCTCGACGGTGTCGGCGGCGTCGTGCTTGTTGCTGCCGATGACTCCTGTCGGGCCGCGCTTGATCCAGCCGGCGCAGTACTCGCCCGGCAGCACGCGGTCGTCGTCATCCACGATGCGGCCTGCTTCGTTGCGCAGCACCGAGCGCTGGGGGTCGAAGGGCACGCCGGGCAGGGGCGAACCCTGGTAACCGACGGCGCGCAGGACGAGCCGCGCGGGGATCCGACGCCGCTCGCCGGTGGCCACCGCTCGCGGGGCACCGTCGGCGTCATACAGCACGCTCGTGCGCTCCAGTTCGACCTCCTCGACGCGCCCGTCGCCATGCAGGGCAACGGGCGCCTGGAAGAACTGCAGGCGCAGCAGCCGGCGGTGGTCCGGCTCGCCGGTGGCTACCCACGCCTCGGCGAGGTCCTGCAGCACGGTCAGGTTGCGCCGCACCTGGGGCGGCGGCACGAGCGCGTGCGGGAGCGGTGCCGCCTTGAGGTCGGCGGGGTCCACGACCGCCACAGCCCCCGGTAGCTGGCGCAGCTCGCCCAGCTCGACAGGGGTGAACGATGCCTGCGCCGGCCCTCGCCGCCCCAGGATGGTCACGTCCCTCACGCGGCTCTCCCGCAGGGCGGCGAGAGCGGCGTCGGCGATATCGGTGCGCGCCAGGACGTCCGGGTCGGTCACGAGGATCCGGCCGACGTCGAGGGCGACGTTGCCCACGCCGAAGACGACCGCGTGCTCGCCCGACAGGTCGAACTCGCGACCCACGTAGTCGGGATGGCCGTTGTACCAGCCGACGAACTCGCTGGCCCCGTGCACACCGGCCAGCTCCTCCCCGGGAATGCCCAGGTGCCGGTCGGCCGCCGACCCCGTCGCGTAGACCACCGCGTCGTAGAGCTCGAGCAGCTCCTCCCGCGTCACGGTGCTGCCGAGCTCGACGTTGCCGAGGAAGCGAACGCCGTCGGTCGCGGCGATCCCCTCGAAGACCCGACTGATGCTCTTGATCTTCGGGTGGTCGGGCGCGACTCCCGACCGGACGAGTCCCCACGGGGTCGGGAGCCGGTCGAGGATGTCGACCGCCACACCCGCGGCGTCCGGACCATCGGTGAGGACGGCCGCCGCTGCGTAGAACCCCGCCGGACCAGCCCCCACCACGGCGACCCGCAGGGCAGGCCGCACCTGCTCGACCGTCATGCGGTGCATCGTCGCGCCGCTCGGCACCGCGTGACAAGGCCTGCAGCTCAGGCCGAAGCAGCACGTCGCCCATTCCCGCTGAAGCATCTGCACGATCTTCGGCCCGAAGGCCCCCCACCCGGCCCTTCCACCCTTCAGCGAGCCAACGCGGCTGCCGATGAGCGCGACGTGAGGGGCCACGAAGACGCCGTGTCCGGGCAGCGAGCCAGTCTGCCCGACGTCGTCGCCGCGCTCCGGGCCGGGCAGTTGACCACGCACGGCCGGGAGGAGCGGCGGCGTTCGGAGATGGAGTCGCTGCGCGCCGACCTGGACGCTGCGGCCCGCCGCCGACTGCAGGAGACCGCCGACGCCATCCCCGAGTCGGTGACGCGGTGGGACGCGGTGCGCGACGGGAGCGGGCACGTCGTCGACTTCGAGGTGGCGTTCAGCAACCTCACCGGCAACCGGCTGTTGGCGCAGCTAACCGGCCCGGACTGGGCGGCGCGGCACACGCGGGTCAGCACGATGGGGGAGGCGGGGGTGCGGGCGTTCGGCCTCCTGCGGAGGGCGCTCGAGGGTGACCAGCCGGTGGAGCGGGAGCTCGGCGGCGCGAACGGCCTCCGGCGCCACATCGCCACCTACGCTCGTATCGGCGCGACGGACTCCGTCGTCGTCACCGCCCGCGACATCCACGACCGGTGGCTCGCCGAGCGCGCCCTGGCCGCTGCCGAGGCCCGCGCCCGCGCCCTGGTCGAGCAGAGTCCCGCGGCGACGTTCGTGCTCGACGAGGCCCTCACGGTGACGCAGGTCAACGACGCCGCGGCCGTCCTCCTGGGCCTCCCGCGCGAGCGCATCGCGGGGCGCGACGTCGGCGCGGTGCTGGGGCACGCGTCCCGAACGTCGCTGCTGGCGCTGCTCGCCTCCCTCGACTGCGACGCCGAGGTCTACCGGCTCGAGCTGGGCTACACGCGGCCGGATGGGCGCGACCGGCTGTTGCGGCTGCAGATCGGCGTGGCCGGCACGCGCGGCGCTGACCTCAGTCTCGTCGGCCATCTTCGCGATGTCACCGACGAGGCGTCCGCCGCGGCGCGGCTGCAGCACGACGCCACGCACGACGCGCTGACCTCGCTGCCCAACCGCTGGCTGGCCATGACGCGGCTGCGGCAGGCGCTCGACGCGTGGACCGACGACCGCGAGGTGGCCTCCGTCTCCGACGCTCTGTCCAGCAGCGTCTCCGACGCTCTTTCCAGCAGCGTCTCCGACGCTCCTTCCAGCAGCGTCTCCGACGCTCTGTCCAGCAGCGTCTCCGACGCCGTGTGCGTCGTCTTCGTGGACCTCGACGGGCTAAAGGCGGTCAACGACTCCTGGGGACACGCCGCCGGCGACGAGCTGCTCATCGATGCTGCCCACCGCATCTGCGCGGCGGTGCGGCCCCACGACACCGTGGCCCGGCTGGGCGGCGACGAGTTCGTCGTGCTGCTCGACGAGCCGCTGTCGGAGCTGGCCGCTCGCCGCGTAGCCGGCCGCATCCGGCGAGCGCTCGGTCAGCCGTTCGTGCTGTCGCAGGGGGTCTCAACGAGCGGCGCCAGCGTGGGCGTGGCCCTGTCGCAGCCCGGCGACACCGCCGACAGCCTGCTCGCGCGTGCCGACATCGCGATGTACGCCGACAAGACCGCGCGACGCGCGATGAGGAGTGCCTGAGGACCGCTGTCTCTCCCGATGGCCCTCCCACTGTCCAACTTCTTGCGTGATAGCGCGAGAAGTTGCACAGTCAGAGGCCCTGTCTCCCGGTCTCCGCGCGCACCTTCCGTGCCGGCCCGGCCCTGCGCGCGGAAGCGGCCGCTCAGTCGTCCACGTCGGCTGGCATGAGGATCGTGGACAGCAGTCGGCGCCGTCGGCCGGGACCGGGTGGCAGCGCCAGCCGCGGGGCGAGGACCTCGCCGAGCTCACGGGCCAGATCGGCTGTCTCCTCATCGGTCAGGTGCAACGCCGCCTGCCGGTAGCCGACGAGATCCCGCGCCAGGTCGATCCCGTCGCCCTCCGCCTGCGCCCGGGCCACGTAGCGGTCGAAGTCCGCGATCAGCGTCCCCACGAACGTCAGGAACCCTTGCCGGTGCTCCTCCGGCGTCATGGCGCGCAGATCCTCCGGTGTCACCCGGGCCGCCTCCGCCACCAGCCGGTAGCTGCGCTCGGTCGCACCCCGCACCTTGCGTTCGCTGTCGACCTCCAGGACGCCGCCGTCGACGAGGGCGCCGATGTGGCGGTAGAGGCTCGCCACCGGCACGTCAGCCAGTTCGGCGCGCAGCTGCGAGGTGGTCAGGCGCCGCTCCCCCAGGAAGGCCCGCACGATCCGCAGCCGCACCGGGTGCAGGAGCAGGTCACTGGTTCGCACGGCTAACTATTATCACTCTTGACAACGTTCTTAAAGTCGATAATAGTTTGCGGCATGAGCACGCTGACTCTCACCCCTGACGCCCTCCTCATCGAACTGTCCGCCGCCGAGAAGGTGAGCGCCCTCCACGGCGACCTCTCGATCCCGCTGACGGCCATCACCGACGTGGACGTCCTCGCGGACGGACTCGCCGCCGCTCACGGGCTGCGAGCGCCCGGGCTCGGACTGCCCGGCGTGCGCAAGCTCGGCACGTGGCGCTCGACCGACGGCAGCGAGTTCGTCGACGTCCGCCGCGACGAGCCCGCCCTCCGCTTGCGGCTGCGCGACCAGCAGCACGCTTCCGTCCTCGTCAGCACCCCTGAGGCCGAGAGCCTCGCCGTCCGTCTCCGGGAGGCCCTGTCATGACCGGCGGCACCATCCCTGTCCCGAACGCCGTCCGCGAGCGCGAGCTCCGTTTCCCGGGTGCGGCGGGCGAGCTGGCGGGATCGCTGCTGCTGCCGGGGTCGGAGGGTCCCTACCCCGCTGCACTGATCGTCGCGGGCAGCGGGCCGGTGGACCGAGACTCGAACTACGGCCGCAAGCGGCTCGACGTCACCCGTCAGGTAGCCGTCGCGTTGGCAGAGTCGGGCATCGCGTCGCTGCGGTTCGACAAGCGGGGTGTCGGTGGCAGCCGCGCTCCGGGCGAGGGTCGCGATGCCTGGAAGTCTCCCGGCTTCTTCGACAACGCCGAGGACGTCGTGGCCGCAGTGCACGCGCTGCGGGCGCAACCGGACGTCACCGGGCCGGTGCTGCTCGTCGGTCACAGCGAGGGGGCGATCCTCGTGACCCGCGCGGCTGCGCAGCTGCTGGAGGGCGGCGAGGCCGAGGCCGGCGGGGTGGTGCGCGGCGTCGTTCTGCTGTCCGGCAGTGCCTCCACCGGAGAGGAGCTGCTGCGGTGGCAGTCCAGCAAGCTGCCGCAGTCGCTGCCGGCGCCGATCCGCGCCATCCTGCGCCTGCTGCGGGTCGACCTCGCCGCCAAGACCCGCAAGACCCACGCTCAGCTGAAGGCCACGACGACCGACACCGCCCGCGTCGGCGGCGTCCGGCTGAATGCCAAGTGGTACCGGGAGTTCCTGACCTACGACCCGCGTGAGGACCTGCGGCGCCTGCAGGTCCCGGTGCTCGCCATCACCGGGAGCAAGGACCTGCAGGCGCGTCCCGAGGACCTCGAGACCATCGCTGAGCTGGTCCCTGGCACCCCAGATCACCCGGTGCAGACCTGGCTCGCGCCGGACCTGAGTCACCTGCTGCGGCACCAGCCACGGC
>JBQCDV010000233.1:0-6891 GCA_051960855.1 Actinomycetales bacterium
CGCAGCCCCCCGACGCCGTCCTGCTTGTAGGTCGACACCTGGTAGATCGGCGGCACCACGGCCCCCGTCGTCGGGTCGGGCGCCTGCCCGGCGTGGATCGCCAGCGTCTCGAAACCGAAGCGGTGGAGGTCAGGGTCCCGCTCGGGCTCG
Source organism: Actinomycetales bacterium (assembly GCA_051960855.1). Taxonomy (GTDB): domain Bacteria; phylum Actinomycetota; class Actinomycetes; order JAJZTN01; family JAJZTN01; genus JBQCDV01. The sequence goes on from JBQCDV010000233.1 coordinate 151, forward strand.
GCCATTGGTGCGCTCATGGCCGCGAGGCTACCCAGATCCCCGAACGCCGTCCGCGCCGCATCCCGCCGTCCCCTCGCGCCGCCGTCCCCTCGCGCCGCCCACCGCCACGCGCTCGGCGCAGTCGCCGCGAGCTGTTGGCGTTTCTGCGGCCATCACCGGAGAGCTGTTGGAGTTCATGCGCGATAGAGCCCGCAAAAACTCCGACAGCCCACCCTGAGAGCTCCAACAGCTCACGCTGAGGCCACCCACGCGCCGCCTAGCCTGCGAGCTCCAACAGCTCCCGCTGAGGCCACCCACGCGCCGCCCACCCTGCGAGCCCACCCCGCGCTCCCCCGGCAACCGCGTCTCCTACTTCGACCGGGCGGCGACGTCGAAGCGCGGCAGCAGCGGCTGGACGAGTGGCCCGATGCCGAGCGCGTAGACCACCGTGCCGATGCCGACGGTGCCCCCGAGGAACCAGCCGACCACGAGCACGGTGACCTCGATGCTCGTGCGGATGATGCGCACCGACCAGCCGGTGCGACGCACCAGTCCGGTCATGAGGCCGTCACGTGGGCCCGGGCCAAGACGCGCCCCGATGTAGGCCGCGGTCGCGATGGCGTTGCCCACCAGTGCGCCGACCAGCATCGCCACCTGCACCGGCAGCGAGTGTGACGCGGGCAGCACCCGGAGCGCCTGGTCCACTGCCAGGCCGATGACGATCGCGTTGCTGATGGTGCCGGCGCCCGGCCACTGCCGCAGCGGGATCCAGAGCAGCAGGACGACGGCACCGACGGCGATGACGATCTCGCCGAAGCTCAGCGGCACCCGCGAGGACAGCCCCTGGTGGAACACGTCCCACGGGTCCAGCCCCAGCCCGGACCGCAGCATGAACGCCATCGAGACCCCGTAGAGGACGAGCCCGGCGTAGAGCTGCACGAGCCGCCGGGTCATCCGTCCCTGACGGAGCTGGGCCAGCGGGGAGGGCAGCGGCGCGATGCCGTGCTGCGGAGCCGCGTCCACAGCCGTGTCCGCACGCTCCGGGCAGGACGGGTCGACGACGTCGATGGAACTCGCCATGCGTGCCACTCTGCGGGCAAGTGGACTGTGGTTCCAGGTCCACTTCTGGACGCAGTGGCCTGTCCGGTGCCACGCTGCCGTCATGGCGGACACCTCCCTGGCCGGTCGTCGCGTCGCCCGGCTGCTCGGCCCCTCCTGGCGCACCACCGCTCCGGCGTACCGCTCGCTGGCTGATGCGCTGCGGCTGCTGGTGCTCGATGGCCGGATGCCCCCGGGCACCAGGCTCCCCGGCGAACGGGAGCTGGCTCACGCCCTGGGGCTGAGCCGGACCACGGTGGCCTCCGCCTACGACCTGCTGCGGGAGCGCGGTTTCCTGGTGAGTCGTCAAGGTTCCGGGACCACGGCAAGCCTGCCGGCGCGCAACGGCGAGCAGTCCCGCTCCGGCGTTCTGGGAGGTCTGCTGCCTTCCACTCACCGGGACGACGACGTGCTGGATCTGGCCTGCGCCGCCCTCGAGGCGCCGGCGGGCATCGGCCGGGCGGTGCAGGGGGCGGTCGAGGCGCTGCCGGACCATCTGTGCAGCCATGGCTACGAGATCCAGGGCGTGCACGCGCTCCGCGAGGCAATCGCCCGCCGCTACCGGGAGCGGGGCCTGCCAACGACCGCGGAGCAGATCATCGTCACCGGCGGCGCGCTGGCGGCCCTCGGGCTTGCCCTGCGCGCGCTGGTGGGGCCCGGCGACCGCGTCGTCGTGGACCATCCGACCTACCCCAACGCCCTCGACGCACTCCGCCGGGCCGGCGCCCGTCTCGTGCCTGTCGCGATGGGCGACGACGGCTGGGACATAGCAGCGACCGATGCCGCTATGCGTCAGAGCGCCGCGGGGGTGGCCTACGTGGTGGCCGACTTCGCCAACCCCACCGGCCACCTGATGTCGGATGCAGAGCGCCGGGGGCTCGCCGCCGCCGCGGCCCGCGCTCGCACCACGCTGCTGGTCGACGAGACGCTGGTGGACCTCTCCCTGGACCTGCCGGAGGCGGCGATGCCGGCCCCACTGGCCCTCTACGCCGAACGCGCCGGAGGGCCCGACGCCGCGGTGACGATCGGGTCGGCGAGCAAGAGCTTCTGGGGCGGGCTGGGCATCGGCTGGCTGCGGGCCAGCGAGTCCATGGTCGACCGGCTCGTCGCCACTCGCGCCTCCCTCGACCTCGGCACCGCGGTGATCGAGCAGCTCGTCGTCGCCCAGCTCCTCGCCGACCGCGACGTGCTGCTGCCCGCGCGCCGCGCCGCCGTCCGTGCCCGCCGCGACGCCCTGGCCGATGCCCTGCGCCACCGTCTGCCCGACTGGCGGTTCCGGGTGCCCGAGGGCGGCCTCGCGCTGTGGTGCGAGCTCCCCCAGCCGCTGTCGACGGCGCTGGCTGCCGGTGCAGCAGCGGCAGGTGTGCGGTTGAGCTCCGGGGCGCGCTTCGGGGTCGACGGCGCCTTCGAACGCTACGTCCGGCTGCCCTACACGCTCGCCGAGCCGGACCTCCGCGCCGCGATCGACCGGGTCGCGGCGACCTACACGGGCCTGCTCGGCGGCGCCCCCGCGCTCGGACTCACTGGCCGCCGCACGATCACGGCCTGACGACCACGACCGTCTAATCGCGACACCGGGCCTGACCGCGACACCGGGCCCGACCGGGATAGGAACCTCCGCCCCACGTTGTTGGACAGGGTGAGCCGCGCGGACACCACGAGCGGCCCGAACGCCGCCCGCACGCCAGCAGGCGGTGCCCACACTTCCCGGAGGTGCCTGGTGCTGTTTGGCAGCCGCATGAAGTCCACGATGGTCAGCCCCGATGACGCCCTGCGCGGCCACGACGCTCGCCCCTACGAGGTGGGCTCGACCCACGCCGTGCTCGGCACCCCTCTCGAGGGACCCGCGCCGACCGGCTTCCAGGAGGCGGTCTTCGGGCTGGGCTGCTTCTGGGGCGCCGAGCGGAAGTTCTGGCAGACCTCGGGCGTCTACACGACCTCCGCGGGCTACGCGGGCGGCTACACACCCAACCCGACCTACGAAGAGGTCTGCTCCGGCCGGACCGGGCACGCCGAGGTCGTCCGGGTCGTCTTCGACCCGACCAAGGTGTCCTACGAGCAGTTGCTGAAGGTCTTCTGGGAGGCCCACGACCCGACGCAGGGCTACCGCCAGGGCAACGACGTCGGCACGCAGTACCGCTCGGCGATCTACTACGCGAACGACGAGCAGCGCCAGCTCGCCGAAGCGAGCCGCGCGGCCTACCAGCGCAAGCTGCAGGACGCGTCCTACGGAGAGATCACGACGGAGGTCGCTCCGCTGGGCAACTACTACGCGGCCGAGGACTACCACCAGCAGTACCTCTACAAGGTCCCGAACGGCTACTGCGGCATCGGCGGCACCGGAGTCTCCTGTCCGGTCGGCGTGGTGCGTGCCGATGAGCCGGTGGCAACAGAGAGCTGAACGCGCAGCATCCAGGGCCACACCCAGGGCCACTCCAGCCGCACGACAGGGCGATGACACCTCGGTGTTGTCGCCCTGTCTGCTGAGGAGCAGCTGCTTCGAGCAGCGGCGGCGGGCCTCACCACGAGCAGCCTCACCAGAGCGGCGGCCCATGCGTCGGGCGATACGGTGACCTCTCGGCCGCCCGCGGGCGCCGCGGGTCTCGCTCCTCCGGTCGGGGTCGCTGACCGGTGCGGCGGAAGTGCTCGAGCTGATATCGGGGATGCTGGCGCCATCGCTGTTGGTCGTCGACAAACCGGGGTGGCTGGAACTCCGGCCGCCCGTTGCGCGGATTGAGCCGCACCCCCCAGCCCAGGTCGTGCACCAGCGTGTGGTGCAGCGGGCAGAGCAGGCAGCCGTTGGCTTCCGACGTCGAGCCGCCGTCCGAGTAGTGCGTCATGTGGTGGATGTGGCACAGCGCCGGTACGGCCTCACAGCCGGGGAAGGCGCACCGGACGTCGCGGGCGGCGATGGCGCGACGGAGGTACTTGGGCCAGCTCTGCTGCTGCACGCCGATCCCGAGAGTGCGGCCGGCGGTGTCGAAGAGCACGGGTGTCACGGTCGCGTCGCACAGCACCGCGGCGAGGGCACCCGGCGGCACGTAGACGCCGTCGGGGTAGGTCGCCAGCGGGACGGGCTGGTCGAGGTCGGCGGGGGTGGCGTGCAGGGTCAGGTGCGGTGGCGCGGCATCCTGGGTCGGCAGGATCCGAGCGTCCAGACCGAGCCGCGCGAGCTCGAAGATCGCGTCGGCCTGGGACTGCGCCCGGGTGCGCCGCAGCAGCGGGTGGCCGGACTCCTCGTGCCCACGGTCGCCGACCATCGCGCACTCGGGTCGGGGAGCCGGGCCCACGATCTGCTCCGTGGCCGACGCGTCGACAGTCTCTCCCTCGCAGGTGCAAGTCATCGGCCAGGCCACGCGCCAGGGGCAGCGGCAGGACTTGTCGAACGTCGCAGCGGTCGCGTGCGGGTCGAGGGTGTCTGAGTCGCCGGCGGCCGGGCGGTTGCGGCTACGGGCGGTGGCGTGCGCTTCGGCCGCGACAGCCGCGCCCGCCTGACCTGCGGCAGCCGCCGCTTCTGCGGTCGCCCACCCCCCTCCGGTGGGGGCTCCCAGGTCCGCCGGGCAGTCCTCGATGTGGTCGATCCAGATCGTGGCGCCGGCGTCGGCAGCGGCGGCGAGAGCCTCGCGCGGAAGGTCTCGCGAGCGGTGGGCGGTGAGCGCGTTGAGTGCGGTCTGCAGTGCCTGCGCCATGCTCAACGGCAGCTGCCCGTTGATCCGCCCGGTCGCCGTGTTGATGTGCAGATAGCGGTCGCGCCACGCCCGCGCGGCTGCGTCTGCCAGGCGCTCCGCTTCGGCCTCGTCGTCGACGTCCGGCGCGGTCGTCAACGTCTCGCGCAGCTTGTCCATCGCCCGCCGGAGGTCGGCGGCGTGGAGCTGGGTGGCAAGGCGGATTGCGGTTGCCTCGGCCTCGGCGTAGGTCTCCGCCGAGACCTGCGGCATGGCCTCGATGGCTATCAGCGCCTCGGCGACGACCTCTGCGGCCGCGGCGCTGAATCCGCCGTGCGAGAGGGCGTCGCTGACGGCAGGCACGGCGAGCAGGCAACTGCTGAGACGGACGTCTCTCGACGCTTCACTACGCGTCAGCCGCAGCGCCCGCTGGAGCCAACCGCCGACAGACCGCTCCCCCACGCTCTCCGGGACACCCCGCGACTCCGCCTCGGCGACGAGAGCCGCGCGTGCGACGGCGACGGCGGACGCCAGGCCCGTGAGCTCGCGCAGCAGTACAGCGAACTGGGACTGCGGGAGCTCGGTCACGCATCCGAACCGTGCCGCGCCACCGAGGCTCTTGCTGCCGCCACCAGGTGAAGCGGAGGCATCCGGAGCAGCCAGCAACGCGGAGAGCTGCCGTCGGGCGCCGACGACAGCCGCAACGAGCGGCAACGCGGAGTCCAGGCCTTCGCAGCCGTCCGCGGCGGAAGCGGCCGCAGCGTCTTTCGGAAAGCCCCGTGGCTCTTCCGACTCGCCTTCACCGCTGCGCCCCGTCATATTTCGCACAGTAGACACGCGGTCTGACAGAGTTAGCCCGGATTGGGCAGTGCAGCGAATTTCAAGAAAAATTGCGACTATTGCCCGGTCTGTCAGCTCCGCGCTCGGCGTTCACCACCCAGCAACGCGCCGTTCGGGAGCCGGACGGCCCCCTCGTCGAGCTCGTCGCCAAACGCGCCTGACGACTGCCGGGCCTAGCGCACCACCCGACCTACTACGGTCGGGAGTGGACGGCTGCCGCGGGGACGACCTAAGGCGGCACAGGCCCGACGCGAGGGAGCACGATGTTCGGCCGCGACAAGAACGCCGCTGGCGGTGGCTCGCCTGATCCCTCGTCGGCGGACGGCTACCTGACCTTCCTCACCGCCGACGACGCCAGCCGGCTACGCGGCCTCGTGCGAGAGGCCTTCGCCGAGCAGGGTCTCGAGGTCACGGTGTACGACGACCGGGTCGAGGACTCCGACGGACGGCAGTTCGGGCTGTGGAACGTCGCTGCCGCCGCACACAACGACGACGGCGGCCCGAACGCGTGGCCGAAGGTCGTGCGGCAGCACGTGCGAGCGATCCTCGCGGGGATGGACGGCACCAACCCGTTCGAGGAGCTGACCCGGGAGTCGGCGGAGGAGCGCACCTACGCCCGGATCTACGACCGGGCCGGGCTGCCGCCGGACATCGACCGCTTCCCGCACGTGGAGTTCGCACCCGGGCTCGTCACGATGCTCGCCCTCGACCTGCCCGAGACCGTCGCGGTCTACCGCCGCGAGGACGCCGAGCGGCTCGGCGGGTGGCAGCGGCTGCACGACGCCGGGCTGGTCAACCTGCGACGGGAGGAGCCGCAGGAGGCGACGCGGGTCGAGCTCAACCAGGGCGGACACCTGTGGGTGCTGGCGGGCGAGTCCGTCTACACCGCCAGCCGTGCCCTGCTGCTGCCCGAGCTGGCCGCGACTCTCGGCGGCGAACGCGACGAGGGCAACGGCTGGCTGCTCGCCCTGCCCAACCGGCACCAGCTGGCTTGGCACGTCATCAACGGTCCGAGCGTCATCGCCGCGATGCAGGGACTGGTCAACTTCGCCCAGCAGGGCTACAGCGACTCCCCCGGCCCGCTGTCCCCGCACCTCTACTGGTGGAACGGCACCGGCTACGACCAGCTCACCCAGTACGACGACAAGGGCAACCCGCA
>JBQCDV010000234.1:0-2069 GCA_051960855.1 Actinomycetales bacterium
GGGTTCGAACTCGGCAGGATGGGTGGAGCTGAGGGGATTTGAACCCCTGACCCCCTCGATGCGAACGAGGTGCGCTACCGGACTGCGCCACAGCCCCTCCGCGGGCGGACCCGCGTCGTAGAGGTTACACCAGCCGGACTCAGTCCCCGACGGCCCACTTGCGGCCAAGGATGGTGTCGAGCTCGTCGTCTTCCACCGGCAGGTCATACGACGCGGCCGGCTGCGCCTGCGGCAGCGGCTCGCGGCTCGGGTCGTGCTCGATCTCGAGCTGGCCGCCGCGGCCGGACGACCAGATGCCATCGCCGCTGAGGTCGATGGACCGGGCGAGCCGGCCGGCGGCCTTCGGCTTCGAAACATAGGTCGGCAGCGGCACGGGCGTCGGCGACCACGAGCCGGCGCCCGCGTCCTCGCCCCCCTCGCCCGACACCAGGCTCTCCATCGCCCGCTGCACCTGCGACGGCACCGCCCGCAGCTCCTCGAGCTGCGCGGCGACGACCGACGAGCGGGAGGCAGCTGCGTCGTTCGTCGATAGCCCCCAGATCTCCGAACGACGCAGCGTCGGCTGCAGGTCGTGCGACTCGCTGACCGCCCACGACGCGTCCGCGAGGTCGGCGGCGTGACCGACCGGCTCGTCGTCGTACCGCTCCATGACGCGACGCGCCGGGCGGCGGCGAGCAGCGGCAAGCGCGGCCGCGCGGCGGCAGGCGACGAGGTGAGCCGCGAGGGCGAGAGCCGTGAGTGCCGGCAGCCAGAAGGACATGACGCCGAGTGCGGCCAGACCGAGCAGGACGACGGTGACGGCCGCGAGGCCGACGAGGACGCGGGCGCGGCGGACGCGAGCGCGCGAGGCGGCGGCGACTGGAGACGGGATGCGGGGACCGCCGCTGCGGACCACGCCTGTGGAGCCGGTGGGACGCATCGGCATCGTCACGAGCCGCTGGTCGCCGATCCCGAGGTCAGCGCCGCGACGCAGCGAGCTCATCGGGACACCGCGACGGGCGAGGATGCGCATCGCCCGGGAGAAGCGGTCGACGGAATGCGACTCCGTCAGCTCGTCGTGGTGGCGCAGCCACATAGGCACCAGGACGGCGGCCCAGACCGCCACGATCGCCGCATAGATGATTCCGCTGCCCACGGTGGCCAACGCTACGGCTCAGGGGGTCCTCACCCCTGACACCTTCGGCGGCGTGTCGTGCGCTGCGAGGCAGGTCACGAGGGCTGGTGGGACTGCCAGCGGGTCAGCACTCCCTCGGGCACCTCGCCCGCCGTCAGCGCGAAGCTCAGGTGGTCCCGCCACGCGCCGTCGATATGCAGATACCGCTGGCGCAGTCCCTCGTCGCGAAATCCGAGTTTCTGCACCACGCGCAGGCTGCGGGCATTCTCCGGGCGGATGTTGATCTCGAGGCGGTGCAGCCCGACTTCGGTGAAGCAGTGGTCGGTGACCAGGGCCACCGCCGTCGGAATGATCGACCGCCCGGCGTAGGCCTGGTCCACCCAGTAGCCGATGTGTCCACCCATCAGCGAGCCCCACAGGATGCCCCCGACGGTGACCTGACCGACGAGGCGCTCGTCGTAGGTCACCGCGAACGGCAGCATCCGGTCGGCGGCTGCCTCTCGGCGGAGATAGCGCAGCATCGAGCCGAAAGACGGTTGGGTCGCGACGTGCCAGCCGGGCGTCGTCGCCTCCCAGGGCGTGAGCCACGACAGGTTGCGCTGCCGCACCTCCCGCCACTCCTGGGCGTCACCCCGCTTCAGCGGCCGCACCTCGACCGGTCCGGATGACAGCTGCGCGGGCCATCCGCGCATCAATGGTCACCACCGCGGATCTGGTCCAGGGCGTGGGGCAGCACCTCGGTCAGGACGGCGAGGCCGTCGTGGCAGGCCCCGGGTGAGCCGGGCAGGTTGACGATCAGCGTGCGTCCGGACAGCCCTGCCAGGCCACGCGAGAGCATCGAGCTGGCCACGCCGGCGGCAAGTCCGCGGGCACGGATGGCCTCGGCGATGCCTGGGGCGGGACGGTCGAGCAGTGGGGCGGTCATCTCCGGAGTGAGGTCGAGCGGCGTGAGCCC
>JBQCDV010000235.1:0-3467 GCA_051960855.1 Actinomycetales bacterium
ACAACGACGTTCGCGAAGACCTCCTCCAGCGGCGCGCCCGCCTCCGGCTCGACGGCACCGCGCCCGCTGAGCACGCCCCGCAGGAACCACCGGGGGCCGTCGACGCCGAAGAACCGCAGCGGCTGGAAGGCCTGCTGACCGTCCGGCGACTGCACCGGCAGAATCACGCGGAGCTCGGGCCCGAAGCGTCCGGCGACCTCCTCGACGACACCGCCCTGCTCGCGCATCCCCGCGGCGATCTCGGCCCGGACCTCGTCCCAGATCCCGGCCGAGCGTGGCGCAGCGAAGGGCTGGACCTGCAGGGCGCTGTCGCCCATCACGGCGAAGGCTGCGACGACCTGGCCGGAGGCGGGGTCGCTCTGCAGCTGAACCTCCATGCCCTCGAGGCCCGGGAGCAGCATGCTGCCCAGGTCCAAGCGGGACAGGTGGTCGTCGACCTCGTCCGCGTCGTACGGGCCGCCCTCGCGCGATGCCGCGTTGGCAGCGCGCTCGGCGTCCGTCCCGCCAGCGGCGGTGGAGTCGTCCGCGACGTCAGCGCCCTCGGTGTCGAGGGAGACGTCGGGATCCGCGGCCCCCTGGTCTTCCGCCTTGTCACGACGACGACGAAACATGCCCATCTCCTACGTCAGTCCCACGATCAATGGTGGCGCCGGCTGTGGCGGCGCCGGCAGTGGCGGCGCCGGCAAAACCGCCTGTCGATCCGTGCCCGCCTTCGCCGCGCGCCGAACCTGGAAGCCGCTCTACCTCGACGAAGCGAGGTACGGCCACCTGCTGGACCACGAGCTGCGCGATGCGGTCGCCACGGCGGATCACCACCGGCAGCGAGCCGTCGGTGTTCAGCAGGTTGACCGCGATCTCGCCGCGGTAGCCAGCGTCGACCGTGCCCGGCGCGTTGACGATCGTCACCCCGTGACGCCACGCCAGCCCGGAGCGCGGGTGCACGAACGCCGCCCACCCTGCCGGCAGCGCGATCGCGATCCCGGTCGGGACGAGCGCGCGCTGTCCTGGGCCGATTTCGACGTCGATGGTCGAGACGAGGTCCACCCCGGCGTCACCAGGGGTCGCCGCTGCCGGCACGGGAATGTCGGGGTCGAGGCGCCTCAGCAGGACCGGCACCGTGACGGCGCCGACGGCACCTTCGGCGGCAGGCGGGGCTGGGGTCACCCGAGGACCCTATCGACGGACGGAGACGTCCCCCCGCACAGGTGCGTGGCCGCGTGGGTGAGGATGTGCAGGTGACGTCCCCGCGCCCCGCCCGACCCGACGGTTCGGCGCCGCCGAGCCTCTACCGGGAGCGGCTGGCTCCGCCTCCGCTGTGGTGGGTCATCGGCGCGGCGCTGGCGCTGAGTTTCGCGGTGGCCGTCGGCGCCGCGCTGGGCACCGGAGTCGGAGTCGGCCTGTTCGTGGCACTGGTCGCGCTTGAGGCGGCCGCTCTGCTGTCGATGACCCTGACCGTCGAGGTCGACGAGCACGAACTGCGAGCCGGCACCTCGGCCATTCCCCACGCCGCCCGTGGCCCCGCCCATGCACTTGACGTCGAGACCACGCGACGACTGCGAGGACGAGACGCTGACCCGGCCGCCTTCAGCGTCGTCCGGAGCTACGTGGCCACCGCCGTCGCCTTCGAGGTCCGGGACCCGCAGGACGCGACGCCCTACTGGCTCGTCTCGACGCGCCACCCCGCCGACCTGCTTGAGGTGCTGCGCCAACTGGACGGCGCAGGTCGAGCCGGCTGACCCGCGCCCGGGCCAACCGGCTCCGCCCTGTCAGGCTGCGCACTCCCGGCACACCAGGACGCCGCCCTTGTCGCTGGCGAGCTGGCTGCGGTGGTGGACCAGGAAGCAGCGCGAGCACGTGAACTCGTCGGCCTGCCGCGGCAGCACTCGGACCGACAGCTCCTCGTTGGAGAGGTCGGCACCAGGCAGCTCGAAACCCTCGGCCTGCTCGGCCTCATCGACGTCGACGCTGCTCGACGCCTTCTCGTTACGTCGGGCCTTCAGCTCCTCGAGCGAGTCGCTGTTCTCGTCGTCGTCGGTCTTGCGTGGGCTGTCGTAGTCAGTCGCCATCGTCGATCCCCTGGTCCCCTCGCGAAGCATGATTCTCAGCCCCGCGGTGTCGAAGCTCGCTGGTTGTCGCAGTCCGCCGGTCGTATGTGGTGTGTGTCAAACAGTCGTTGTCACCGTCAGCGCGCGTGTAACGTCGAGGAGCCGGGTTTTGTGCCCAGGGGTCCCCCGGCGTCTGCCTGAGGTCCGGGATGGATCAGATCAGGCAGATATCGAGCGAGCCGGTGTCGTGCCCCCGGCGTCGTTGACGGGGTCCGCGGCTGCCTGGAGATCAAGCGCCGCGAGCGACGCATTGTGCCCTACGCGGCCGGAGCAGCATGCGTCGGGGCCGTTGTCAGACCGCCCAGCGTCACACCAGCCGGGTGTCGAGCCCCGTCAGCAGCTCGGCGAGGGCGTCGACCAAGGCTGCCGGACCGGCAAGGGTCATCTGCTCGTCAGCGGCGCCGCGCAGCCCTCGCACGACACCTCCGGCTCGTTCGACCACCAGAGCTCCCGCCGCCCGGTCCCACGGCTTGAGCTCCTGCTCGAAGTAGGCGTCATGCTGACCGCCTGCCACGAAGCACAAGTCGATCGCCGCGCTGCCGCCCCGTCGCAGGTCCCGCACGACGGGCAGGATGGCCGGCAGCCGCGAGGCGGCCACGCGGCGGCGTTCGGACCGATAGCTGAAGCCGGTCGCGACGAGCGCCTGCGACAGCTCCGCGCAGTCCGAGACGGACAGAACGTCGCCGTTGCAGAGTGCCTCGCCGTCGTAGGTGGCCGTCCACGTCAGACCGAGCGCGGGGGCGTGGACCACGCCGGCGAGCGCTCGTCCGTCGGACTCGGCGGCGATGCTCACCGCCCACGTCGGCAGCCCGTAGAGGTAGTTGACGGTGCCGTCGATCGGGTCGACCACCCACCGCACGCCGGTCGTGCCCGTCTCGCCGGCGCCCTCCTCGCCGAGGATGCCGTCGCCGGGCCGCGCACCCAGTAACCGCGAGGTGATGAGGCGCTCAGAGGCGGTGTCCATCTCCGTCACGACGTCGGTGGGACTGGACTTGGTGTCGACGGCGAGTCTGCGCGGGCGACCGCTGACCAGCAGCTCACCGGCCTCGCGTGCCGTCTCAAGGGCCAGGGCGAGCAGCTGACCGCTGTCGGGCAGCTCGCCGGCTGGACCGGTCATGCGTCGACCACCGCCGCAGTCGGGCGCCAGCCGTCGGCGCCGGCGGCGGCAGGGGTCTCGGGAGCGCGCAGATTGCGGCAGCAGCCGACGGGACAGACGTCGTGGCTGACCGTCATGTCGGGCACCACGGCCCGCGTGACGGCTTCACCCCGCTCGACAGCTGCGCGCTCGAGCACCAGGTCCCGAATGGCGGCCACGAAGCGGGGGTCGGTGCCGACGGTGGCGGCGCGCGCGACCGGCAGCTT
>JBQCDV010000236.1:0-5110 GCA_051960855.1 Actinomycetales bacterium
GTCACCGTGACACCGGGAACGGGCGAGGGCAGCGGCACCTCGACGGTGACGTCGGCGCCCCCGAGGTCGCTGACCGAGACACTGCGGCCGCCCGGAAGCGTCACAGAGGTCGGCTCGAGCCGCAGCCTGCCGTCGGTGACCGACACCGTGCCGAGGAGGCGGACCGTCAGCTCTTCACCGAGGACCTTGACCTGCTTGCGGACGGCCACCTTGCCGTCTCCGGCCGAGCTCACCGATCCCTGCGGGAGGCGGGCGATGGAGGCGACCTCGTCGTAGGTGAGCAGCCCGTGGCCCTGCAGCGAGGCAGCGGTGACGCGGCGATCAGCCACCGCTACGTCGTTCGCGACGATGGTGACCTTGCGCAGCTCGTGGCTCTTCTGCCGCACGGTCCGCGCCTCCACGTGCACCGTGGTGAAGTCACGCTTGGCGAGCTGGGTGAGGAACGGGAATCCCTCGAACGACGTCGACACACCGCTCGCGTCGAGCCGCTGCGCGATGGCTCGGTCGGCGAGCTGGCCGGCCACCCAGGCCGCTCCCCGGTCCAGACCGAAGGCGATGACGAGCAGGATCACGAGCGTGGCGAGAAGTCGACGCACCGACACATCCAACACTGCGACGTTCCGGCGGCTGTCATCGGAGACACTGAAGTACGTGCAGCCCGCGCAGCCCCAGGTCGTCGCCCACCGTGGTTCGTCCGAGAGGGTGCCTGAGCACACGCTCGCCGCCTATCTGCAGGCGATTGACGACGGCGCGGACGCTCTCGAGTGCGACGTTCGCCTGACGCGCGACGGCCATCTGGTCTGTGTCCACGACCGTCGTGTCGACCGGACGAGCAACGGCCGCGGTCCGGTGTCGACCAAGGACCTCGCCGAGCTGCAGGAGCTGGACTGGCAGTCCTGGAAGGCTGGCGGCAGTGGTGCCGGCGGAGGTTTTGACGGCGGGCAGGTTGACAGCGGCAGTGCCGACGGCAGTCGCGAGGAGCGCCCCGATCGTGACGGTTCCGGAGTCCTGACCCTGCAGCGGCTGCTCGAGGCCGTCGCCGACGCCCCACGCCGCGTCGAGGTGGCGATCGAGACCAAGCACCCGACCCGCTATGCCGGGCTGGTGGAGCGGCGTCTGGTCGAGCTGCTGGACCGCTTCGGGTGGGCGCACTCCAGGTCGGGGGACGCGACCGCAACGCCCGTGCGCGTCATGAGCTTCAGTCAGCTGTCCCTCCGCCGCATCCGGCTGCTGGCCCCGAGCCTGCCGACGGTGCTGCTGATGGAACGCACCCCGGTGCGCTTCTGGGACGGCAGCCTCCCGCTGGGCACGCGCATCGCCGGGCCGGGCATGGACGTCGTTCGGGCGCATCCCCGCTACGTCGCGCGCGTGCACCGGCAGGGCAACCAGGTGCACGTCTGGACCGTCGACGCGCCCGCCGACGTCGATCTCTGCCTCGAGCTGGGAGTCGACGCGATCATCACCAATCGCCCGAACGCCGTCCGCGCCCTGCTCGCCGCCGCGTAGTGATCCGTCTTTTAAACATTGCGCTTCGGTGGAGATGTCGTTTACCCGCTCGTCACGACGGGCACGGCTGCGACGCGCGGCAATGTCGTCGGATGTGAGGGACCCGAGCAGTGACCGATCTGCCAGCCACGGCGGCAATGTCGCTGCTTGCGCTGCCCTTCCTCCCCGGAAGCGTGCCGGTCGCCCGGCGAGCGCTGCGGGCCGCTCTCGAGGTGAGCGGAGTGCCACCTCGGATCTGCCAGGACCTCGACATTGTGGTGTCCGAGCTCGTCACCAACGCCATCCGCTATGCCCGGCCGCTGCCGCACAACCGCGTCGTCGTCCGCTGGCGCGTCACGCAGCAGCCGCATGACGTTGTCGTCGGCGTCCTCGACGGGGGCGCGACTACCCGCCCGCGCGTGACGCAGGCTTCGATGGCCGCTCTCGGAGGCCGTGGCCTCACGATCGTCGAGACCCTCGCTGACGAGTGGGGCGTCGACCAGGAGGACGGTGCGACGGTGGTCTGGGCGCGGATGGCGCTGGACCCGGCGCACAGCCGGGAGTTCGCCTACCACTGACCCATCAGGGACTGACCGCGTCGACCCGGAGCCGTCGGGCGTCGACGGCGTTGCGCTTAGGCTGGACGGCCAGCCACCGCAGCGACGTTCGGAAATGACGTCTGAACAGGCAGGAGTCCCGATGGGCAAGCAGGCGCGTCGTCGAGCCGCCGTCTCCACCTCAGCCGGCTCGGATGCGGCCGGTGCCGCCGTCCTGGACGGGGTTGCCCCCGCGGGCGCAGGCTCCGTCGGCGGCCGCGAGCCCTGCCCGTGCGGGTCCGGGCGCCGCTACAAGGCGTGTCACGGTCGGGAGGCGGCGCGTGCCGCGGCCCAGGTGGCGCGGCGGCCGTTCGAGGGGATCCGCGGCGAGGCCGACCTCGTGGCGATGCGGGAGATCCTCCCCGCCGCGAGCGCCCGTCTGACGCTGCGTCCCGAACTCGCCGAGGCTCATCCCGACAGCGAGGTCTACGCGGTGTCGGTGCTGCCCGCGGCATGGCCGGCGATGGCTCGGCAGGACGGCCGCGTCTTCATCGCGCTGCAGGTCAACGGTGGCAGTGGCGACCCGAGCCGCGACCTCGCCGCCGCCCTCGAGCGCGCGCTTGCTGCGGAACCGGGCACCCCGCTGCCTCCCGCCGGGCTGCCCGGACCGGGTCCTCGGCTGCAGGACCTGCTCGACCTCGGCGCGGAGTTGCAGGTGCAGGTGCACGAGGGCTTCGACTTCTGGGTGGAGGGGATCGACGCCGACGCCGAGGTGCTCGCAACCGTGGAGCGGGCCAACGCCGGCCTCGTGCCCACTCAGCGCCTGACGTCGGTGGAGGCGGCCTACTGGTGCGACTTCGGTGACCGTCCGCAGCTGCGGTGGGTACTGGCCAAGCCGGACGAGGAGCGACTGCTCGACGCGTTCGCCCGGCTGCACGCTGCGGGCGAGGACTCCCTGGTGGAGGGCAGCCGGTTCCTCGGGTCCTTCCGGGCGTACGGCCTGCTTGTCCCGGTGTGGGAACTGCCGCTCGGCACGACGGCCTCGCAGCTGGAGGAGCCGGCGGCCGGTTACCAGTCGCGGCTGGAGGCGGCGCTGTCGTCGGGGGAGCCGTTGAGCGAGGCCGAGCGCGGCGCCCGCAAGGGGCTCGCCAACCGCCAGATCACGCTGTCCTGACGGCTGGGCCCAACGCTCGGGGAGGGCCGGGTAGTGCGTCCGTACTAGAGGCCGGACGGCACCTGACCTAGGTCGCTCCGCGACGCCGGGCTGGCGGCCACAGCCGGTCGGCAAACCATGCCAAAGTCGCGCGCCCCGTGCGTCTCCGGCGCCGCGTCGGGGCTAACGTATGTCTCAGCCCGGTCGCTGCTGCATCCCCCGTCGGTAGCGGCCGGGCCTCCCATTTTCCTGGGCCCGGCGCACGGTGCGGTTCGGGTTGCTCAGTGCGAAAGATGGACGTCGGTCACGCCGGGCACGTCCACTCCGGGTGGGACCAGCTGGTCATGCAGGTTGGTGGCAGCGGACCCCGAGACGCCCGAGACGGAGACGTCGTTAGTCCCCGGGGCCTGGGTGTCGTGGCCGGCTCCGGCCCCGAGCACGAGAGATCCGACGACGAGCACGCCCGTGGCGGCGGACACCAGACTGCGCCGGATGCTCGGTGCGGCCGCGCGGAGTCGGCTGGGCCTGCTGCTGTCCCCGTGTGCGGAGGTGCCCCGCGCGGCGCCGTCGGTTCCGCCCGTCTGGCCGGTGCCTCGCCCGGCGCCCATCGCGGCGTCGTTCAGGGTGCCTATCGCCGTGCTCGCCACCGTCAGCCTCCCGGTGCAGTCCCAGTGGTCACTGAGGGCCCTATGCCCGAAAGCGACGAATCGGACACGTTGACCGGTGGTGGCGAGGGCCGGTGCTGCTTACGTGAGTGCGCACTGCTGCCCGGTGGACCGCGGTCGGGGCCTCGACGTGCTGCTCGCGTGGACGCTGGTGGCTGTGGTGCGACCAGAAGTGCGCACGCGAGGCGGTGATGTGAGGCGGTGTGCGGTCACGGCGGTCGGACAAGCGCACGCCGAACGCCGTTGCTGACGGTGGCCCTCGATGTGCTGCTCGCGTGGACGCTGGTGGCTGTGGTGCGGCCAGGAGTGCACACGCGAGGCGGTGATGTGAGGCGGCGGAGTGCACACGCGAGGCGGTGATGTGAGGCGGTGTGCGGACACGGCGGCCGACGGACGTCACGGACCGGTGGGCAACGGCCGGCAGCCCGGCGGCGGGAGCCGGGCAGCGGTGGGACGAGGGAGGGGGCAGCCTCAGGCAGCGGGCTCTCGGGTGATGGGGCAGGACATGCACCGGGGCCCGCCCCGGCCGCTGCCGAGCTCGCTGCCCGCGATCGCGACGACCTCGATGCCGGCCGCTTCCAGTCGAGCGTTCGTCTGGGTGTTGCGCTCGTAGGCGACCGCGAGGCGCGGTCCGATCGCGAGGGTGTTGTTGCCGTCGTCCCACTGTTCGCGCTCGGCGGTGACGGGGTCGAGCCCGGTGTCGATGACACGCAGTTGATCGATGGCCATGGCTTCGGCGGCGGCCTCGAGGAACGGCCGGGGGTCGCCCACGCGAAGGTCGCCGTCACTGCTGCGGGAGACCGGGTAGGCGATGAGGTCGTGCGCCAGATTGGGGTACATGACGACCGCATCGACGTCGACCATCGTGCACACGGTGTCGAGGTGCATCGTCGCCCGCTCCTGGGCGATGGGCACGGCGAGCACGGTGTGCGCGAGGCCCCGTTCGAAGGCACGCGAGGCCAGCCGCTCGACGCCGGCGGGAGTCGTGCGCTCGCCCGTGCCGACGGCGATGACGCCGTGGCCCAGGACCAGGACGTCGCCGCCCTCGACGTGCTCGAGGTCCGGCTCGTAGACCAGTGGGGTCCCAGCAAAGCGCGGGTGGTAGCGGTAGATCGCCTCCGTCAGCGTGCTCTCCCGCGCGCGAGCTGGCATCGCGAGACTCGTGACGGCGACCGCGTCGCGCAGCCACACGCTCGAGTCCCGCGTGAAGAGCAGGTTGGGCAGCGGGTCGATGACGAAGTCGTCGTGGGTGAGCAGCCGCTGGACCAGAC
>JBQCDV010000237.1:0-7336 GCA_051960855.1 Actinomycetales bacterium
CGGAGTGGCTGCACCTGCTGACCGCCGACTGGCAGCTGGTGGCCGACCTGTCCTTCGCCGACCTCGTGCTCTGGGTGCCGGATCGGACCGGCACGCAGTGGGTGGCGGCCGCGCAGATGCGCCCCACCACGGGCCCGACGGCGTTCTACGACGACATCGTCGGGCGGGTGCTGCCGCGGGGCCGGCGCCAGCAGCTCGACGACGCCTTCGACGAGCAGCGCATCTGCCGCGAACGCGACCCGGAGTGGCGCGAGGACGTGCCGGTGCGCGAGGAGACGATCCCCGTCGTGCGAGCCGGTCGCGCGATCGCGGTTGTCGCCCGCCACACCAACTTGCTCACGGCCCGGACACCCAGTCGGCTCGAACTGACCTACCTGCAGTGCGCGGACGACCTCGCCCGGATGATCGCCGCCGGCAACTTCCCCCTGCCCGGCACCACGATGGGACGACGCGGCGCGCCCCGGGTCGGGGACGGGCTGATCCGGATCGACACCGAGGGCCTCGTGACGTACGCCAGCCCGAACGGCGTCTCCGCCTACCGCCGCCTCGGCCTCCCCGGTGACCTCGTGGGCACCTCCCTCGGCCAGCAGACAGCGGCCTTGGCCCTGCATGGGGAGCCGGTCGACGAGGCGCTGGCGACGATCGCGAAGGGTCGCGCGTCCCGCCGCGTCGACGTCGAGGGCAAGAACGCCGTCCTGGCGCTGCGGGTCCTGCCTCTCGTGCAGGCGGAGGGTCGCCAGGGCGCGCTCGTGCTGGTCCGCGACGTCACCGAGATCCGGCGTCGGGAGCGGGAGCTGCTGACGAAGGACGCCACGATCCGTGAGATCCACCATCGGGTGAAGAACAATTTGCAGACGGTTGCAGCCCTGCTGCGGATGCAGGCGCGGCGACTGCACAACGAGGACGCTCGGGCGGCGCTGCAGCAGGCGGTCCGGCGGGTCGGGTCGATCGCGGTGGTGCACGAGACGCTCTCGCGGACGCTGGAGGAGACCGTCGACCTGGACGTCGTGATCGCCTCGGTCCTGGGCACGGCCGTCGAGTTGGCGGCGGCTGGGGTGCCGGTCCGCACGACGCGGACGGGCGACGCCGGCGAGATCCCGGGGGAGATGGCCAGCCCCCTGGCACTCGCGATCAGCGAGCTCGTCCACAACGCCGCCGAGCACGGCTTGCGACCGGCCGGTGGGGGCACGGTGGAGGTCAGCGCTGAGCGTGACGATGCCGAGGGCTGGCTCAAGCTCCACGTCAGCGACGACGGCGTAGGGCTGCCTCCCGGCTTCGACCTGTCGTCCACACGGAGCCTGGGCCTGCAGATCGTGCGGACCCTCGTCGAGGTCGAGCTCGGCGGATCGCTGCAGATCGCCGAGCGCGGTGCTCCGCCGGTCCCGCTGCGAGGGACGGTGCCGGGGCGGACGTTGGAGGGGCCGCGCGGTTACGCGGGGGAGTCGCAGGGCGTGGTGGCGACGATCACCATCGACGTGCCCTCAGGCGCGCACAGCACTGCGCCCCGCGGCCAGGTGCCCGACCCCGAGGTCGCGACACCCGCGCGCGGGGCGCAGCGGTGAGTGCAGAGGCAACGTCAGGCGGTGCGGGCCCGGTTGCGGGCATTGCGGCGCTTGAGAGCTCGCCGCTCGTCCTCGGACAGGCCGCCCCAGACGCCGGCGTCCTGACCCGATTCCAGCGCCCACTTCAAGCAGGCGTCGACAACCTCGCAGCGCCGGCAGACCGCCTTCGCCTCCTCGATCTGCAGCAGTGCCGGGCCCGTGTTGCCGATCGGGAAGAACAGCTCCGGGTCCTCGTCACGGCAGGCAGCTCGATGGCGCCAGTCCATGCGGTCCAACTCCTTCATGAACACGACCGGTGGCACACACCGGTCCAGGCCGCGACTTTCGCGGCTTGTGAAGCAGCCGCGACTTTCGCGGCTTGTGAAGCCTTTCACGATCTTCGTCGCGGTGCGAGCCGACTCGGAAGACGCGGGATGGCAGACTCAACGTGACGAACGGGCGCACCTCGACGTGCCCCGTTCGCCTTCCTGCTCAACGAGGATCACAGGACAATCGTGCCCGCACAAGAGTTACACGCACAGTTTTGCTGCCTTCTGACTGTCGGGTCGCTCACAGCGCCGGTTTTGTCCGCTATATTCCCAGAGAAGGCGGGGAGTCTGTGACCGGTCGATCACGCGCTGTGGTCGGGCTGACGGCGATCGTGGCGGCGCAGGCGCTCGTCGTCTTCGGTTTCGCCGTCTTCTTCGTCGTGGAGATCTTGCTCGGCAACACTCCGTCGCCGGCGCGGGCGTGGTTCGCCGCGGCCCTCGTGCTGGTCGCTGCGATCGGACTGGCGCTGGCCGGCCGCGGGCTATGGCACGGCCGTGGTGCTGCCCGCGCCCCCATCGTGCTGGCGGAGTTGCTGCAGCTGCCCGTGGGCTGGGGGCTGGTGCAGAGCGGACGGGTCGTGTTGGGCGTGCTGGTGCTGGTCGCCGCGCTCACCGGGACGGTGCTGGTATTCACGCGCCCGGTCCTCGGTCACCTGGGGTTCCTGACCTCCGAGGAGTGAGCCCGCCAGACCTCACTCCTCGTTGAGCAGGCCCTCGCGCAGCTGGCTCAGCGTCCGTGCCAGCAGCCGCGACACGTGCATCTGCGAGATGCCCACCTCGGCGGCGATCTGGGACTGGGTCATGTTGCGGAAGAACCGCAGCATGAGGATCTTCTTCTCCCGCGCGGGAAGCTTGGCCAGCAGCGGCTTGAGCGACTCGCGGTACTCCACGCCTTCGAGCGACTCGTCATCGCTGCCGAGCGTGTCGAGGACTGCCTGGCCCTCCTCGCCGTCGCTCTCGCCGGCCTCCAGTGACAGCGTCGAGTAGGCGTTGGCCGACTCGAGGCCCTCGAGGACCTCCTCTTCCGAGATCTTGAGGTGGGCGGCGAGCTCGGCGACTGTGGGAGACCGTCCGTTGCTCTGGGAGAGCTCGGCCGTGGCCGACGTCAGCGAGAGCCGCAGCTCCTGCAGGCGCCGCGGGACGCGGACGGCCCAGCCCTTGTCGCGGAAGTGCCGCTTGATCTCGCCGACGATCGTCGGTGTCGCATACGTGGAGAACTCGACGCCACGCTCGGTGTCGAAGCGGTCCACGGCCTTGATCAGGCCGATCGTGCCGACCTGGACGAGGTCGTCGTAGGGCTCGCCCCGGTTGCGGAACCGGCGGGCCAGGTGCTCGACCAGCGGCAGGTGGGTCTCGACGAGCTGGTCACGGATGATCCGGTGCCGCTCGGTGTCGTGCTCGACGACCGCGAGCTCGGCGAACAGCTCACGGCTGCGCTGACGCTCCTCGCTGACTGCGGGCACTGCGGCCGCCGCGGCGAGGTCCTCCTCGTCTGCGGTGTCCTCGTCGTCGTCCTTGTGGTCGTCGATCGCCTGCGTGGCGTCGTTTTGTGTGGCGCCGCCTGTGGTGGCATCGCCGGTGCTGGCATCGCCGGTCACTGTCGCGACGGCAGCGAGGTCGGCGGGGTCGCGGGAGTCATCAGCCACGTCGGGAGCATCGTCGGGCCGGGCCGTGGAACGTGCCGTCACCGAGTGCCCCTCCGCTTGAGCAGCGTCACCCAGACCCGGTCGGCGCCGTCGCCGGCCGAGCCGGAGGAGCCGGAGGAGGCGGCCGAGGCGGAGGCATGGTCGACCCCGGCGTCCACTTCGCCGGCGAGAGCAGCGAGGACTGCCCAGGCGAAGGTGCCGCGCTCGGGGAGCCGGGCGGACTGCGT
Organism: Actinomycetales bacterium; assembly: GCA_051960855.1. Classification (GTDB taxonomy): domain Bacteria; phylum Actinomycetota; class Actinomycetes; order JAJZTN01; family JAJZTN01; genus JBQCDV01. The sequence goes on from JBQCDV010000237.1 coordinate 3,744, forward strand.
CGGGGCGCTGACCCGCACCTCGAGAGCGTCCTCGCGGACGAAGAAGTCGCAGGTCAGCTCGCTGTCCCGCGACGCCTGCTGCAGGAGGAGGGCGCACGCCTCGTCGACGGCGATGCGCAGGTCCTCGATGTCGTCGAGAGTGAAGTCGAGACGCGCGGCGAGCCCGGCCGTCGCCGTGCGGAGGATCGACAGATAGGCGCTGTCGGCCGGCAGACGCACCTCGACGTGGTCGTCTACGGCAGGGGCAGTGGGCGACACCGCGGTCTCAGTCGCCATCTCGCCTCCGATCGACATCGTCGTGTCCACGCATCCTCCTGTGGCCGCAGGCACCCTGCAGCCGTCGCTTCTGAAACGCTACCTGTCGCCGCCGACGCTGGCGACACCCCCACCGCTCCCGTCAAGATCAGGAAGCGACTGCTCGCTACCCTCGCGGCGTGGCTGCCACACCTGCGACGTCGAGCCCGGCAGGTGCCCCGACCCCGGCTGGCTCGTCGCCGGTCGGCCACCACCTGCTCGCTGTCGCCGTCGGCGGCCCCCTCGGTGCCCTCGCTCGATGGCAGCTCGGCAAGCAGCTCGCGCCCCCGCCAGGTAGCGGATCGTCGGCTGGCTGGCCCACGGGCACTCTCGTGGTCAACCTCACCGGCTGCCTGCTGATCGGGATCGTCATGGCCGCGCTCCTGCATCGCCCCCCCACCTGGCGTGGCGCGGACCTGCTGCGCCCGCTCTTGGTCACCGGCTTCCTCGGCGGCTACACGACGTGGTCGACGTTCGGGGTCGAGACCACCACCCTGCTGCAGGCGCATCGCCCCGGGTTGGCCGCCGCCTACGTCGTCGTGTCGGTTGTGGGCGCCCTGGTGGCGGTCGCCGTCGCAGCCCGACTGACGGTGCGCCTCCTCCACCTCGCGTGGCCGGACGCCCCGCTGCCTCCCGACGCCGAGGAGTGACGTGCCCGCTGCCCTGCTGGTCGTGATCGGTGCCGCCGTGGGAGCGCCGCTGCGCTTCGTTGTCGACCGCACCGTCCGCTCGCGCACCTCGGCTGTCGTGCCCTGGGGGATCGTCGCGGTCAATGTCGTGGGTGCCGCGCTGCTGGGCCTGCTCACCGGGCTGGGCTCCCAGCAACGGCTGTCCTCGGCGTGGCTGCTCCTGCTCGGCACGGGCTTCTGCGGCTCTCTGACGACCTTCTCGACCTTCGCCTACGACGTGGTCGCGATTCTCGAACGCCGCCGCTTCGTCCCCGCCCTCGTGACCCTGGCCGTCCACCTCGTCGTGGCTCTGCCGGCGGCCGCCCTGGGCTGGCAGCTGTCCGGGGCTCCCTGGTGAGCTCATGACACCCAGCCCCAACCGGGTGTCGGCGTGGCGCTTCGTCATCGGCTTCGGCGTCGTGTCGATGCTGGCCGACGTCGTCTACGAGGGAGCGCGGTCGGTCGTCGGCCCCTACCTCGGCAGCCTCGGCGCCTCCGCCGCCGTCGTCGGAGTCGCGACCGGCGCGGGGGAGGCGGTGGCCTTCGTGCTCCGCATCGTCACGGGTCGTCTGGTCGACCGCACGGGGCGGCCGTGGGCCCTGACGATCCTGGGCTACCTCATCACCGTGGTGTCGGTGCCGCTGCTCGCCGTGACGGCGCACCTGCCCTCGGCAGTCGGGTTAGTTGTTAGCGAGCGCTTCGGTAAGGCGGTCCGCACGCCGGCGCGGGACACGATGCTGGCGCACGCCGGTTCGTCGATGGGACGGGGACGCGCGTTCGCCGTTCACGAAGCACTCGACCAGACCGGCGCCTTCGCGGGACCGCTGCTGGTCACCGCCGCCCTCGCAGCCGGGTGGGGGTACCGCGGTGGCTTCGCCATCCTCGCCATCCCCGGGGTCCTCGCCGTCGTCGCGCTGCTGGTCCTCCGGACCGGAGCTCCTGACCCGTCCCGCTTCGACGAGGCCGCCGACCGCGAGCATGCGCTGCCGAATCGCCACCTGCCACCGCTGTTCTGGACCTATGCGGCCTTCACCGCCCTGCTGATGCTGGGCTTCCCGACGTTCGGCCTGCTCAGCTTCCACGCCGACCAGCGACAGGTGCTGCCGACTGTGGCGGTGCCGGTCCTCTACGCCGTCGCGATGGCGGCGGCGGCCGTCGGCGGTGTGGTCTTCGGCCAGGTCTACGACCGGGTCGGGCTGCGGGGACTCGTGGTGGCGCCGCTGCTGGCGGCGGTCGTGCCGTGGCTGTCGTTCGCGTCCTCACCGCTGCCGGTGTGGCTGGGGGCCGCGGTCTGGGGGCTCGCCCTGGGCGTGCAGTCGTCGACGATGCGCGCAGCCGTCGCCGACCTCGTCCCCGCGGCGAGGCGCGGCTCCGCGTACGGCTGGTTCGCCACGTGCTACGGCCTGGCGTGGCTCGGTGGCGGCGCCCTGATCGGCTGGCTCTACGACTACCGAACGGCGTCCGCCGGTGTCGCGGTCGTCGTCATCGAGCTGCTCGCGGTGGGGTGGTTCGCCCTGCGGCTCCTGCCCGAGGTGCGCAGGTCGCCCCGCGGCTAGGGTCGCCTCATGCCCTACGACGCCGACCCTTCGCGTTACGACGACATGATCTACCGCCGCTGCGGCCGCAGTGGTCTCCAGCTGCCCGCGATCTCGCTGGGGCTGTGGCACAACTTCGGTGACGACACCCCCTTCGACCGGCAGCGGGCGATCCTGCGACGCGCCTTCGACCGCGGGGTGACGCACTTCGACCTGGCCAACAACTACGGGCCGCCCTACGGCTCGGCGGAGACCAACTTCGGACGGCACTTCGCCGATGACTTCCGCCCCTACCGCGACGAGCTTGTCATCTCGACCAAGGCGGGCTACGACATGTGGCCGGGCCCGTATGGCGAGTGGGGCTCGCGGAAGTACCTGCTCGCGAGCCTCGACCAGTCGCTGCGCCGGATGGGCCTGGACTACGTCGACATCTTCTACTCCCACCGCTTCGACCCCGAGACGCCGCTCGAGGAGACGATGGGAGCGCTCGCGTCGGCGGTGCACCAGGGCAAGGCGCTCTACGCCGGCATCTCGTCGTACTCACCGGAGCGCACCGTCGAGGCAGCCGCCCTGCTGCGCGAGATGGGGGTCCCGCTGCTGATCTCGCAGCCGAGCTACTCGATGCTCAACCGGTGGATCGAGCACGGCCTGCTCGACGCGCTCGCGGAGGTCGGGGCCGGCTGCATCGCCTTCTCGCCACTGGCGCAGGGGATGCTCACCAGCAAGTACCTCAACGGGATTCCCGAGGGCTCACGGGCTGCGCAGGGCAAGAGCCTCGACCCTGCGCTGCTGACCGATGAGTCCTTGGCGCACGTGCGGGCGCTCAACGGGATGGCGGAGCAGCGGGGGCAGAGCCTCGCGCAGATGGCGCTGTCGTGGGCGCTGCGCGACTCGCGCGTGACATCGGTGCTCATCGGGGCCAGCAGCGTCCAGCAGCTCGACGACAGCCTCGGAGCGCTCGACAACCTCGACTTCAGCGAGGACGAGCTGCGGCAGATCGACGAGCACGCCGTCGACTCCGGCATCAACCTGTGGGCGCGGTCCTCGGAGGAGAGCTAGAGGCAGAACTCGTTGCCCTCGGGGTCGGCCATGACGA
>JBQCDV010000238.1:0-14981 GCA_051960855.1 Actinomycetales bacterium
ACAGGATGCCGACGGGCACTCCCGCGCGAGCGGCCCAGCGCAGCGCCACTCCGATGTCCTCGGCGCTGCGCGCCTCAACGACGGCCTGCGCCTCGGGCTGGTAGGCGACATTCCATGGCTGCCCGTGCGCCATCACCGCCTCGCCCGTGTGGACACGTCCGGGCAACAGGGAAACGAGCTCGTCCAGCATGGAAAACCCCCTGGTAGGTGACGTCGGAATCCGCCGTTGCGTGCCCTCGACGGCGGCGTCAGCCTGCACCTCAGCGCTGCGGTGACACAAGAGCTTCAGGGAATCGGTGCGTTGAGATCAGCAGATGCCGGCTCGCATTGTCCGGTTTCACCGCTTTTTGGTCACTGACTGATTCCGGCCGGAAATATCCAACACGCATTCCCGAACGCCGCTGCCCGCGTTGCCCGCCGTCGCAGGGTGCGCGCCGTGGCCCGGGTGCGCACCGACTGCGCCGGCGTCGCCCGGCGGCGGGGACGGGCAGCGCCGTTCGGGAATGGAGGGGGTGGGCAGGATGGGCGCCATGACTGCGATGGAGTACCGCCCGCTCGGGCGCAGCGGCATGTCGGTGTCGACGCTGTGCCTGGGGACGATGACGTTCGGGAATGAGACCGACGAGGCGGGGGCGCACGAGCAGCTCGACACGTTCGTCGAGGCCGGCGGCAACCTCGTCGACACCGCCGACGTCTACACGCACGGCGTGTCCGAGGAGATCATCGGGCGCTGGCTGGCCTCGCGACCGGCGGAGGTGCGCGACCGGGTCGTGCTGGCGACCAAGGGCCGCTTCCCGATGGGTGGGGACGTCAACGACCTCGGAACGTCGCGGCGCCACCTGCAGCGCGCGATCGACGACTCGCTGCGGCGGCTGGGCGTCGAGTGCGTTGACCTCTACCAGGTGCACGCGTGGGACCCGATCACGCCGATCGAGGAGACGCTCGCGACGCTGGACTCGTTGGTGCGTGCGGGGAAGACGCGGTACGTCGGGCTGTCGAACTTCACCGGCTGGCAGGTGCAGAAGGCTGTCGCGGTCGCGCGGGAGCACGGGTGGGAGCGGCCGGTCACGCTGCAGCCGCAGTACAACCTGCTGGTGCGCGAGCTGGAGTGGGAGATCGTGCCATCGTGCCTCGACGCCGGTCTGGGGCTGCTGCCGTGGTCGCCGCTCGGTGGTGGCTGGCTGACGGGGAAGTACTCCCGCGACGAACGCCCGACCGGCGCGACCCGGCTCGGTGAGAACCCCGAGCGTGGCGTCGAGGCGTATGACCGGCGTTCGGTGCAGCAGCGCACCTGGGACGTCGTGGACGCAGTGCGGTCGGTCGCCGAGGGGCGTGGCGTCTCGATGGCGCAGGTGGCCTTGGCGTGGCTGGCCGACCGGCCGGCGGTGACGTCGGTGATCCTCGGCGCCCGGACGGTGTCGCAGCTGCAGGACAACCTCGGCGCCGCTGGGCTGCACCTGTCCGCTCAGGAGACCGCTGCGCTGGACGCGGCCTCAGATCCGCAGGCGGCGGACTACCCCTACGGCGGCCCGGGCGTGGAGCAGCGCTCGCGGCGGATCGACGGCGGTCGGTAGCGCGCGGGTCAGCCACTCGCGCTCGCACAGGGTTCCGGCGGTCGGTAGCGCGCGGGTCAGCCACTCGCGCTCCGCCCCGAGCTGTCGGACCTGGCAAGGGGGGCTGTTGGGGAATCTGCGGGATAGAAGCCGCAAGAACTCCGACAGCCCTTCCAGTGAGGCCGCAGAAACCCCAACAGCTTCAGATCCCAGCCGGACAGCAACGCGAGGCCACAACGGGATGACCGACAACGGATCATCGGCGCGGCGGCGCGCGTAGCATCGGCCCGTGATCTGCGGCGCTTACCCAGTTGCCCTCCCCCGATGACCGTCCCCGAGACCGTCACGCTGCTGCAGTTCCCCGTCGAACTGGGCATGGCGTCACGGCAGCACGTGAGCGACTGGATGCGCGAGTTCCTGCTCATCGAGATCGGCGGGGCCAGCGACGAGCATCCGATCCCGCAACAGCTGCGCGAGACGGTCCACCACCTGTCGACGACCTACCAGGACGAGCTCGACGAGCCCGAACGCCGACTGCTCGCGGCTGCCGACTGGGGTGACCGCACGGTTGACCTCGTCTACCCGTTGGCTCCCGAGAGCGTCGAACTCGTGTCCGGCTGGGAGCAGTTGCTGCTCGTCGTCGACGAGTACTGCCGCACTGAGCACCTGCTGACCCTGCGTCGGAGCCCGGCGCTCGTCGCGCTGCAGCGGTGGATCACCGAAGAGTTCACACGACAGGCGCAGGGTGAGGCCGCCCGCAGCTGGTCGGACTTCACCTCGACGCAAGCCGTGACGGCGTAGCCCCGCACCGCGCAGTCGTCACCCGTCGCGCAGCCCGTCGCCGCGCGCCCCGTCGCGCCGCCCATCCCTGCAGGCCCGTCCCCCCGTTGCGCAGCCCGCCCCCGCACGCCCGTCACCGCGTTGCGCAGCCCGTCCTCGCGCGCGCCCCCGGGACTCACCTCTCGTGTGTGCACTCGTGGCTGTTGGACGACCACCGGCGTACACGCGAGCGGTGTTCCTGGCCCCGAGCCGAGGAAGACCAGCGGCCAGCGGAGCGGTCACCGCGTCGCGCGCCCCGTCACCCCGTCGCGCAGCCCGTCCCCACGACCTACCTCTCGCGTGTGCACTCCTGGCTGCTGGACAACCACCGGCGTACACGCGAGCGGAGCTCTGGGACCCCGAGCCGAGGAAGACCGGCGCGCACAGCGGCCTGCGACGGCCTCGGGCGTCTTCTCCGGGGCAGAAATGGTCCGTCCATGCCCGAAATCGGGCACGGATGTAGCGGGCCGGGCGTCGCAGCCGTAAAGATCTCCCGCATGTGGGAGGTGACGCGAGGCAGCCGGGACGGCAGTGGCCGCCGCGCAGGCAGCCGGGACGCCAGTGGGCGCCGTGCAGGCAGCCGCGATAGCGCGACGACCGGCACGACGACAGGCGGGGCATCCGGCGCGGCGCCCCTCCCCCACGCCGAGCTCGCAATCCGGATCGCGCGTTCGACAGGCCTGCCACCCAACGTCGCCGCGCGCGTGGTCCAGGACGTCATCGCCTACTTCAGCGAGACCACACAGGACTACGTCCGGCGGCGCCACCGCGAGCTACTGCGCAAGGGTCTCGGCAACGACGAAATCTTCGAGCGGCTCACCGACGAGTTGCGTGCGAGACCGGTCGCAGCGCCGGAGCTCTCGGTGCGACAACTGCGACGCGTGGTGTACGGCTAGCACCATGCGCCGGCGGCGACGGCCACACCTGGCCTAGCGACCACGCCAACGTCGACGGCCCAGACCGGGCCTAGCGACCACACCCACCCCCACCGGGCCCCAGCCCATCGACGAACGGCGACCGTGTGGCCGGCGTTCGTCGATCAACTGACCGCGAGCAGTGGCTCGCCACTCACCTCGGAGGACATCCCCATGTGCGGAATCGTCGCCTACGTCGGCGCCAACGACGCCCTGCCCGTGCTCGTGGAAGGGCTGCGGCGGCTGGAGTACCGCGGATACGACTCGTCGGGGGTCGCGGTGGTCGGCAGCAAGGGTCTCGCGGTGCACAAGCGGGCCGGGCTGGTCGAGGAGATGGTGGCCAGCCTCCCCAAGCGGCTCAAAGGGGCGGTCGGCATTGGGCACACGCGCTGGGCCACACATGGCGCGCCGGATGACACCAATGCTCACCCGCATCTCGACAGCAGTGGGCGAGTGGCCGTGGTGCACAACGGAATTTTTGAAAATGCGGCACAACTGCGGTCAGCACTCGAGACCGACGGTGTGGAATTCGTCAGCGATACCGACACCGAGGTGTTGGCGCATCTGGTGGCGGCACGGCTGCGCGAGGGAGCGAATCTAACGCAGGCAGTTCGTGAGTCCCTGCAACAGATTGTGGGCGCCTACGCGGTAGCGGTGCTCGATGCCGAGCAGCCGGATGTGGTCGTCGTAGCGCGGCATGGCGGCCCGCTGGTGCTGGGGATCGGCGAGCGGGAGATGTATGCGGCCAGCGACGTTTCGGCGTTTGTGCGGCACACCCGTCAGGTCGTGCACCTCGAGGACGGCGAGATCGCCACGTTGCGCGGCAAGGGTTACGACATCACGACTCTCGACAACGAGCCGCGGCGGCACGCACCGCTGGAGGTGCCAGCGGATGACGGGAGCTATGACGTCGACGGGCATCCGCACTTCATGCACAAGGAGATCCACGAGCAGCCGGAGACCGTGGAGCGGGCACTGCGCGGTCGCGTCAACGAGCGGTTTGCAACAGCGCATCTCGGTGGGCTCGAGCTGGATGCGCGCGAGAGCCGCGCGGTCGCCCGGGTGCACTTCCTCGGCTGCGTATCCGCTTACTACGCAGGGGAAGCGGGCGCCGAGCTCGTCGAGTCACTCGCCCGGATCCCGGCGCGGGCGGAGGCTGCTTCCGAGTTTCGCTATCGCAATCCGGTCGTCGAGCCCGACACGCTGTACGTCGCCATCAGCCAGTCCGGCGAGACCGCGGACACGATCGCGGCGGTGCAGGAGCTGCGGCGCAAGGGCGGCCGCGTCATCGGCATGGTCAACGTCGTCGGGTCGACGCTCGCGCGCGAATGCGACGGGGGCATCTACCTGCATGCCGGCCCTGAAGTCTCGGTGACGTCGACCAAGGCCTACACATCGATGTACGTCGCCGCGGGGCTGCTCGCGTTGCATCTCGGACGCGTCCGCGACCTGTCCCCCTCCGACGGCGCTCGCATCATTGCCGGACTGACGGCACTGCCCGACCAGATCCGCGCCATCCTGGACCAGGAGTCCCAAATCGCTGATGTGGCAAAGGAATTGGCCCAATCCCGCGACGTCATGTATGTCGGCCGGGTGCGTGGCTGGCCGGTCGCACGCGAAGGCGCCCAGAAGCTGAAGGAGGTCAGCTACCTGCACGCCGAGGCGTATCCGGCATCGGAGCTCAAGCACGGTCCGCTCGCACTCGTCGGCCCCGAGACTCCTACGGTCGCGATCGTCCCCGACGACGAGCTGCTCGACAAGAACCTCTCGACGCTCGCGGAGATCAGCTCCCGCCGTGGCCCGGTCATCGCGGTCGCACACCGCGAGCTGCCGCCGGACCTTGCCGCTCACACGATCGTGATCCCACGCAACGAGCGCGAGCTCGACCCCGTGCTGCTCGGAATTCCCTTGCAGCTGCTGGCCTATCACGCTGCGGTCGCCCTCGGCCGCGATGTCGACCGGCCGCGCAATCTCGCGAAGTCGGTCACAGTCGAGTAACCCTTCGGCGCCCGAGATGCACCTAACGCTACGCGGGCCGTTCGACCACCGCATACTGAGACGGCTCCGCCACAACGGCAGGCGGACGGAGACAGAAATCGAGGGAGACATGACGGTCGGGGAGATGGTGGAGAGGCTTAAGGATCTTCCGCACGACGCAGAGATCGAGATCTGCTTGGCTTTTGACAGCGGTGTCGAATTTTGCGCAACAGCAGTCGCCGTCGAAGCGGCGGACCGCACCGTGACAATCGTTGCAGCAGAGCAGTCAGGGGAGCTGCTGCGGTCGCCGAGCTGAGCCAGTCGGGACCCGGTGACGCCGTCTCTGGCGTCCGCACTTCGATAGCGGCTCGAACGGCGCCCGCGTCGCTAGGCGTCGAGCGACTCCTCGCGCTGACGCAACGGAGAAACGTAGGTCCACAGCACGGTGGTGGTGGCGCCCGCGGCCGCGACCCACAGCGCCGTGTGCAGACCGAGTGTCGTGCCGAGCACGCCGCCGGCCAGGGCGCCGATCGGCTTGACTCCCTGCGTGATGAAGCCACTGCAGGAGCTGACACGGCCGAGCAGTTCCGGAGCCACGGCTCTCAGCGTCACACCGGCGGCGGTGACCTCGTAGACCATGACCGCGAATCCGCCGACCAGCTCCCCCAAACCGATGATCCCGAGCTCCAGCCACCGTGGCCCGGCTGCCAGCGGCAGAGCGAACGGGGCGATGGAGAAGACCACGGTCGCTCCCACGATGGCCCTGCCCTCGCCGACCTTCGCAGAGATCCGCGGGGCGGCGAGAGCACCGAGGAGCGCACCGCTGCCGCCGATCACGACGATGGCCCCCACCATTCCTGCCGACATCCCGAGGCTGCGCGTGGCATAGGCAACGAAGAGCGCCATCGTGAGCATGCCGAAGAGGTTGAGGTTGGCGGCTGAGCCGGCGATGGCGCGCAGCACCGGGTTGCCCAGGACCGCGTGAAGCCCCTCGCGCAGCTGGGAGCGCAGGGCTCGTCCGTTGGGTGAGGTGGTTGACGCCGCTATGGGCTGCTCTGGCCTACGGAGGGAGCGGATGCACAACGCCGAGACGAGGAAGGACAGGGAGTCCAGGAGGACCGCCAGCGGCGCGGACACCGCTTGAACGAGCAGGCCTCCGAGGCCTGGCCCGAGCAGGCTGGCGACCGAGTTAGAGGTGCGCAGGTGCGCACTCGCCCTCGTGAGGTGGGCACGGTCCACGACCTGGGGCAGATGTGCCTGGTAGGCAGGTCGGAAGAGCACGCGGGCACACCCCACGGCGAGCTCGACCGTCACCAGTTGCGTGACAGTGAGGACGCCCATCCACCACGCCAGGGGGATGCTCAACAGGACAGCCGCTGAGGCGAGATCCGCCACCACGAGGATCGGGCGTCGGCGTGGTTGCCGGTCGACCCACACCCCAGCGAGCAGCCCGATCGCGAGGTTCGGAATCGTGGCAGCCGCGGTCAAGATCCCCATCTGCAATGCGGAGGCATGCAGGAGCACCGCGGCCGTGATCGGCACTGCGAGGACGGTGATCTCGCTGCCGAGAGCGGAGACGGTGTAGCCCAGCCAGAGCCTGCGGAAGTCCGCATCCCGCCCTGGGCCGCGGTCCCTGCTCTCCTCGTCGAGAGCCACTGTCGTCGCCGTCACGGCGTGAAGGTAGCCCTTCACGACGACGGATGTCAGCCCTCACCGCGACATTCACCAAGGCAAGGATCAGGTAAGCCGGAGGCGTGGGCGGCCGGCGCCTGGGGAGAGACTGCTGCCTATGGGTCGTCGGCGAACAACGGTGGCGGTGGCAGTTGCCGCCGTCGCTGCCGCCGCGCTCAGCGGATGCAGTGGGCCGGGGACAAGGCCGACGACACCATCGGCGACAGGGCTCGCGACACCATCGGCAACAGGGATGCCCACGCCGGCAGCGACGACGACGGCGACAGCCTCCGCCCAGACCACGGCAGCCGCCGCCTCCGGAGGGGCCGCGGTTCCCGTCGCGGCGCCCTGCCAGGGACTGCCAGCGCCGCAGCAGTGGCACCACGTCGTGTGGATCTGGTTCGAGAACAAGCCGTCGGACGAGGTCGTCGGCTCCAACGACGCCCCCTATTTCACGCAGATGGCGGCCAGGTGCGGGGCCGCGACGCGCTACCACGGCGTCACGCACCCCTCGCTGCCCAACTACATCGCCGCCACCTCCGGCAGCACCGCGGGCATCCACGACGACAGAGGGCCCGACGCGCACCCGCTGCCCGGGCCGTCGCTGTTCCAGCAGATCAACGACAGCAGCCGAGAATGGCGCAGCTACGAGGACTCGATGCCGTCGCCTTGCGCGACGTCGAATGCTGGCGACTACGCCGTCAAGCACAATCCAGCGGCGTACTACCTGCAGATCCGACAGCAATGCCATTCATGGGATGTCGGGATCGCAGCCCTGCAGCAGGACGCGGCGACTGGGCGGCTGCCAGCGTTCGCGTTCGTCACGCCGGACATGTGCCACGACATGCATAGCTGTCCCATCCAGGACGGCGACGCGTGGCTCCGGCAGTGGCTGCCCGTCATCCTCTCGGGGCCGGACTATCAGCGCGGGGACACCGCTGTCCTCATCACCTTCGACGAGGACGACCGTCTGCACGGCAACGAGGTCGCGCTGATCGCAATCTCCCCCAGCACCACGCCCGGCGACAGACTCGCGACGGCGGCGGACCACTACGCCCTGCTCGGGACGACCGAGCAGCTGCTGGGCCTGCCGCCTCTCGGGCACGCGGCTGGCGCGCGGTCCCTCGCCTCGCTGCTGGGCGCGGGCTCCAGCTGACGTCCGTCAACGCGTAGGCCCCGCGTTACCCCCGGAGCCGGTAACTCCGGACGGCGCCTGAGCGCGCTCAACAAGTCGCGAGACCAGACGTCCGAGTGAGACGTGCTGGCGGCTTTCGGCACTTACGAGGCATACCTCGAGCGAAATCGACCCCCGCGCAAGTATTGCGCAACATGTTGCGCATCCCTATGGTCGGCGGAACGACAGGGAGAGGGGCACGATGCGCACATCACACGAGGCGACCTCGTCGCTGACTGTCTCCGTGGAAACGCAGGCCGCGATCCTGGAGCTGCGGCACGTTCGCAAGGAGTTCGGGGCGGTCGTCGCGGTCGCCGATGCTTCCCTCGCGCTGCGCCGTGGCCAGGTCGTCGGCCTGGTCGGCGAGAACGGCGCGGGCAAGAGCACCTGCGTCAAAATGCTCGCCGGCGTGCACCGCCCGGATAGCGGCGAGGTGTTGATCGAGGGGGTATCCACGTCCCTCTCCAGCCCCATCGCGAGCCACGCGCAGGGGATCGCGGTCGTCCACCAGCATCCGACACTCTTCCCGGAGTTGAGCCTGGTGGAGAACATCTTTGCCGGGCAGTACCTGCGGACCGCGAGCGGAGCCCTCGACTGGTCGGCGATGCGCGACCGTGCCCGTGAGTTGCTGCCAGTGGTCGGGCTGATGCACGCGCCCGACACGATCGCGAGCCGACTTCGCAGCAGTGAGCAGCAACTCGTCGAGGTCGCCCGTGCGCTGGCCAGCTCGTGCCGCGTCCTCGTCCTCGACGAACCGACCGCCGCGCTCTCGCTCGGTGAGGTGCAGCGCCTCTTCTCGGTCGTCCGCGATCTCACCGGACGCGGAGTGGCCGTGCTCTTCGTGGGTCACCGGCTCGAGGAGATCCTCGAGCTCTGCGACTCGGTGACGGTGATGCGCGACGGCACGTCGGTCGACACCGTGAGCGCTGCGACGACAACCGCGGCAGAGCTCGCCCAGCTGATGGTCGGCCGGCCACTGTCCGACCTGTACCCGCGCGTCGACACCGTCATCGGCGACGACGTGCTGCGGGTGACGGGGCTCTCCAGTCCGGGTGTCCGCGACGCCTCGCTGACCGTGCGTGCCGGCGAGATCGTTGGCATCGCTGGTCTTGTCGGCTCAGGACGTACCGAACTCGCGCAGCTGATCTTCGGTCTCAGCCGGCCCACCACTGGTCAGCAGGAGCTAGGAGGTGAGCGCTACCAGCCCCGGTCGGCAGCGGACGCCCTAGCGCGAGGGGTGGCGTATGTCTCCGAGGACCGCCGGGGCCAAAGCCTGGTCGAGGACTTCAGCATTCTTGAGAACGCCACGCTTCCCGCCATCCAGCGGACGACCCGCTTCGGCCTCGTGATACGCCGCCTGCAGATGCGCCTAGTCTCTCAAAACCTCGCGGACATGAGGCTCCGCTTCTCCGACTACGACCAGCCAGTGTCGACGCTGTCCGGAGGTAACCAGCAAAAGGTCGTGCTCGCGAAATGGCTGGCAACATCGCCGCGCTTGCTGATTCTCGACGAGCCGACCCAAGGCGTGGATGTCCAAGCCAAGGCCGAAGTGCACCGGATCATCTCGCAGCTCGCCGCCAAGGGGCTCGCCATCCTGCTCATCTCCTCGGACCTACCAGAGGTCTTGGGGATGAGCGACCGCGTCCTCGTGATGCGGGAGGGCCAGCTGGTCGCCGAGTTCCCGCGTTCCGAGGCATCGCAAGAGCGCGTCGGTCTTGCGGTGCTCGGCGTCGCCGACAACGACAACAACGACTCGAACGCCGCCGCGCGCCGGCGCCCCGCCGTTCGGGCCGCCTCCACCGCGCCCGAGCACGCCCTCCCAGCTTCCGCTCGAGCCACTGGCGGATCTGCGGCCCTACGCGGCCACCTGGCGACGCGCCTTGGATCCTCGCTGCGGCGCCGGGAGTCCGGGCTGCTCGCGGCCCTCGTCGCCATCGCCATCCTCGTCACGGTCGTGAACCCGAGATTCGTCAGCGGCTCCAACCTGCGCAGCCTCGGAATCGACACGTCCCTGCTGCTGATGGTCGCCATCGGCCAGCTGGTGGTGATGCTCACCCGCAACATCGACCTCTCCGTCGCCTCGACGATCGGGCTATGCGCCTATGTGTCAGCGGCGGTGATCAAGGCGCATCCGGGCCTCCCCGTGGCGGTTCCGGTGCTGCTCGCCGTCGCTATCGGCCTGGCCGCCGGGCTCGTCAACGGCTTCCTCGTGGCTGTCGGGCGGATCCCCTCCATCGTCGTGACACTGGCAACCCTGGCCATCTTCCGCGGCGTCGACGCGGTCATCAGCGACGGGCGCCAGGTGGCGGCCGGTGACGTGCCCCAGAAATGGCTGGACCTGACGTCGAGCGCGCCTGCCGGTGTACCCATGCTCGTGCTGATCGCGGTGGTGGTGGTGCTGGCGGCTCGATATGCCCTGGCAGCGCGTCTTTCAGGACGCTACGTCTACCAGTCGGGCTCGCAACCCGAAGCCGCCGCGATGATTGGTGTCCCGGTCAATCGGACTATCACCGCTGCCTTCGCGGTGTCCGGAGCGCTGGCAGGTCTGACCGGAGCAGTGTGGGCATCCCACTACGCCACCGTTGACGGGCAGGCCGCCTACGGGCTGGAGCTCACGGTCATCGCCTCGGTGGTCGTTGGAGGCGTTGCCCTACGCGGCGGTTACGGCAGCGTCATCGGGGTCGTGCTCGGGACTCTCACGCTGCTGGTGATCCAGAACGCTCTCGTGCTGGCTCGCGTCGATCCGCTCTATCTGCAGGCCTTCTACGGTCTCGTGATCCTCGCCGCTGTCGGGCTCGACGCCTGGTTGAACCGGCGCAAGACCAGACCGACGACCCCGAACGACGCTGCGCGTGGAGCCCGGGAGGTGCTGGCATGAGACGCGCAGCTGGGACAGTCGCCGGCTGGGTCACCCGATGGGAAGGCGTCCTCGCCCTCTTCGCGGTCGTGCTGATTGTCGTCAGCAGCGCGACGACCACCGGATTCTCGTCCTCGTTCAACATCTCCACGAGCATCGCGGCGATGAACGAGAAGGCTTTGATGGTCCTGCCGCTGACCCTGCTCATCATCGCCCGAGAGATCGACATCAGTGTCGCCAGCATCGCCGGTCTCTCAGGATCGGTGATGGGACTCGCCCTGCAGGCATCGCTCCCCCTGCCCGTCGCGATCGGCGCCGCCCTCGTGACCGGCCTGGCATGCGGTCTCGTTAACGGCGTCCTCGTGGCGCTCGTGGGCCTGCCCAGCCTGATCGTCACGCTCGGCTCTCTCGCGCTGTTTCGCGGCCTGTGCTACGTCCTACTGGGAAGCACGCCTGTCACCGAGCTACCCGCGTCCTTGATCACCTTCGCCACAAGCACGGTCGGAGACAGCTTCGTGCCGTGGGCGATCGTGCCCTTCCTTGTCCTGCTTCCCGTGTTCGTTGTCCTTCTGCACGGCACGTCGACCGGCCGCCGCATCTACGCCGTGGGCGGGAGCCCCACGGTCGCCGACTACGCCGGTGTGCGGACCCGCCGGCTCCGGCTGGCGCTCTTCGCCGCCACGGGCATCGTGTCGGCGATCGCCGGAATCGTGATCGCCGGACGCACCAGCCAGGTGAGTCCCGACGCCGCCCTCGGCTTCGAGCTCGACGCCATCACCGTCGTATTCCTCGGCGGGGTGAGTGTGCTGGGTGGCCGAGGCAGATTCGACGGAGTCATCGTCGGGCTGATCCTCGTCATCACCGTCCGCAGCGTCCTCCAGCTGCACAACGTCTCCGGCTACGCCCAAGGCGTGGCCGTCGGGATCCTGCTCGTCGCCAGCCTTCTGCTGAACAACCTCGTCACCAGTGTCAGTCGCAGCCGCAGATCGAGACATCGACCCGGCGGTCCATCACCTGCGCGGACGTCACCACCCGGCGCTGGCCTGAGCGCCGCCGTCGAGGTCTAGCGCTTCCCCCGCCCCACCTCGTCATCGGACCCGGCCGCTTCTCGGCCGCGGTCACGGCACACCCATCCCTGCAGCATCCACCGAAAGGGCACTTCCCATGCGGCACAACCGATTCCGCGCGCTCACAGTCGTCAGCCTCGCGGCCCTGGCCCTCGCCGGCTGCTCCTCGAGCTCCGGGGACTCCTCCGGCTCGGAGGCCAGCAACGCCGGGGCGACGGGCACCTCTGGCGGGTCGTCGGCCGCCGCCGGCGGCAAGGATTGCGCCTCCGGCCCCGTCACCGTCGGCTACCTGCCCAAGCTGGGCACGGACCCCTACTTCGTCACCGCCCGGGACGCAGCCGAGGCTGCGGCGAAGAAGGTCGGTGGATCGGTCGTCTACACCAGCCCGAGCGAGGCCACCGGGGCAGCGCAGATCCCCTACGTCAACCAGCTGATCTCCCAGAAGGTCGGGGTGATCGCGATTGCGGGCAGCGACCTCAACAGCACCGCTGCCGCGCTGAAGAAGGCCCGTGCCCAGGGCATCAAGGTGCTGTCCTTCGACAGCGACGTGGCACCCGATGCCCGGGCCCTGTTCATCAACCAGGCCAAGACCGCCGAGCTCGGTCAGAAGATGCTCGACAGCATGTACGACCTGCTGGGCGGCAAGGGCGCTTTCGCCGTGCTCTCGAGCACGCCGACCGCTGTCAACCAGAACGCGTGGATAGCCGACATGAAGAAGCGGCTGTCAAGCGACGCGAAGTTCAAGGACATGAAGCTGGTCACCGTCGCCTACGGCCAGGAGAAGGCGGACGTCAACGCCCAGCAGGCCAAGCAGCTCGTCCAGGCGTACCCGAACCTCAAGGGCATCATCGTGCCAGCCGGTATCGGCCTTCCGGCAGCCGCAGAGGCTCTGTCTCAGACCGGAGACCTCGGGCGGGTGAAGCTGACAGGTCTCGCGCCGGCGTCCCTGATCAAGAAGTACATCACCAGCGGCGACGTGCAGGACATCTGGTGGAACGTCTCCGACCTCGGCGAGCTGTCCTACTACGCCGCGCAGGCTCTGGCCCAGTGCAAGATCACCGGCAAGCCTGGTGAGACCTTCACGGCCGGAGACCTTGGCACCTTCACCGTCGGCGACGACGGCACGGTGATTCTGGGCGAAGCGAAGATCGTGACGCCAAAGAACGTGGACGAGTTCAAGTTCTGACCCCCTGGCGCTCGGCCCGGGAATTGCGTCGTTCCCGGGCCGAGTCAGCGGAACTGCGGCGAATGACGCGGTGCAGGCGAGAGTGGCCGGCCGGCCGTCACGCAGCGCAGCCACACGACTCCCGATGCACAAACTGGCACTTCATCCGCGTGACCCGTGCGGGGAGAGAGGGATCGGCGATGCGAGACAGCAGCAGCTCGACTGCGTGCAGCCCGATCGCCGAGGTGGGCTGGGCCACCGCCGTCAGCCGAGGATGGAAGCAGTCGGCCCACTCGAAGTCGTCGAAGACAGCCAGTGCGAGGTCACGCGGCACATCGACGCCGCGTCGGTGCAGGACACGCATCAGCGAGATCGTCATCTGGTTGTTGCCGATGACGACGGCCGTGGGCGGCTGCGACAGAGACAGCAAACGCTCGACTACTCGCTCGGCCGCAGCGTCATCGGGGTCCTCGGCACACAGCAGGTCGTCGTCCGGGCTGTGCCCCGACCGCTCCATGCCGAGCCGGAAACCCTGGAGCCGCTCCTCGGTCGTCCGCAGTCCTGGCGTGCTGCCGACCATGGCCACCCGCCGATGCCCGACGGACAGCAGGTGCTCGACGAGGCACGCCGTCGCTTCGACGTTCTCGGGTCCGACCTGGTCGAGCTCCAGCGGCAGCAGGCGGTCCAGCAGCACGACCGGCACGCCGGCGCCCCGCGCGAGCTCGATGGCAGCACTCGGCTCGGGGCTGGCGGCGAGCACGACCCCGGCTACGCCGCGGCGCACGAGGTCGCCGATGGCGCGCACCTCGGCGACGGGGTCGTCGTGCGTGTCGGCCAGCAGCAGCGAGAAGCCGTCGCGCGAGGCCCGCCGGTCCATCGCCTGCACGACCGCCCCGAAATACGGGTTGGTCATCGCCGACATGGCCACGCCGATCGTCGAGGACCCGACCGCGGGGCCGGCCGAGGTCCCCATGTATCCGAGACGGGCGGCCGCAGCGACGACGGCCGCTTCGGTCTCGGCGGCCACCGGCCTCGTCTTGTTGAGCACGTGCGAGACGGTCGTGACCGAGACACCTGCGACGCGGGCGACTTCGCGCATCGAGATCCGGCGAGTGGGGGGCACGAGCGCCAGTGTCCCATGTTGCGCAACATGTTGGCCAAGGACGAGGAGCGTGGCTCGATGACCATCGAGAAAATCGAACGCTGCAGCACGTGGCAGCTCGCCGAGCAGATCGCTCACGTCCAGAAGCGGCTCGACCGTCGCATTGTCGTCGGCCTCGCCGGGCCGCCGGGAGTCGGCAAGTCCACGCTCGCCGACACGCTGTGCTCCCTGCTAGGCCCGCGCAGCGTCGTCGTACCGATGGACGGCTTCCACCTGTCGCAGCAGGTGGCGCGCGAGCGGGGTGTCCTCGGCCGCCGGGGCGCTCCCGACACGTTCGACCCGATCGGCTACCTCCACCTGCTGCACCGGGTCCGCACCTCGCCGTGGGCCAACGTCTTCGCGCCGCGCTACTGCCGTGAGATCGAAGATCCGGTCGCCGCCTCGATCCTGGTGGGGCCGCACCACGACATCGTCATCACCGAGGGCAACTACCTGCTGCTCGACCAGCACCCGTGGGACGAGCTCGCCGAGCTGCTCGACTTCACCGTCCGGCTGCACCTCGGCAGCGAGCAGCGGCTGGAGCGGCTCATACGTCGGCACACGACTTTTGGCAAGACGCCCGGCGAGGCCATGCGATGGGCCACCGGCTCAGACCAGGCGAACGCCGACCTCGTCGCTGCCG
>JBQCDV010000239.1:0-12543 GCA_051960855.1 Actinomycetales bacterium
AACGACGCTGCCGTCGGCTGGTCGTCGTCGCCCGGGTGCAGGTCCATCTCCAGCGCCCATGACGTCCACCGCGGTACGTAGCCGTGTCGCTGGAAGAGGCGCACGGCGTCGGTGAGTGAGTCGCTCACCGTCTGCCCCACCTCGGTGCCACCCACCGACCTCGCCTGAGCCTCGGTCCACTGCAGCAGCACGGTCCCGAGACCGCGCCCGCGGTGCGCGGGGTGCACATGCACCTCGGCTCGGAAGCCCTTGTAGACCTCGGCGTAGCCGACCAACTCGTCCCCGTCGAAGATGCCAAGGTCGTCGCGGCGTGGCTCGAAGCTCGGCCGCTTCCAGTCACTGTCGATGTCCTCGAACTCGACCTCGCTGCTGCCAAGGTCATGCTCGTCGCACAGCGCGGTCAGCTCGTAGACCGTGCGCGCGTCGGGGTAGTCCAAGGGCCGGGCGCTGTAGGGCGCCGGCAGGTGCGGCACGGGGACCACGGGCTCCGCGACGCCGATGCCGCTCTCGCTGTCCGTCACAACGCCGAAGCCTGTCGGGCGCTACCTCTCGCGTCCAGCGGTTTGCCCGGAGCTCAGGGGGTGACGACAGTGACGCCGCGCTTCGCGCCCCGCTCGCCAAGAGCGGCCAACGCCGTGGGAGCAGCATCGAGCGGGACGACCTCGGTCACGAGCGACTCCGGGTCGAGCGACGAGCGGGACAACCAGGCCAGCAGCCGCGGGTAGTCGTGTGCCGCCATGCCGTGGCTGCCGAGCACGTCCAGCTCCCAGGCGACCACGCGGTCCATCGCCACAGCGGTGGGACCGTCGAGCAGGAGTCCGACCTGCACGTGGCGGCCCCGCCGGCGCAGGGAGCGCACGGCGGTTTCCAGGGTGCCCGCCGACCCGAGCGCGTCGACCGAGACGTGTGCCCCTCCCCCCGTCGCCTCGACGACCGCCTCCGCGGTCTCGCCGGCGGACGCGCCGGGCTCGACGAGCACGGACCGGGCGGCCCCGAGCTGGCTGGCGAGGGCGAGGGCATCAGCGGACAGGTCCACCGCGACGACGTTCGCGCCGGAGGCCGCCGCCACCGCCACTGACCACAGCCCCACGCCACCGCAGCCCACGACGACGACCTGCTCCCCGGCCCGCACCCGTGCGCGATCGACGACGGCACGGAAGGCGGTCGCGGCCCGGCAGCCCAGCGTCGCAGCCGCCACAGGCGACATCTCGGCCGGCACCGCCACGAGGCCGACATCGGCGCGGGGCACCGCCACCAGCTCCGCAAAGGACCCGGCGTAGGTGAAGCCCGGTTGCTCCTGCGCCCGGCAGACCTGGTGCTCCCCCGCGCGGCACTCCGGGCAGACCCCACAGGCCACGACGAACGGCGCTGTCACCGCCTGCCCCACCCGCCAACGGTGCACGTCCGCGCCGACGGCGGCGATGACGCCGCTGAACTCGTGACCGGGGATGTGCGGGAGCACGACGTCGGCGTCGTGCCCCTTCCACGCGTGCCAGTCGCTGCGGCACACGCCCGTCGCCCACACCTGCACGAGCACCCCGTCGACGGGCAGCTCCGGCTCGGGCACGTCCCGCACCTGGGGCAGCTCGCCGAACTGCTCGATCACGACAGCGCGCACCGGGCGAGGGTCTCACGTCACGTCAGAGGTCCTGCCGACGGTCATCGCGGCACCGGGACCAGGGTGACGTCGATCGCTGACGGCGCGAGGTGGACCCGCATGTAGGTGCAGACGGGCTGCCGCCGCCGATCCGTCGGGGAGCCTGGGTTGAGCAGCCGGAGGCCACTCGGCGCGACGGTGTCCCAGGGGATGTGGCTGTGGCCGAAGACGAGCAGGTCGGTGTCGGGAAACCGTTGCTGTGCACGGCTTTCCCGCCCCTGAGCGGGGCCTGTCTCGTGCACGACGCCCACCCGCCAGCCCTCGAGCTCGGCGGTCGCCACCTCCGGTAGCCGGCTCCTCAGCGCCGGCCCGTCGTTGTTGCCGTAGCAGGCGATCAGCCGTCGACAACGGCGTTCGAGCTCGTCGAGCAGCGCGACGTCCACCCAGTCGCCGGCGTGCACGACGACGTCGGCGGCCTCCGCCTCCTGCCACACCTGGGTGGGCAGATCCTTCGCGCGGCGGGGGACGTGGGTGTCGGCGAGGAGGAGCAAGCGCATGGCGACAGCCTGCCCATGTCGGAGCATGGCGACAGCCTGCCCGGGATGCGGCAGCATGACGACGTGACGCCGCGACCCGCCCTCGGCACTCTCGACCTGCAGCCGGCGCTCGACCGCCCCGACCTGCTGGCACTTCCGACGGCAGAGGCGCTCCGGCAATGGTCGAGGGGCGGCCAGACCTGGGTGGCCGAGATCGACGCTGAGGTCGCGGACACCGCGGCGTTCACGGCGGCCTATGACGTGCCGGCCGAGGCCAGCGCGAACTGCGTCGTGATCGGCGGCCGACGAGGTGGCGACGAGCGGGTGGCGGCGTGTCTGGTGCTCGCGACGACCCGCGCCGACGTCAACGGTCTGGCGAAGCGGCAGCTGGACGTTCGGAAGGCCTCGTTCCTGCTGATGGACCAGGCCGTCGCCGACTCCGGAATGGCCTACGGCGGAATCACCCCGCTGGGGCTGCCGCAGGACTGGCCGGTGTTCGTCGACGCGCGTGTGGTCGAGCAGCCGTGGGTCGTCATCGGCTCAGGGACCCGGACCGGCAAGCTGGCGATCCCCGGGGTGGCGGCCGCGGAGCTGCCCGGCGCGGTCGTGCTCGAGGGTCTCGGGCTGTAGCCCGCCATGCCGCTCGAGACTCCCGAGCAGGTCCTCAAGGTCCTCCGCGCCAGCGTGCCACGGCTCGAGGCGGCTGCGGCGGCCGTGCCGCCCGACGTCCTGCAGACACCGCCGGGTCCAGACGAGTGGTCGGCGAACGACGTGCTGGCTCACCTGCGCTCGTGCTCCGATGTCTGGGGCTCCACCATCGTGCGCATCGTCGACGAGGACACGCCGACCATCCGGGCGGTGAATCCGCGCACCTGGATCGCGAAGACGGACTACCCGGAGCAGACGTTCAGCAGCAACCTCACCGCGCTGCGGGCCGACCGAGAGCAGTTGCTCGCGCTGCTGACCTCGCTGCCCGAGGAGGCCTGGTCACGTGCGGCCGTCGTGACCGGCGCCGGCAAGACTCTGCGTCGCAGCGTGCTGGGCTACGCCGAGTGGCTGGCCTCCCACGAGCGTCCTCACCTCAAGCAGGTCGAGCGCGTGGTGGGACTGCGATGAGCCCATCCCGGGCGAGCTGGGCCTACACGAGCGGGGCCTACACGTCGATGCCGAGCCGCCCGATGGGTCCCAGGAGCTGGTCCTCCTCGTAGGCGAGGTGGGTGAGCAGCGTGTCGCCGAGCGTCTGCACGGCTGCCTCGGCGTCGTCGAGCCGGTGCTCGTCCCCCACCATCGCGACGAGAGCATCGTCGATCGCGACGAGCAGCGCGGCGATGACCTCGTGGTCGGCGGTCAGCTTGTCGATGACCGGCTGCAGCGCGCCGTCGGCGTCGAGGAGGTCGGGAAACATGCGGGTGTCCTCGATCGCGTGGTGGACGCTGACGACGCGGCAGTAGGCGGCGCAGAAGGACCCCAGCGTCCAGTAGTTCTGCCGCATCGCCATGTCGTTCAGGTGAGACCGTGCCTCGCCTGCCCGCATGCGGCCCTCGCGCACCTGGCGGATGACGTCCTGCAGCTGGGCGAGCTCCTGGCGGAGGTGGGCGTGCACGGCGAGCAGGGTCTGCTGCCCCGCCTGCCCGGCGACAGCCAGCGGTTCCTGCTCCCCGACGAGGCGGTCTGCCTCGTGGGCCGCGGCCTGCGCCTCGGGTTGGCTGCGACCCACCTCGACGGCCGCGTCCGGGTGATCGACCTCCCCGGTCGGGACCCGTGCCCGCTCGGCGTCGACGAGCTCGCGCACCGCCGGTGCCACCTCCTCGGCGAACACCGTCAGCTCCCGCGCGGGGTCCTGCTGCGGCCCCAGCACGAAAACGCTCATGCCGGTCTCGAGAGCCAGCGTCGCGAGCTGCTCGGCCCACGCCCTCGGCGGCCCCTCGAGGAAGCCCGAGCCGCGCCCGAAGCTGCCGCTGATGTTGTAGATGCGCCGGATGTCACCGGGCTGCCGGCCTGCCCGGAGCGTCGCCTCGTCCAGCCGCAGGGTCATGTCCGCGATCTCCTCCGGCGTCGCGTAGACCGAGGACGGGACCCAGCCGTCGGCGAGTCGCGCGGTCAGGTCCAGCATGCGCCGCTTGTAGGCACCCACCCAGATGCCGATCTCGTGCGGCGCAAACGGCCCCGGGCGGGCCCCCTCGAGCCGGTAGTGCTCGCCGGGCATCGTGACGGCCGGACCAGGCGCCCAGAGGGCCCGGATGACGCGGATGGCCTCGTCCAGCGCCGCGACATTCTCGACCGCCGAGCGTCGCGGTGCGCCCATGGAGGCGATGGCGTCGAGGAAGTAGCCGGCGCCGACCCCCAGCTCGATTCGGCCGCCGCTGAGGATGTCCAGCGCGGCAGCCGCCCGGGCGAGGACCGCTGGGGGCCGCAGCGGGATGTTCGCCACGCTCGGCACGAGCCGCACGCGGGACGTGCGTGCCGCGACGAACGACAGCAGAGTCCAGGTGTCGAGGAAGCCCGGCTGGTACGGGTGGTCCTGGAAGGACAGCACCTCGAGGCCCAGCTCGTCGACGTGGTCGCAGAGAGCGAGGACAGCCGCTGGCTGCCGGGCGTCGGGAGGCAGGAAGGCGCCGAACCACAGCTCGTGTCCCAGGTCGCTCACGCCTGCGACCCTAGTCCGGCGGCTGGGGGGTCACCGCCTGGCGAGCGCCTCGCGGACGAGCTCGGGCAACGTCGACTGCCGAACGCAGGAGGCGGGGTCGGCCGCCGTCGTCAGCTGGTCGAGCTGCATCACGCAGCTGAACCCGTCCACCAGCAGGGCCGTCGGCTGCCCTGCCGCGACCCGTTCGCGCAGCCGCGGCAGCCAGAACTCCTCGCCGATGCGGCGCGAGACGGGCTCCTTGTGCGGCTCGTAGCCAAACGACCCCGCCAGGCCGCAGCACCCGGCGTCGAGGATCTCGACCTCGTAGCCCAGCCGCTCGAGCACCGCACGGTCGGCCTTCGGGGTGCCCACGGCCCGACCGTGGCAGTGGGGGTGGACGAGGACGCGACCGCGGTGGGGAGCGACGACAGCGGCGTTCGAGTCGGGGTCGCTCGTCGACATCGCACCGGGCGTCTGCAGCGCCGGTGAGAGCAGCAGCTGCTCGGAGACCGAGCGGGCCAAGGCGGCCAGCTTCGCTGCCCGGGGGTCGTCGGACAGCAGCGCGGGCAGCTCGTCACGGAAGGCCGCGAGGCACGAAGGCTCGGGGACGACGACCGGGACGTCGCGGTCGATCCAGGGCTGCAGCACGTCGAGCAGCTGCCGCAGGGTGCGCCGGGCCTGGGTCAGCAGACCGCCGTCGTAGAGGGTGCGTCCGCAGCACGCCCACTCCTGCGGCACTGCCACCCGCTCCCCGGCTGCGGACAGGGCCGCAACCGCGGCCTCGCCCATGCCGGGGCGGAAGCTGTCGGTGAAGGTGTCGGCGAACACGACGACGGTCGCGTCGGAGACGGGCGCGGACAGCCGAGCCAGCGGCGACTGCCGGAAGGGGGTGGCGGCAAATTTCGGGGCGGGGCGGCGTGTGGTGACACCTGCCGCGCGGCGCGCGAGGCGCCCCACGGGATGCTCACCCAGCCCGACGTTGGCCAGTGCAGGCACCCGCTTGGCGAGCCGCGCCGCCCAGGGGAGGAAACCCAGGGCGTACATCACGCGGGGGCGGCGCCGCCCGGCCCAGTAGTGGGCCTCGAACTCCGACTTGTAGGTCGCCATGTCGACGTGGGTCGGGCAGTCGACCGCGCAGCCCTTGCAGGACAGGCAGAGGTCGAGAGCGTCGTGGACGTCGTCGTTGCGCCAGGTCTCCGGCGTCGCCTGGCCCTGCATCATCTCCGCCAGCAGCCGCGCGCGGCCACGGGTCGCGTGCCGTTCCTCGCCGGTGGCGCGGTAGGACGGGCACATCACGCCGGTGTCGGTGCGCCGGCAGCGCCCAACGCCGACGCAGCGGTCGGCCGCCTCCTGCAGCGAGCCGCCGTCGTCGACGAAGGCGAAGAACGTCGGCTGCAGCACGGTCTGCCGCAGCAGAGGGCCGTGCTTGAGGTTGGTGTCCAGCGGATAGGGGTCGACCAGCTTGCCGGGGTTCATCCGGTCGCGCGGGTCCCAGATCGCCTTGAACTGCCGGAAGGCCTCGATCAGCTCGGGACCGTACATCCGCTCCAGCAGCTCGCCGCGGGCCTGCCCGTCGCCGTGCTCGCCGGACAGGGATCCCCCGTAGGACACGCAGATGTCGGCGGCCCGCTCGACGTAGGACCGGTAGGCGGCCAGGCCCTCGAGGGTGTGCAGGTCGAAGGGGTTGCGGGTGTGCACGCAGCCCTGGCCGAAGTGGCCGTACCAGGCGCCGGAGTAGCCGTACTCCCCCCACAGCGCGGTGATCTCGCGCAGGTAGGCGCCAAGGTTGCGCGGCTCGACGGCCGCGTCCTCCCACCCCTCGTGGTTCGGGTGGTCCCCGGGCGGCCGCGCTGTCGCTCCCAGGCCCGACTCGCGGATCGCCCACACCCGGCGTTGCTCGCCGGCGCCGTCGTAACGCCGCCACGCGACGCCGTCGGGCAGGTTCGCCACGAAGGCGTCGGTGAGCCGGTCGGCCTCGGCCGGGTCGTCGTCCCCCAGCTCGGCGAGCAGCCAGCCCTCCCCCTCCGGCAGCAGCTCGAGATGCTCGGTGTTGAGGTTGGCCTTCCGCATCTGCCGCACGAGCGTGATGTCGAAGCCCTCGAGGCCGAGCAGCGGCGCACTCTCCAGCAGCGAGGGCACCGCGTCGGCTGCCAGGAAGATGTCGGGGTATCCGAGGACGACGACGCGCCGGTGCCGGGGCGAGTGGCTCAGGTGCAGCGTCGCCTCGGTGACGACGACGCACGTCGACTCGCTGCCGACCAGAGCGCGGGCGACGTGGAAGCCCTTCTCCGGTAGCAGGTCGTCGAGGTTGTAGCCGGAGACGCGACGAGGAATGTCGGGGAAGCGCTCCCGGACCAGCTCGGCATACCGGCGAGACAGCTCCCGGAGGCCACCGAGGATGCGCGCCTTCTCGCCACCGTCGCCGACCGCGCGGGCGTAGGCCTCGTCGCTGTAAGCGCCAACGTCGAGGACCTCGCCGCCGTAGGTCGCGACGCGCAGCGCGGCCACGTTGTCGACCGTCTTGCCGGCGAACAAGGCGTGGGTCCCGCACGAGTTGTTGCCGATCATCCCGCCGAGGGTGCACCAGGCGTGGGTAGCCGGGTCGGGGCCGAAGGTCAGCCCGTGCTCCTCGGCGGCCGCCCGCAGGTCGTCCAGCACGACACCGGGCTGAACACGGGCCGTCTTCGTCGTCGGGTCGATCTCGAGGATGCGGTTCATGTGGCGCGAGAAGTCGAGCACCACCGCGACATTGCAGGTCTGGCCGGCCAGACCGGTCCCCGCGCCCCGCGAGAGGACTGGCGCGTCGTGCTCCGCGCAGACCCGCAGGGTGGCGACGACGTCGTTCTCGTCGAGGGGGAAGACGACCCCGAGGGGGATCTGCCGGTAGTTGGAGGAGTCCGCCGCGTAGAGCGCGCGCGCCTGCGAGTCGAACCGCACCTCGCCCCGAACGGCGTCGCGCAGGGCGTGCGCGAGCCGCTCGCGTGCAGCGTCGTCGAGCGGGCTGCGGTCGACGTCACTGCCGGGAGCGGGACGCTCCTCCATGAGGGTCACGGGTGGCGGCGCCTGTCAGAGGACCCGGAGGCGGACGGTCTCGGACAGGTCGCGCAGGCGCGTCACGAGCTCCTCGCTGCACGTCTGCGCGACGTCGGTGACCACGTAGCCCAGGTCGCCGGAGGTCGCCAGCTGCTGCCCCTCGATGTTGACCCCGGCGGCGGCGAAGACGGAGTTGATCCCGGCCAGCACCCCGGGCACGTTGTGGTGCAGGTGGGCAAGGCGGGTCCCGGGCTGCTCGGCGACGTGCTGTGGCAGCTGCAGCCGCGGCACGTTGACCGAGAGCGTTGTCGTGCCCTCGCGCACGTAGTCGCGCAGCTTGCCGGCGACGAAGTTGCCGATGTCCTGCTGCGCCTCCTCCGTGCTGCCGCCGATGTGGGGCGTGAGGATGACGTTGGGGAGCCCGCGCAGCACCGACACAAACTCCTCGCCGCGGCTGGCCGGCTCCACCGGGAAGACGTCGACGGCCGCACCGGCGATGTGACCCGAGGCGATGTGCTTGGCCAGCGCGTCGTAGTCGACGACGAAGCCGCGCGAGAGGTTGAGGAAGATCGAGCCCGGCCGCATCCGCGCGAACTGCTCCTCGCCGAACAGCCCTTGGTTGCCCGGGCGCCCGTCGACGTGCAGCGTGACGATGTCGGCCTGCTCGAGGAGCTCTTCGAGGCTGCCGGCGGCGCGGGCGTTGCCCAGTGCCAGCTTGTCGGCGGTGTCGTAGAAGACGACCGACATGCCGAAGGCCTCGGCCAGCACCGACAGCTGCGTGCCGATATTGCCGTAGCCCACGATGCCGAGGGTCCGGCCGCGGACCTCGTGCGCACCC
The DNA here is from genome assembly GCA_051960855.1 of Actinomycetales bacterium. GTDB lineage: Bacteria > Actinomycetota > Actinomycetes > JAJZTN01 > JAJZTN01 > JBQCDV01. The sequence continues at coordinate 8,631 of JBQCDV010000239.1, forward strand.
TCGGCGCTCTTGTCCCAGACGCCGTCGTGCATGCCCCGGTCCTTCTCGGTGAGGCGGCGCGTGAGCGCGATGATCTCGCCCAGGGCGAGCTCGACGACGCTGCGGGTGTTGGAGTACGGGGCGTTGAAGACGGCGACGCCGCGACGTGCGGCCGCGGCCAGCTCGATCTGGTTGGTGCCGATGCAGAAGGCGCCCACGGCCAGCAGGTCGCGTCCGGCGTCGAGGACGGCCTCGGTCACATGGGTCTTGCTGCGGATGCCGAGCAGCGCGACCCCCGGGAGGGCGTCGACGAGCTCGGCCTCGCTGTAGGCCTTCGTCACGGTGGTGACGTCCCAGCCCGCGGAGTCGAGCAGCGCGGCAGCGTCAGGGTGGATGTTCTCCAGCAGCAGGGCGCGGGGGCGACCGGTCGTCGCGTTCACCGTGGCTCCTCGGGTAGCGCGTGCGGAATCGGACGCGCCGCGCCGTTGCGGCCGATCGTGCTCGTCCGTGACCCAGGCTACCGAGTCGTGTCCGCGGCTACCGGGACGTCTCGCATCGTGACGGCCCACCAGTGCTCAGCTGGTGATGTCCTTGCGCTGGAAGTGCCAGAACGCAGCAGCGGTCAGGACGACCGCATAGGCGAGCGACCACAGCGCCCCCCGCACCATCTGGTCCCACACGATCGTCGGGGACAGCGCGTCGAGCCAGGCGTACTGGTAGTGGGTGGGCAAGGCGTTGCGGAGGTCACCGAGCGCCGTGACGGCGTCGAGGATGTTGCTGAGGATGACCAGCAGGACCGCGCCCCCGACGGCACCGAGCGGTGCGTCGGTCCAGACCCCCAGCAGGAACGCGAGCGCGGCGACGACCAGGAGCGTCAGGGCGATGTAGCCGACGACGACAGCGAGCCGTGGCAGCGCCTCAGCCAGGGGCAGCGACGTTCCCAACGGGGAGCGGACCGGCCCCCAGCCGTAGACGGCACCGCCCAGGAGCAGGGCGACAAGCGGTAGCAGGACAAGGGCAATCGCACTTGTCGTCAATGCGACGAGAAGTTTTTGCCGGAGAAGCCGCGCTCGCGGCACGGGGATGGCGAGCAGATAGCGCAGACTCGACCAGCTGGCCTCGGAGGCGACCGTGTCGCCGTGGAAGAGCGCGACCACCACGACCAACAGGAAGCCGGTCGCGACGAAGAGCGTGAAGAGGACGAAGTTGCCGGCCCCGGCGGTCGCCAGGTCCACCAGGCTCGGGCCTCCCCTCCGGCTGCCGGTGTCGCCGCCGAGGGTGAAGGCGAGCACCAGCAGGAAGGGCAGCAGGATCAGGAAGGCGAACGTCAGCTGGGTACGGCGGCGCCGCAGCTGGCGCCGCAGCTCCACTGGAAACGGTAGGCGCCGGCTCACCGGTCCTCCTCCACGAGCGCGAGGAAGACGTCCTCGAGGCGTCGCGCCGGAGCCAGCCCTGTGACGTCGTGGCCGGCGGCGACCAGGTCGCGCACCAGCCGGGCGCGTACTTCCGGCGCCGGCGTCGTGAGCGCGACCGTGACGCCCGTGGCCGACGCCTCCACGGACACGACGTCGGGGTGCGCGGACAGCAGCGCCCGCACCGCGGCTGGGTCGGCGACCTCGAGCGCATAGCTGCCGGCGGCGCCTACGAGCTCGGAGACCGGACCGGCCGCCACCGCCGAACCATGGGCCATGACGACGACGTCGGTGCAGGTCTGCTCGACCTCGGCCAGCAGGTGCGAGGACACGAGGACGGTCCGCCCGTCGACGGCGTAGCTCTGCAGCACGCGGCGCATCTCCCGGATCTGGGGCGGGTCGAGACCGTTGGTCGGCTCGTCGAGGACCAGCAGGTCGGGCAGCCCGAGCATCGCCTGGGCGATCGCCAGACGCTGGCGCATCCCCTGGCTGTAGGTGCGCACCTTGCGGTGCACCGCGTCACCGAGACCGGCGATGGCGAGCACCTCATCGAGGTGGGAGTCCTCACGGGGCCGCCCCGTCGCTGCCCAGTAGGTCTGCAGGTTGTCGAGGCCGGACAGGTGCGGCAGGAACCCGGGACCTTCGATGAAGGCCCCTACGCGGTCGAGCACCGGCGCTCCCGGCACCACCGACTGGCCGAAGACCACGAGCTCGCCGGCCGTCGGCGCGATCAGGCCGAGCAGCATCCGCAGTGTCGTGGTCTTGCCCGCCCCGTTGGGTCCCAGCAGCCCCAGCACCATGCCCCGCTCGACACGGAGGCTCAGGTCGTCGACCGCTCGGACCCCGTGCCCATAGTCCTTGACGAGGGAGTCGACGACGAGCGGGACCTCGCCCAGCTCCGGGCGCAGTGCACGCCGACCGGCCGCCCGCTGGCGACGGCGCTGCAGGAGCAGGAGCGCGGCGGCCACCGCGACAAGCAGCAGCACCAGCGCGACGAGCCCGGGTGGGATCACCGCCGGTCCGGCAGCCGCCGTCGTCGACACCATCGGAACGCGCAGCTCGCCGGCCGCTGCGACGGTGTAGGTCGCGGGAGCGTCGGGCAGCGCGTAGGCGAAGTCGGTGGTCGAGACCGTCACGACCAGCCGGTGCCCGGCGGGGAACTCGTGAGCGATCCACGGCAGCTGCACGTCGACCTGCTCGGGCTGACCGGGGCGCAGACCTGTGAGGCGCAGCGGCGAGACGAGCCGCTGCGGCAGCTCGATCGAGCTGCCGTCGGGGGCGACGTCGACCAGGCCGGCGAAGAGCACAGCGCCGGCAGGCGGCGCCCCCGAGTCGGTCGTGACGCGCAGGCTGACCTGCGAGGCGCCGAGGACGGTCATGGCCTCGGCCACGGGAGCGGTCGCGAAGGCGGCGGTCTGCCCCGGCAGCCCCGGCAGGCCCACCAGGCCGAGAGCGCCCTCAGCCGCTCCGGCGCCGCCGGCGCCGGCCGCTCCCGCCGCGCCATCTGCCGAGCCGTCACCCGCGGCACTCCCACCCGCCCCCGCTGCGGCGTTCGGGAGCGACCCAAGCAGTCCCCCCAGCCCCGGGACGGAGGTGATGATCGCCGGCGAGCCGCCGGGCGGTGCGGCGATCCGCTGCGGGGGCGCGGCCAGCGGCATCGAGGACCGCGGCGGAGCCACGGGGTAGCTGTCGGCGGTCCGCACGACTGGCACGGCGCGGGAGTCGGCGGTCGACAGCGCGGCGTCGGGCAGGGATGCCTCGAACGGCCGGGGCAACTCGACGCGGCGACCGCGCAGGTAGTGGTCGAACCACGCGCGGGTCAGCGCGCCCACCCGGTCGTCGTCGCTGCCGCCGCTCGAGACGGCCAGGCCAGCGGCGTCGTGCCCGCCGGCGTACCAGACCACCGAGACGGGGACCCGGTGGGCGAGCAGGGCGCGTGCTGTCGCGTCCGCCTCCGACAGCGGGAAGAGCGAGTCGGCCTCCCCCTGCACCAGCAGGGTCGGCGCGCGGACTCCGGCGAGGACGCTCGCCGGACTCGACCGCGCCAGCAGGGCGAGCAGCTCGGGTGTGGGCCGGCCGGTTTGAGCCGCCGCGGCGTAGGCGCGGCACACGTCGGGCGCGAAGCGACCGCACTCTCCCGAGCCGCCGCTGCCGCCCGCGGCGAAGAAGTAGCCGGCCCAGAGCTTCTTCAGCACGCCGGAGGCCGCGCTATTCCCCACGGCGTTCTGTGGGAACAGCGCACGCCCGAGGTCGTTCCAGGTGATGGAGGGCACGATCGCGTCGACCCGGTGGTCGACACCGGCGAGCATGAGGGCGAAGGCTCCGCCGTAGGAGGCGCCGGCCACGCCCACGCGCGGATCTCCGGGAGCGTCGAGCTCCACGTCGCGGCGCTGGGCGAGGACGTCGAGCAGCCGCCGCCCGTCCTGGATCTCGTAGTCGAGGGAGTCCAGGTGGATGCTGCCGCCGCTGCGGCCGAAGCCACGGGCGCTCCACGTCAGGACCACGTAGCCGTCGGCCGCCAG
>JBQCDV010000240.1:0-2983 GCA_051960855.1 Actinomycetales bacterium
CCGCGCCCCCGACCCCCGCCCCCCGACACGACCCCTCGCGTGTGCCCCGCTGGGGTGTCGGGTGACTGGACTTCAGCCGCGTGATCGGACCTCGGCCCGCACTCGCCAGTCAGCCCCAGCGGGGTGCGGTGACAGGTCGTGGCGGGTGCGGCCACATGTACGCGAACGGTCCCCTGAGCGGCGACCGCCAACTCGACCCCCTCGCGTGTGCACTCCTGGTCGCCCCGCAACCACAACTGCACACGCGAGAGCCGACAGCACGCTGGCGGGGTCACTCGCTCGGATTCACCGCGCCGGGGTCACTCCGTCCGGTCACCCCTCGGAGTCACTCGGTGGCTGCCGACTCCGCAACACGCGGCGGACCCGCTGGCGCGGCGGCACGTCGGCGGCCCCGCCGGGCGGGACGCTGCGACGGCTCACCGAGACCGAGAGCGTCATCGTCGACGCTTGGAATGGCCACCTTGGGACGGTCAGCGACGGGGGCAGCGTCGGCGGCAGGTGAGGCAGCAGCGGCGTCAGCGGCGGCCGGGGCAGCAGCGTCAGCGGCGGCCGGGGCGGCGGCATCAACGGCGGCCGGGGCAGCAGCGTCGGCGGCAGGCGAGGCAGCCGCGGCGTCGACGGGGGCTGGAGCGCCGGCGTCGCGACGGGCAGCGCGACGCGAACCGCGGCGCCGGCCGTTGCCCTCGCTAGCTGGGACGCCCTCGCTGGGGGCGCCGTCAGCAGCTGCGGAGGCATCGCCCGAGAGTGCCCCTTCTGCGGCACTGCGGGCGTCGCGACCGGTGGCCCCGGCGCCAGCACCGTTGGGACCAGCGCCCTCGGCCGCCACCGAGGCGGACGGGGAGCCGGAGTCGGCGGGGAGCGCGGCGGCGTCGTTCGAGTCCGACGGGGTGTCGGCGACCTTGCGGCTGGGCGCGCTCGGCTTCGGGGTGCTCCGCCCACCGTTGCCGCCACCACCGTTGCCGCCACCACCGTTGCCGCCACCGTTCGACGGCCGACGCAGCTCCGACAGCTCGGTGGAGACCTTGACGCCGCGCCCGTTACACGCCTCGCAGGTGTGCGAGAAGGCCTCGAGCAGCCCCTGGCCGATGCGCTTGCGCGTCATCTGGACGAGGCCGAGGGAGGTGACCTCGGCGACCTGGTGCTTGGTGCGGTCGCGGCCGAGGCACTCGATGAGCCGCCGCAGCACGAGGTCGCGGTTGCTCTCGAGCACCATGTCGATGAAGTCGATGACGATGATTCCGCCGAGGTCGCGCAGCCGGAGCTGGCGCACGATCTCCTCGGCCGCCTCGAGGTTGTTCTTGGTAACGGTCTCCTCGAGATTGCCGCCCTGCCCGACGAACTTGCCGGTGTTGACGTCGACCACGACCATCGCCTCGGTCCGGTCGATGATCAGGTAGCCACCGCTGGGCAGCCAGACCTTGCGGTCGAGCGCCTTGGTCAGTTGCTCGTCGATCCGGTAGTGCGCGAAGACGTCCTCCTCGCGCGTCCAGCGGGAGATCCGCTCCAGCAGGTCGGGGGCGACGTGACCGACGTAGGCCTGCACCTCGTCCCATGCCGAGTCGCCCGAGACGACGACCTTGCCGAAGTCCTCGTTGAAGATGTCGCGGATGACACGCACCGTCAGGTCGGGCTCGCCGTACAGCAGGCTGGGGGCAGCGGAGGTCTTCTGCGACTTCTTCTGGATGTCCTCCCACTGCGCCTGCAGCCGAGCGACGTCGCGGGTCAGCTCCTCCTCGCTCGCACCCTCGGCCGCGGTGCGCACAATGACGCCCGCATCCTCGGGGACGATCTTCTTCAGGATCTTCTTGAGCCGGTTGCGCTCGACGTCGGGCAGCTTGCGGCTGATACCCGTCATCGAGGAGTTGGGGACGTAGACGAGGAACCGGCCCGGCAGCGAGATCTGCGCCGTCAGACGGGCGCCCTTGTGGCCGACCGGGTCCTTCGTGACCTGCACGAGGACGGGGTCGCCGGACTTCAGCGCGTTCTCGATGCGACGCGGCTGCCCGTCGAGACCGGCGAGGTCCCAGTTGACCTCACCGGCGTAGAGCACCGCGTTCCGGCCCTTGCCGATGTCGACGAACGCGGCCTCCATCGACGGCAGCACGTTCTGCACGCGACCGAGGTAGACGTTGCCGACGTAGGAGGTCGCGGCCTCCTTGTTGACGTAGTGCTCCACGAGGATGCCGTCCTCGAGCACGCCGATCTGCGTGCGGTCGCCCGACTGCCGGACGACCATCACCCGATCGACCGACTCCCGCCGCGCCAGGAACTCCGCCTCGGTCAGGATCGGCGGCCGGCGGCGCCCGGCCTCGCGGCCCTCCCGACGACGCTGCTTCTTGGCCTCGAGGCGCGTTGACCCGCGGAGGGCCGTCGGCTCATCGTCGTCTCGGCCGCGCCCGGTGCCGTCGTCGTCGCGGTCGCGGCGGCTGCTGCGCCGCGGCTCCCTGACCCGAACGACGGTGTTCGGCGGATCGTCCGAGGTCGTCTCCCCCGCCTCGGAGCTGCCGCTGCGGCGACGCCGCCGGCGGCGCCGTCGGGACGACGAGGTCTCGTCATCGCTGTCGTCGCTCTCGTCACCGTGGTCTGTGCCGGTGTCGGTGTCGGTGTCGGTGTCACTCTCGTTGCTGCTGGCAGCGGCACTGGTGCGCGCCGCGCTCGTCCCGCTCGCTTCCGAGGCGTCGCCCGCCGGAGCCACCGAGCTCTCGCCAGACTCGTCGTCGAACTCTGCGTCCTCGCCGCGACGGCGACGTCCACGGCCACCGCGCCGGCGGCGACGGGGTCGGCCGTCCTCGGTGTCGTCGCCATCGGTCGGTCCGTGCGCGCCTGCTTCAGTACTGGTCGCGGCGATGTCAGTCGCGGTCTCGTCGTCGGCGCCGGCGCCGGCCGCCCCGCCGGTCGCGAGCGTCGACGCTGTCGGCTCCACTGCCGCGGCCTCGGCCTCGTCGGGCTCACCGCGACGCCGGCGCCGCCGCCGGACAGGCTC